>NZ_JAYGGN010000006.1:0-372226 GCF_036314045.1 Microvirga sp. CF3062
GATGCCGACGGCACCGGCTCATCCGCTCAGATCCAGATCGCCACCCTCTCCAAAAACCTCAAGATGACCCACAAGGACTTCTTCGTCATCTGATGCAGGAATCCCCAAAGGAGAGAGGATCAAGAAGGCTCGCTCCTTCTTGATCCTTACGTATCTATGTTCCTTAGAAAAGATAAAGGTCTGCTAGAGTGCTTTCCTGGCTAAGACGAACAAAGCCGACGAAGAGTGTTCCTCGAATTTTGCACTATTGCTTTGGCTTGACGCCGGACTACGGTGGGCGCCTCTGGAGCTTGGTGCACCACGCGTGCGTGGCGAGTGCCATCCATCATCTCAGACCGGAGCGTGTCTTTTTCTACTACGAGCATGAGCCCCGTGGGCCTTGGTGGGACCTGACAAGTCAGCTTGTCGAGAGGGTTCCTGTAAAAGCGCCAACAGAGGTGTTTGGAAATCCCATCCATCATTATGCCCATCGTGCCGACGTGCTTCGCCTCGACCGACTTCTAGAGCATGGCGGCATCTACATGGATGTGGACGTGATTGTGCACAGAAGCTTTGACGATCTGCTTGGCCACGCGGTCGTATTGGGGCAGGAGGGTTTGGATGGCCATTTTGGACTTGCCAATGCGGTCATCCTTGCTCAGCCAGGTGCCGCTTTCCTGCGCCGGTGGCGGGAGCAGTATCGTTCGTTCCGCAACGATGTGCCGGGCGGGCGCTATTGGGCTGAGCATTCCGTTGCTCTGCCCAAACGGTTAGCGGAGACCCACGTCGATGAAGTCACCATTCTTCCGCATAATGCCTTTTACTGGCCATTGTGGGATGAGGGATCGCTACGCGCTCTATTCACATCCACATGCCAGGCTGAGGTGCAAGGCCTGTATGCCAATCACCTATGGGAGTCTCTAGCGTGGGACATCTATTTGGCTGGGCTCACACCAGGTCGGCTCAGAGCTAGCAACAGCATCTTCTCTCAGTGGCTACAGCCCTATGTTGCCGCCCTGCCTGACGAGTACGGAAACTTTTAGCTCGCTTGTGGATCTGGCGTACCGTGAGCCGACCGGTATCTGCTGGCAATGCTCCTCACATAAAACAAGCGCTATGCCCAACCGGCCGCTATGGCTTGGTCGTCGGTTATGGACGGTACCGCATGGTCTCTTTAGTGGAGAGGGTCATCTTGCCAGCCGTCATGTGTCGCTCAGAACTTTCTTTTGATCATTGGTCGGATCAGCGTTCACTTCCTCTCCATTGCCGCCAAGCCATCAGCCTACGAATTTGTTTTCCAGAGCTAAGCCCGCAGCCGCTCTGAGATCCTCGACCGTGTGCTTGAAATTGAGCTCCCAGGCCTTGTGCTCTTACGACAAGATCGCGGGTTTCTTCATGAACGGCTATTCTCATGGTGCTGATCCTGGGCCTCGCTTACCAGAGGGTGTTCCGTCGGAATTCATCCCGTATTTCTTGTAAGCGGCTTGGAGGTCCTCTTCCGCTGCAGCTTTCATAAGTGCGTCGTTTTTGGCGAGCCTTGCTCTATGTGCGATGCCTCCTCCAACCATAAGCGGAATGGCCGACAAGCCAGTTGGGTCACTAGCGGAGGCGATTCCGGCAACGCCTTGAGCCGTGCCGAATGCAGTAGCTTCGGCATTGAGCTGCGCATTTAGCTTAGCTGAGGCCGATCCTAGTGCATCGTACTGGAAAGTTGCAGGGTCCCCGGCCACCGGCGGTGCCGTCTGGCATCCAGCTAAGACAACGACAAGTGCTGAGACGGCGGTGGCTTTGATGGCTCGGTATGGCATCTATTCAGCTCTCAGGGTGGTAGTGGCATGTTTCCTCAAGTCTACCATGGTGCTCACGCTACCTTCCCCCTATGAACGGACGGGATCGCATCGGTGAGGTAGTCACACATGGTCTTGTAGGAAGTGGGCCTGCAATCAACTTCACTAATCTCAATACCTATTGCCGCGTGTAGCACGACGAGCATATACAAAAACCAGGATTGATCAGCCAACTGGATCTAAAGCAATAGGTGGTTAACTGCGCGCATTCCACATATCGCTGTGCTATTGGTGGCGGGCTACTGCAGCATATCAAGTCTCGCCGAAGGGACCATCCCCCCTGGATCTTGCAAGTTGCCTCAGGCGAATGATTTTCTGAAGGCTTACAGCATCTCAAGTTAGGCGAATATGCTGAGGAGAGCCAATAATAGATAATCTTGTGCTAGACTCTAGGACAAATATTGGAGAGCTGTACGAATGCAAATCTTAGCGATTTCCGGGAGTCTGAGAGCGGCATCCTCGAACAGCCGGGTCATCTGTGCACTTCGTGAGGTTGCAGAATGGAATGTAGAAGTCCTCATCTACGAGGGGCTAGATAAGTTGCCTCATTTCAACCCAGACTTGGACGGAGATGAGCCCCCACAGGAGGTGGCTCGCCTACGACAACTGGTTGGTACAGCTAGCGCTCTAGTTATTGCCAGCCCAGAATACGCTCATGGTATCCCTGGCGTTCTCAAAAACGCGCTGGACTGGCTAGTCGCAAGTTCGGAGTTCCTAGATATGCCTATCGCCCTGATCAACACCTCGCCTCGTGCAACTCATGCCCAGGCTCAATTGATCGAGGTGCTGACTACAATGGCTGGCCACGTTCAGCCCCAAGCAAGTGTGACCCTGGACCGGCTCGGGGAACTCGGCACCATTGATCCAGCCGAAGATCCTGAGTCGGCAAGAATGCTGCGCAGCGTTCTGATCGAACTTGCGAGAGTCTGCCGTGAGGAGAGCGTCGGTAGGTGAGGGTACGCGTTTGCCACAAAGGCATTATCGCGCCTTAACCGTCATCAAGGTAGGGGACCAGATTAGCTTTCACGAGAGCATGCTCAATCTAGACGAGAGTTCAAAAGATCGTCGTGCAGACAACTATCTCACATGCAGCTGGCACGGGCGTGGCTATAAGTGCTAATGTCATAGCTCAACCGAATTCGATCAACAGAACCTTGTACGATGTGCAAGAGCACATAGGGCTGTCCGGCCGACGGAGAATGTAGTACGACATTGTCATTCATCGGTTCTACACAGGGTACTCAAAGGTGACGATAGCTCTGTTCGACCCAGACCGTCACCAGCATCTCGACATTGGGGGCTGGGATGCTGATAGGGCCTGCGATACCATTGAGCGTATCGTTTCCGACGCTCGCAGAGCGTTCACACCTAAGGGCCTCTGGAAGATCCATCCTAACGACCAAGAAGGCGATGAGGAGGGGCCACATACCTCGCTTTATTTCGGAGCCGCGGGTGTAATCTGGGGTCTTAATCATCTTGTTAGCGAGGGCGCGGCAAGCACAGGCCCATCATTTGCCGAGTACTTGCCGGAGATCCAAAACCGAAACCGGAGCATGCTTGAGTCAAAGGCTTGGCGTGAGCTCCTTGGGTCTGCATGGCAAACTCGCTCGTGGCTCCTCGGAGATGCAGGGATCTTGTTCACACAGTGGAAGATAACTCGCTCGGAGGCGGTCTTATCCTCCCTCGCAGAGGCTATTGCTGAGAATACGGAGGATCCTTCGTTGGAGCTAATGTGGGGAGCTCCTGGCACAATGCTGGCAGCGCTTGACATGTATCGACATAGTGGCTCCACCTTCTGGAAGGATCTCTATTGCGCCGGTGCAAGAGCCCTTGAGGCCTCTTTTCATTACGATGAGAGATTAGGTGCACATATTTGGACTCAGAACCTCTACGGTCGAGTCGGACAATATCTTGGCCCTGTTCATGGCTATGCGGGCAATGTTCATGTGCTCCTCAAGGGCCGCGATCTCATTGGTGACGCTCAATGGGCATCACTTTCCTCGCAGATCGCACGGACGCTTGAGGTTACCGCAGTTAAGAGCTCATATGGGGTTAATTGGCCGTCACGTGCTCAGCCAAATAGAGATGGCGCGCCGCTGTTGCTACAGCACTGCCATGGAGCTCCCGGCATGGTAACAGCGTTGTCTGGTCTCAAAGAGCCTATTGATGAATTGCTTTTAGGCGGCGGTGAGCTGACCTGGAAGGCTGGTCCACTTAAAAAGGGACCAGGTCTTTGCCATGGGACAGCCGGAAACGCTTTTGCATTCCTTAAGCTGTTCGAGCGAACAGGCGATACGATTTGGCTGGATCGGGCGCGTCGTTTTGCTATGCACGCAATCATGCAGAGTGATGCTGAGGCTGCTTACCTCGGTTGCCGCCGGTTCTCTCTTTGGACAGGTGACATTGGCCTTGCCTGCTTCTTGTGGGAATGCGTCCGCGGAAGTGCGAGATTTCCGACAGTTGATGTGTTGTAGGTCATCTAGGGCAAGTTGCCGGGTGTCCATCCCATTGTGAGCTACGGATGCCTCCAGGTATATGTCGAGCGCAGGCAACGAGGCACTCAATCTTGAAACTGGCAAGGATTGACCCTATGCGAGGCTCGGCAACGACATCCTGAGCGGCGGCAAAGGCGAAGGCAATCTTGTGTTCACAACAACGACGAATAAGAGGAATAACCTCAAAACCATCCCAGATTTCAGAGGCAACGATGACTCGGTCTGGCTTGATAATGCTATGTTGAAGAGGCTCGGCAAGTCGGGCTCAGAGAAGAGGTCTGCCAAGTTGAAGGGCGCCTTCAAGATTTGTATAAAGGCAGCGGACGCCAACAGCTATCTCGCTGATAATAAGAAAAGGTTGACGCGCTGCCGTTTGATAGGGACGGCTTGGGCGAAGGTGTAGCCGATCAAATTACGAACTCAAGCAAGAACCTCAAGCTGACAGACAAATTTCTCTTTGAGAAAGAATGTCATTCCCAATGCGCGGGATCGCGAAGAGCGGGAAGAGACCGCGCAAGCGACCTATTTCCGTGGTCATTACGGGGACCTGTACCCTCGTTCTATGAAAACTGGCGAACGAGCAGGATAGTTGCTTCCGCGCCAGCTTTGCGATCACGAGCGATCAGACGGTACTCGTCAGAGTTCTGAAATGCGAGCGCATCTTCTTCTGAGGGAAAGCTGAGCACTACAACTTTGTCACGCTCCCAATGTCCCTCGAGAAGGCGAGGATGCTCGTCTGCAATTACGATAGTCCCTCTGAACCTACCAAAGACCTTGGGAAAGGCTCTCTGATACTTCCGGTAAGAATCAAGATCAGTAAACTTTAACTGAGCTATGATGTAGGCCGTCATATTCCGTACTCCTCAAATATCTGTTCTCTGCCTTAAGCTTGGTTGTGAAGAGTACCCTAACCACTATTTGCAAGCTACTGCTGTGGACGCGATGTCCCTCCTAGGTATAGGCAATTCTTCGCTAAAGAGGGTTGAAAACTAAGCGTGCTTAGAGACGGCGGCTAAGTAGGTCTCGGTCGTAGAAACATGTTGTCCGGATTGAAAAGCGGCCCTTCTATAATTAGGAGTGAGACTGCATTTGCTCAACAACGCCATGCGCTGGCGAACTGTTTCTATATAAGATCCTGCGAACTAGCTATCTTCGCGATTTCCAACTAGTCTGAAGCTGGCTCTATAAAGGCCATTGACGACAAAGGCTCCATCGTAATCGCAGGATTGTATATGTGAGCACGTGTCTTGCGAGTTCGAGGATATGGTTCCTTTTCAGAGGGTCTCGCGGTAAGCCCCGGGAAGATGAACATTGAAAGTCGTACCTACGCCCTCAATGCTATCTACCGTGATGCTGCCACGATGGTTACGCACGATCCTGTTTGCGAGATGGAGACCGATGCCGCTACCATGATAACCTCGTGCATTTTGCGCCCGAAATCCCGGGGAGAAAAGCCGTGAGATCTCATCCTTTGGGATCCCAATGCCACAATCAGACACTGATATGATTGCAGTGTTACTCGATCGTAAGCCCGAGAGAACAATGGGAGTATCAAATTTAGAGTATTTCACTCCATTATCTACCAGAATGATAAGCACAGCCTGAAGAAGAAGCGGATCTGCTAATATGATTTCAGCATCCGAGCTTACACTGAAATGTACAACTCTCTCCGGTTGACACAAACGTATATGATCAAGTGCAGCTTCGAAAAGCCCCTGCAGTGCAATAGGTTGCTCTTCAAGGGGGATGTGGCCATCATGCGACCTAAAGCGTTCTAGGAGTGCTCGGGAGGAAGAGATAAGTTCGTCTGTTACTTGTCGAATTCGGGTGCTACGACGCTCGAGTTCTGCAGCATCTATCGTGGCAGAGCGCCGCTGCATATATTGGGCCGAACTATTAATCACAGCTAGTGGGGTCAATAATTGATGCGAGACAACGTTCAAAATGTCCTCACCTCGAATCTGATTGAGATATTGTCTCTGATGTGCACCTTTGAACCAGCTTACAATTTGCCGGACCATTCTAATGACACGACGCTGGGAAAGGACCTTCTTATTTTTCATTGCCTTGCCGCATATCCTTTGCGTTAGAATCTTTTGAGGATCATGCATATCCTGGCATTGGAACAACATGGTCACATCTCGGTATATCTATGCTGATTGCTCTCAATGGATATCACCCAAATGGGTGGTTAGATCTGTTGGGATATGTGATGAATTATGCCGCTTCGCTGCGGAGGGTGAGAGCTCCACGCAGTAAGAGAGCCACTAGGTCCGTCTGACGAGTCGTCTGCGTCTTGCGGAACAGATTCTGAAGATGAAACGAGATCGTTGTCGGCGCGACATCGAATTCGTCTGCAATCTCTTCCAAACGTTTTCCATCTACCAATGCAGACGCTAGCCTGGCTTCGGACGGCGTCAGGTCATACATGCGCGCAGCAATTTGCGGCATAAGCCGGGGGCGGTTTGCTGGATCTATAACAAGGACGGCGACTGTCGGCAGGCCAGGTGTCTCTCGGGCACCGAGCGGGCAGATTTGCACAACTAGGGGGCGTTGCGCTTCGCGCGCGACAGAGATCGTGCTGCCTTTTGGGGAGGCTTCAAGAGCATCAGAAATCGCTAAACGCAGTGCACGGGTCGACTTTGCTGATGTAGTGCGAAGACCAGTAGGTGTCGACAGGAGGCCATCTTCCGCCTTGATTATCTGTGTCGCTGTCCTGTTCATCACTTGAACGTGGCCGATAGAGTCGAGAAAGATAACGCCGCTCTCCATGCCATCCAGGGTGTTGGCGATACTGGCAAATGCTTCTCTGGTGTCCTCTATTGCAGTCAGTATCGGCGATTGGATTAGCTCAGCTGCATCCGGCGCCATCGCCCGTTTCATGCGGGATACTTGGGTTAAACGTGTGTTGATGGCGGCAAGCATGATATCGAAATCGACTGGCTTAACGAGGTAGTCGTCCGCCCCAAAGTTCTTACCCTGGATAATGTTTTCGCGGTCACCCATGACTGAAAGAAACATAAAAGGTACATCATCAAGCGACGGGTGATTCTCGCGTATGGTGTGGAGCAGGTCGAAGCCTCCCATAATCGGCATCGAGATGTCGCACAGGATAAGATCAGGTTTGCGTTGCTCAAGGACTTTTAATGCAGCAACACCATCCTCAGCTTCCGCCACGAGATAGCCAGCTTCCCCCAACTCTTCGGTGATGTCAGAGCGGATACATGGATCATCCTCGACACATAGAATGAGGCGCTTTTCACCTGCGATATTCGGGATCATTTGCAACACCGTGTACTTCCCTTGGAATAGTTCCATGCAGCTTTTGGATGCTGGCTAAGTTGATGGATCCTCATAAGCAGGAGGGGCGCTCGGCCACCGATTGATTATATTATGCACCTTGCGCCGCCACTTGACGGAGCTAAGTCGGCGCTAACTGCCTGAGTTAAAAACAGATATTATGCTGGTATGGCGGTCCGTTATGCTGCTGCCTAAGAGGAACTACTAACTTCGATCGGCGCCAACCTTATAGAATAACGTTGTTGTGCCAATGGCCAATCGCTTGCAGTTTTGAGGCTATTTTTTTTGCGATGCATCCTGCAAGTGACCCTTTAAGGGGTGTATGAAATATGCAGTGATGGGTTGTTTGATGAGAGTAGCTACCATAGTAATTTATTTCTAATAGGACAAATGTTTGGAGTTTATGCGACATAATCAAATAACACTTTGAATTATAGTTTAGAAAGCTCTTTGAGTTGCAATCAATGTCGAATATAAAAAGTAATTCATTGTAAAATATTTTAAGTATTTTCAGAACTTGGAGATCACTTAAAGATAGATTGCGCTTCTCGCGGGAAATTAACTTCGTGTTGCTCGCTTTTTCGGGTTTTTCTCACGCTTCAAGTCGATCTCTGCGGTTTCCTTCGCGATAGATAACGCGAGCCGAAAATACTTTATAATGTCTGGCTGTTCATAGGGGGCAGGGGTCAAGTCAGGGTGGCATAAGTAAAATCGAGCTGCCCGATTCCTATTTATCCAACTCGCGCAATCGGGCCGAGTTGCGCCCTGCAGTCCCGTGCAGTGGGGTTTGTCGGAGGAGGCGTGAGGTAGCTTTTAAAATGGAGCCTTCTATGAGCCGTTCGATACAGTTTGAGATCAATTCTGTTTCTGAAATCGATGAGTTGCAGCGCATTGCTGAGAGGCGCTGTCTGGACAAGAACGCTAATTTTACTCCAATGCGGCGGCGTGTGTTCTGCGAGGTTGCTGCAAATGACCGTTCTATCGGCGCTTATGATCTTACAGATCTGATAAGCACTCCATTGGCACGCGTGAACGTCGCAACTGTCTACAAGGCCCTGGACTTCCTCGTGGAGATGGGCCTAGTCACTAAGGTCAAGTCGAACAGAGCATATGCTCTGGCAAACTTGAGGTTAAAGCCTAAGAAGGGTGCTGCGACCATCACCTTCGTTTGCCGCAAAACTGGTGTCGTGAAGGAAGTGCAATCACCGCTTCTATCCGCTGTGTTAAGGCAGGAAGCTGAGAACGCCGGTTTTACCGGCATCAGCAATGCGATTGAAGTCGAGGGTATGATCCGTGCATCGCATGCCGGTTCAGGAGGCTTGGCTGAGTAGTCATGTGATGCGTGATCGTTTGACGCGCTATCTTCACTGATGAGTAACGAGGATCCTTCCTTATGCCTGAGGAGGCATGCTGGGACTCTGATGCTGCCCAATAGATCCTTTGAAACCCGCGTACTTAGCGGGCGTCCCGGATACCTATGGACTGTTCGGAGTGTCCAGCTATCCTTCAGGGGGATTTACACGGTGCGCGTGAATGCCATTGCCGCAACCTAACGCTCTGCGAATTTGGGCAGGATCTTGTGGTCGCGACCTGCTGGTAAGTTCGGGCGTCTAGACTCTAAATTATGAAGGATCAGGCTTGGGAGGGGCTTGGAGCGCTGAGAATACACATTACCAAATGTGACCTTGGCCGCAAGCTAATTGAAAGCGAAATATCCTCTACTCTAATCTTCGAATGCGCGTTCAGTGTCTTGCGGTATCGTATTTTCGTGACCTCCATCGTCTCTGAACAGCAATCACCCTAGGTGTTCGACTAGTTTAAACTTCTCAAATGTGTGATGTTATAGCCCACTATTCCGTATGCCGACGTGTACTCAGGGGGCAATAAAAATGGTCAGTCTCTATCGCTGGGAAGGCGAAACCCAGGTCAATAACGCGACGACTACTTCCGGCTCCCAGGAACGCTCCGCCCAAGCTGTGAGTGTCGAAAGCAGCGGCATTTTGTTTGCTTATGAATCTCATCCTGGTGCCAACCAAATAGTCTTCTCGGTGCGCAACGCATTAGGTGCCGATTACTTCTGTAGAGATGTGGTGCTCACTTCGCCGAACGGTACCGTGGGCAAGCCTTATGTTGCAGCGCTCTCAAATGGAAATTTCGCAATAACTTGGTCTGTCACTTATGCCGACGGTAACACAGAGGTCATGGGGAGTGTCATCGATGGGTATGGGGCCGTCAAAAGGGCGCCCTTTAGAATAAACACTACGACTGATGGTAGTCAGATCCCTGCCGACATTGCCGCAACAGCCGATGGCGGCTTCGTTGTCAGCTATGCAAGCCGCCAAGGCGTTGCCACTCCAGTTAATTTGACTCAGGCCTTCGACGCCAGCGGAACCAAGATCGGGTCAGAAGCGACTCTCGGACCTGGTTTTAATGCACGGCCTGGCGGTGCGCAGTTGGAGCACCTGTCCGACGGTCGCATAATCGCGGTTTATAGGAATTCCATTCCGGGAAACATCGAGACGGAACCCTTTGAAGGCCTCTCATTTCATGTTCTGAATTCGGCAGGAACCAATCCCGGTCAGCGCACGAATCTTGCCGTCTTTGACGGGTTAGGTGTTCAAGCCTTTACTGTTACGGCCCTCGAATCTGATAGGTTTCTCATTGCTGGATTTAGCGCCGGCGGTGAGCTTAGGGGAGAAATCTACAGCGCATCGCAAGGGCGAATGGGTTCGGGCTTCACGATCAATACAACGACAACTGGTGAACAAACCGAGCCGGTTGCCGCCATGCTGCTGGATGGCCGGTTCGTCGTTGCATGGACAGACAATAGCCAGACCGGCGGCGATACAATTGGGTCGGCCATTCGGGCGCAGATCTTCAACGCGGATGGCTCAAAGTCGGGCGATGAATTTCTCGTCAACGAAGTGACCTTCTGGAACCAGTACCACCCGAGCATCGCGGTTCATCCGGACGGACGCTTCACCATCTCCTGGACCGATGAATACGCGGATGGGTCAGGCCTCGGCATTCGCAGTCAGACGTTCGACCCCCGCGGAGAGATCAACTCGACGTATAGCGTGCTTCTAACCGACGGTGCCGACGAGTTCATGGGCCGCAAGTACGACGACGCTATTTACTCTGGCGAAGGTGATGACATTGTCTACGGCATGGGCGGAAACGATACGATCGATGCCAGCACCGGCAATGATTACGTCGAGGGCGGTGATGGTAACGATGCGATCGAAGGCAAGTATGGTAATGACACTCTCCTCGGTGGAGAAGGCAATGACAGCATCAATGGTGGTACTGGCAACAACCAGATCCGCGGGGACGGGGGTAACGATACTATAGATGCTAAAGACGGAGTAGATACAATAGACGCCGGCAGCGGCAATGACACGATCAAGGTCCTTGGGGTGCCAACGCGCGTCGACGGTGGTTCTGGACGTGATGTGATCAGTTTCGCCGATCTTGAACTACAAGTGGAAACTGGAGCCCTGGGTGTAACGATCAACCTGACGACCGGCCAGAACTCGGGAGGGCTTATCCTTAACCGAATCGAGGACGTTAGAGGATCGTGGGACAACGACGATATAACCGGCGATGCTGCTGATAACGATCTTCGTGGCAATGCAGGCAATGATATTCTGAGGGGACTCGACGGCTTCGATGCGCTTTACGGCAGCTACGGAGCTGACTCTCTATACGGCGGCAACGATGGTGACATCCTGTCCGGCGACGCGAATGACGACACTCTCGATGGAGGTGCCGGCATCGACATTATGACAGGTGGCGACGGAAACGATCTCTACTACGTCGACAACTCCAACGACAGCGTATCCGAGAATTCAGGTCAAGGGTCAAAAGACCTCGTGCTCACCTGGGCCTCTTTCCGGCTGAGCGACACAGAAGTCGAGAACCTGACAGGAATCGGTACTGGCAATATTCTGCTGTCTGGAAACGCGATCGCCAATCTTATCACGGGCAACAACGGTAATAATCAACTTTGGGGTTTCGGCGGCGCCGATACTATGATTGGAGGCCTCGGCAGCGATACATATATTCTTGAGGAGACGGATGTCCTCACCGATGTCGTCACCGAAGAATCAGGAGTCAATTCAGGCATTGATACAGTCAAGGTCGACAGCAATTACACGTTGAAGGCAAATTTTGAAGTTCTTGTTGCCTTAAATCCAGATCGACTGACGAATATCATTCTTACTGGCAACACTCTCGATAATACCATCGTTGGTAGCGCCGGTGACAACACCCTCGATGGTGTGAGCGGTCGCGATGAGCTTCGGGGCGGTGCCGGAAACGACACCTATTATGTTCGTGCAAGTCAGGGCTCCGGTGCTGTCACCATTCTCGAAAACGAGGGTGGAGGCCTCGATGACGTCGTACTGACCGATGTCAGCTACACCCTTTCGTCTAATTCAGAAGTCGAGCGTTTGGTCGCACGCGTAGCGACGGACACGTCAGCCCTGTCGCTGACCGGCAATCGCTTCGTCAACACCATTGTTGGAAACGAAGGCAGCAACAGCCTTGATGGTGGATCGGGAGATGATCACCTTTCGGGCGGCGGCGGGGACGACACATACTATGTCGACAGCTTGCTCGATGTGGTGGTTGAAGATGCCGACAGGGGTACTGACACGATTGTCAGTCTCATTGGTTACACGCTGGCCGGGGGCTCGTTTGTCGAGAATCTGACCGCAAATGTATCGGCGGGTAACATCTCATTAGCTGGCAATGAGAAATCGAATGTCATCACCGGCAATGACGCGAATAACACGATAGACGGCAGAGGTGGCGATGACGTTCTCATTGGATACAGAGGCAAAGACCTCTACCTTGTCGATAGCCTTGGCGATAAAGTGCAGGAAGCTGCAGTTACCGGTGGCAATGAAGTAGACACGATCCAGCTCGCTTCTACGGCAGCCGGCCTTTTGACATACAGTCTCGCTACCCAAGCGAATGTCGAGAATTTAATAGCTGGTTCAGCCGGCAACTACACGCTTATAGGCAACAGCCTTGCCAACTCCATAGTTGGAAGCATGGGTAACGACCTGATCGACGGCGGTGTCGGTGATGACACGCTTAACGGCGGCAGCGGTAATGATACCTATACTATCGATAGCCTGGGTGATGTCGTCAACGAGGGAGCTAATTCAGGTTTCGATACAATCAATACCCGGTCTGATTTCGCCCTGACCAAGGACTCAGAGGTCGAAGCCATTACGGCGCTTGGTACGGGAAACCTCAAGCTGACGGGAAATAACCTCAAGAACGCGCTCAAGGGCAACGTGGGTGACAACTTCCTAGATGGTGCTGGAGGCGGGGATACACTAACCGGTGGCGCGGGTGATGATACCTATAGGGTCTATCTTGCGTCAGATAGTGTGACGGAAGAGGCTGGTCTAAACGGCGGAACTGACACTATCATTACGCGATTTAGTGCGTCGCTGGCCGATTACCAGAACATCGAGAACCTATCTGCCGATGCGCTCCTGACCGGAATCAGCCTGATTGGGGATCAATTTGCCAATAAATTGACCGGCAATGAAAACGCCAATACCCTCGATGGAGGGATGGGGGCGGATATCCTGATCGGTGGGGATGGATCGGACCTCTATATCATCGACGATCAGGATACGGTCGAGGAACTCGGCACCGGTATCGACACAATTCGCTATAATTACAGCTACTCGATTGCCGCCCTTTCACGAATTGAGCACATCGACGGTAATGCGGCCGTTGAGGATGTTGAGCTGATTGGGAATGGATTAGCAAATTCGCTAACAGCTGGCTCGGGCTCCGACAGTCTCGCGGGCGCAATCGGCGCGGATACGCTCATCGGTGGGCTTGGCCACGATACGCTTGATGGCGGGAACAGCAATGACTCGCTCGTCGGTGGTGGTGGCCGTGACCATCTGTATGGCGGCGCCGGTTCGGACACCATGGAGGGCGGGGAAGGTGATGACACTTACTATGTAGACGCCTTGGACAAGATCAATGACGGCTCGGGCAACGACAAGGCCATCGTGATCGCCGAGGGCGTGTACGATTTCACCTCAACGGGCATTAAGGTCATATCAATTGAGTCAGAAGTCGCGAACGTCGCAATCGATGGCGGTGAAGAAGACAATACGATCACGGGTAACGGTGTCGCGAACACGCTTAATGGAAACGCTGGTAACGACCGCTTAGATGGCGGCGGCGGCGACGATATCCTGCTGGGCGGCTCTGAAATCGATACGCTCCTGGGTGGGGGTGGGAACGATGTTCTCGATGGCGGAAGCGGTTCGGACTCGTTAGATGGCGGCGATGGTAATGATACCTATTACATCGATACGCCGGGAGAAATCATCGCCGACGCCAGTGGTAATGACACTGTCTGGGTCAACACCAGTTACTCCTTGGATTCCGACTCTCCCATCGAAAACGTAAGCGCCCAATCCGGAACAAATGTTCAAAAACTGAAAGGCAATCAGAACAAGAACATTTTGACCGGAAACGAGCAGAACAACGTACTGGATGGAGGCGGTGGAGGTGACACCCTGGTGGGTGGTGAAGGCGATGACGTTTACTACATCAATAGTCTTGATGACTACATAACCGAGCTAGCAGGTTCTGCCGGAGGCAATGACACGGCCTACATCCTCCTCGGAGGGCGCAGTGAGCAGGAATGGCGCGATAGGCTCAAGAACGTTGAGAACCTCATCTTCATCGCAGAGGATACGCTTGTCGGAGGTACCGGAAACGATGACACGATCATTGGCGGCGGCGGCAACGATACACTCGGCGGTGGGGGGGGGAACGACACGCTCATTGGTGGTGGAGGCAACGATACCCTTACCGGCGGCGACGGCAATGATACGCTGGACGGCGGAACGGGCAACGACACGCTCGACGGCGGAGCCGGAAACGACACGCTCGATGGTGGCAGTGGCAACGATACGCTCATTGGCGGTACCGGCGATGACACCATTACTGGCGGCGACGGCAACGACACGCTCGACGGCGGCTCGGGCAATGATACACTCGTTGGTGGTAGTGGTGATGACACTCTTACCGGCGGCGAAGGCAACGACACGCTTGACGGCGGCACCGGCAACGACACGCTCAACGGTGGCGATGGCAACGACATCCTGACCGGTGGCGATGGTAATGACACACTGGATGGCGGCCCTGGTGACGACACCATGGACGGTGGGTTAGGCGATGATACCTATTACATTCGTGATCCAGGAGACGTGATTGTCGAGAGCACCCTCGAAGGAGGAGGGACCGACACAGCCTACATCTTCATCGATGAATACGAGCTGCTAGATACAGTCGGCGTAGAAATCCTCGCGGTGGGTGAAGGTGTTGATTTCGGCGTTTCTATCAAAGGAAACAACCGGGCTAATACGATCACTGGCGGCGTTGGAAACGACACGCTGAATGGAAACGACGGCAATGACAGCGTCTCTGGCGAACTTGGCGACGACCTTCTCTTGGGCGGCGCGGGCAACGACATCCTCAATGGTGGTGCCGGCGACGATACGCTGGATGGCGGAGAGGGCATTGATGAGCTCAACGGCGGCGAAGGCAACGATACCTACATCTTCACTGATCCCGACGATCTGACAAGCTCGGTCATCACCGATGAAGGCGGTACGGCCGATACAGCCCAGGTGTCATTCAGCCTCGATCTGAATCAAGATCCCTTAGGTAACATTGAGATTATCAAGATTGCCCAAGGCGCGACCGGCATTACCCTCACGGGCAATGACGACGCCAACAAGCTGATCGGTAACGAACTCTCGAATACGCTGATCGGCGGCGCAGGCAACGATAAGCTCCAGGGTGGTGAAGGCGATGACACGCTGCAGGGCGGCTTGGACAACGACCACCTGATAGGCGGAAACGGCAGCGATCTCCTCGATGGCGGCGACGGAGATGACTATCTCGACAGCAGCGGTCTAGGCGCCGATACGTTGTGGGGTGGTACAGGTAACGACATCTATGTCCTCTATCACGCGGATGACACCGTGATTGAGGATCTGGATGGTGCCGCCGGCGGCACCAGGGATACGGCTTATATCTTCAGCGATAACTACGAAGATGAGACGGCGCTTAATGCCTATATCCAATGGCTGAAAAGCCACGGAGTCGAGAACGTGTTCGTGGATGTCGAACCGCCGGAGCCAGGTAGCAATCCTGGCCCGGGTGAGGGCCCCATAACGGGCATTCAATTCTCGCAAGACTTCATCGATGAGCTCGCAGGCACTAACACCTTCGTAGCTGACATAGCCGTACTGGGAGGTGAGCAAGGTGCAACTTATACATTCTCCTTTGCCCAGGATGGCGATGCAGAAGGGCGCTTCTATTTCGATAACGACAACCTCCTTCGTGTGAAGGACTCAATCCTTATCGACTTCGAGGGTAAGCCTTTCTACGAACTATGGATCTTGGTTACATCAAACGGCGTTGCCTCTGGACCTTTCAAGGTTCATCTGGATGTCTCCAATCTCTTTCAGGAGTTCGCAGTTGGTGGAGAGAACCACGATGTTATCAAGGCCAATGCTGGTGATGACGTACTAGAAGGTGGAGGCGGGAACGATACGATTTACGGAGGCTTGGGCGCTGATCAATTGACCGGCGGTGCAGGCAACGACGTATTCGTATTCGACACTCAGCCTGACAGCATGAATGTCGATGATATCATCGACTTCGATGCGAGTGACGACATGATTTACCTCCACTCTGCCGTGTTCGACGCGCTCAGTCCTGGGGATCTTTCGGCAGATGCGTTCATTCAGGGTTCAAAAGCAGACACTCTTGACCAGCGCATCATCTATAATCCCTTCACGGGCTCTCTGATGTACGACATTGATGGAAGAGGATTCGAAGAGGCCGTTACGATTGCTTACCTGAGTGTCGATCGCCTCACCTTTGCGAATCTCCACATCATCTAACACTTAATCTTGGTCTCAACGGTGAAATCTACCTATGTGCAGATTTCACTTAAGCTGAAATAACAGGGGCATCGCATGGCTATTACTTTTACTCCCAATACAAACATTCTAACTGCAGCTAGCGCGGGAACTTACAGATTTAATGAAAACACTCCTGAAAAGATCGTGTTTGGCACTTATACGGGCCTCGATCAGGGAGCCACGTATAATTTCGACGCTGCGGGAAGCACTACCAACATAGCGTCTTGGTTCAAGCTGGTTGCACGGACACTCCCGGATGGCACCAAGGTTCTCGACTTAGTTGCGAATGATGGTGCCATCTTCGACTTTGAGACGCTCAGCACGTTTCAGGCCTCTATCAGAAGTTCTGGTACGAGCACTACGACCACGCTTTCTCTGAACCTCAACCTCATCAACGTGAACGAGGCCCCCACAGATATCAAGATCGTTCCGACAGCCTCGACTACACAAGGCGACAACGTGACGGTGCAGGAGACGCCCTCTCCAAATGGGGCTGCTTCAGCAATTTCTCTCGGAAGACTTGTCTCTATCGATCCGGATAAAACAGCCGCCTGGGGACCTAATAGTGCCCGCTTCGCGATTGATCCCAACGATCCGAATGCTAGCCTGTACGAGGTCTTTGCTGACACAGTGAACGGCGGGTATTATCTGCGGATCAAGCAAGGCGCAGTTGTCGATTATGAATCTTTGCCCGCTGGTGCAAAGTGGCACGACCTGAAAGTTATCGTTACTGATGTGAGTGGCGCAGGTCATTCAGTCACAAAAACTCTTCGCATTAACATTACCGATGTGGTGGAGACTCCGACCAATACACCCCCGACAAACGTTCGGTTTGCGAGCAACAACGACACTACGCTCACGATCAACGAGAACACCACGACTGTCGGCTCGGTGACGGCCACCGACGCGGACACGCTGAGCTACTCGTTCGAGGCCGGCGGCAACGGCAGCGGGTTGTTCACGATCTCGAACACCGGCGTAATTAGCCTGGCGAGCGGCATCGACTATGAGGCGCTGGGCGCCAACAAGTACTTCGATCTCGTAGTTCTGGTCTCGGACGGCACCAATCCGGCCGTGAGGCAGGTGCTGCGTGTCAACATTGCCGACGTCAACGAGGCGCCGGCGGACCTGTCCTACACCACGGTCAACACCGTCAGTGAGAATGCCGGGCAGGGCGCAGTGATCGCCACTGGCACCAACGTTACAGACCCGGACACCAATCCAGCGTTCCGCACCTTCAGCTACGCCCTGGTGAACCAGGACGGCTCGGCCTACACGGGCACCAACTACCAGATCAATGCCACCACCGGCGAGATCACGGTCGGACCGGGCGGGCTGCCGGATGTCGCCACCCCGACCCAGGTGACGGTCTATGTGCGGGTCAGCGACGGCAGCGGCGGCTCCCACCGCGAACCGGTCACCTTCACCGTCAACCCGGTTGTCGTGAACCAGCCGCCATCGGCGCCTGCGGTGCAGGGCTCTGTGACGGCGATCATCGAGAACGACGGCACTTCCAAGGTGGTGGCTACCGTGCTGTCGAATGACGATAGCATCGGCGGCGGCTCGGTCTCGTACTCGTTTGCCAATGGCGGCAATCCAGGCAACCTGTTCTCAATCAATGCCGGCAACGGCCAGATCACCTTGAACGGCGGGGCTCAGGATTACGAGACCAACCCGAACTTGAAGAGCGATCAGAACGGCAAGTACTTCGAGGTGGTGGTGCGCGCCACCGACGGGCCGGGCTCGCAGTCCGCCACCACGATGGTGAAGGTCTACGTCACCGACGTCAACGAGGCGCCGGCGGCTGTCCGGTTCCAAAGCAATGGCTTGGACACGATCACGATAAACGAGAACGTCACGGCTGTCGGCACACTGATCGCTACCGATCCTGAAGCGGCAGGTCTGACCTATTCGTTCGCGACCACTGGGAACCCGAATAGCAACCTGTTCAACATCACCGCTGGTGGCGTGATCTCCCTCAAGGCTGGCGCCGACTATGAGTCTCTGCCTGTCGGACAGAAATACTATGATGTCATTGTCAATGTCTCGGATGGCACCAATACTGTGTCAAAATCAATCCGGGTGAATATCGCCGATGTGTTTGAAAACACGAATCCCGGCACGGTTCGCCTGAATGGTCAGACATCCATTACAGTTAATGAGAATAACTCAAATGGAGCCATTATTGGGGCATTAAGCGCCGTCGATAACGAGACATCGGCCGCAAACCTGGCCTATTCCTTTGCCAGCGGCGGCAATCCGGCCAACATGTTCGTGATCGATAATGTTACTAAGCAGCTTAAGCTCGCTAACGGCGTAGTCCTCGACTACGAGGCGCTGCCAGCGGGGCAGAAGTTCTACACGGTCACAATTATGGTAACCGACGAGCATGGCGCAACTGCAACGCAATCCTTTGCAATCAATGTCGCCGATCTCGATGATACAAACCGGGCGCCCGGTACGATCCGGCTGAATGGTGGCACGAGTGTAAATATTCAGGAGAACTCGGCGTTCTCGGGTAATATCACAGCTGTCGATCTCGACGGTGACGATGTTACGTTCCAATTTGCCACTAATGGTAATCCGAGCAACATGTTCGAGATTGACAATGAGACCAACCAACTCAAGTTGCGTGATGGTGTCGTGCTCGATTTTGAGGGTACGAAGACCTACACTGTTACGGTCACAGGGTCAGATGGTAAGGGCGGAGTAAGTACTCCTCAAAATTTTACGATCAACGTCACAAACGTGAACGAGGCCCCCGGCAATGTGAGGTTGGATAACGCAACAACTGTAACTGTTCAGGAAAACTCTACAATCATTGGTACTTTGAGCGGCACTGACCCAGAAGGATCTTCCATTGCATATTCTCTAGTCGATAATGCGAATGGTATGTTCGTTATCGAAAATGGTCAGGTTCGAGTTGCGACAGGCAGAGTTCTCGATTTCGAAAGCGGTGTTACCTCCTACACAATCCGCGTGCTTGCAACGGATGGGACCATGTCGTCCTTCCAGAACTTCACGATTAATGTGACCGATGTTGCTGAGAACCGCCCACCTCATAGCTTGACGCTGAATGGCTCTACAAATGCGGTTGATGTTCGCGAGGATGCGACAACCATCGGCACTCTTGGGGCTACGGACCCAGACGGTGACCCGATTGCCAGCTTTGCATTTACGGTCGATGGCAATCCGAATAACATGTTCGAGATCGACAATACCACAAAGACGGTAAAACTGCGTGAAGGTGTGGTGCTCGATTTCGAAGGCACTAAAACTTATACTATAAAGGTAACAGCCTCAGACGGGAGTAACGGAACAAGTCAGCCGCAAACATTCACGATCAACGTCACAAACGTGAATGAGGCTCCTATCAATGTGAGGTTAAACAACGATACGACTGTATCCGTTCAGGAGAATTCCACTTTCGTTGGTAACTTAAGTGGAATTGATCCAGAGGGTAGCGCCATTACTTACACTCTAGCGGATGATGCTGGCGGACTTTTCGTAATTCAAAACGGTCAGGTTCGAGTTGCGACAGGCAGAGTGCTCGATTTCGAAAGCGGTGTTACCTCCTACACAATCCGCGTGCTTGCAACGGATGGGACCATGTCGTCCTTCCAGAACTTCACGATTAATGTGACCGATGTTACCGAGACACCTGGAAACAGAAATCCAACCGGCCTAGCGTTCATAAATGGCACAGTGGAAGTCTCGGCGAACGAAAATGTAGCAGGAGCGGTCTTTGGTGTTCTTCGTGGTGTTGATCTTGATCTTCAAGATCAACTCACTTACGCAATAAGCCCGAGTGGCGATCCTAGTGGGAAGTTTGAAGTCAAATTAACCACAAACGGCTGGCTCCTGAAGCTTAAAGATGGTCAGAGCCTGGATTATGAGGCATCGGGTTCTAGTCACGCTTATGTCATCAGTGTGCGAGTGTCTGACGGCAATGGTGGGTTCTTGGATCAGAACTTCACAATCAACGTCAACGATGTCGTCGAGACCGTTCCGAACCGTGCTCCGGGCATTCCTACGCTCGGCAATGCAAACATTCAGGAACTCGCTCCTGACAACGCTCCAATTGGTACGCTTTCAGCTACTGATCCGGATGGCAACGCGCTTACTTATAAGATCGTGTCAACGAGCGGAGCTCTGGTCGATAACGATGGCCGGTTCCAGATCGTCGGCAATCAGCTTCAGGTTGCTAACGGTGTGCAGCTTGACTACGAGCAAGCTAAACAGCATTCCATCACAGTTGAGGTGAGCGACAGCAGAGGTGGGACTTCACGGCAGGTGTTTGCGATTAATGTCGCGGATGTAGCCCGTGAGTTGATGAGCGCAGCTTCGGCCAGCCCGCTGAATGACGTCATCAAGGGCAGCAAGACTGGCAACTTCAAGGATGCGTTCTACGGCGGCGCCGGAGACGACAAGCTCTGGGGCGGGTACGGCAACGACACGCTCTGGGGTGGGGTTGGTAAGGATACCTTTGTGTTCGACGGCAAGCTTGGCACGTCCAAGACGGATCGAAAGGTGAACTTCGATACGATCAAGGACTATGACGTCAAGAACGACTCAATCTGGCTCGAGAACGATCTCTTCAAGAGTAACAAAGCGCTCTATGCCAAGATCAAGAAGGGAACGGAGCTTGCGCCGAAGAAGCTGGAAAGCAAGTTCTTCACCGTGGGTGACAAGGCGAAGCAGGCGGACGACTACTTCGTGTATGACGCCAAGAAGCGCGTGCTGTACTACGATGCGGACGGATCCGGCTCCAAGGCTGCCATCGAGATGGCGACCTTCACCAACAACAAGGCGCTCAAGAACTTCACCTACAAGGAGCTGTTCTTTATCTGATAAGTCGTGTCAAGGCGACCTACTTGATCGGACGAGTGATAGGAAGACAGGCCAATCAGGGCAATCGCCCTGATTGGCCGAAATTTTGTCAAGGAAGAGCTGCCTCGGCTTCCAAGGCTGTCAGAGCAAGCAGAATGCATTGTCAGGCGATATAATGGCACCGGGAAAATCAACGGGTTTCTTCATAATGATTGGTCAGAAACAAGGGACGCCAGGACCCGATCTCATCACTGGTGACAAAGGAGTCGACTTCCTCGAGGGCTTGGCTGGTAACGACACCCTTCTCGGCAGTCCGGGTGCGGATATTCTGAGTGGGGGGGATGGCTATGATACGGTCTCTTACGAGACATCCGCCGCTGCCGTGTCGATCAATTTAGCCACATCCATAGGGCAGAATGGAGACGCTGATAGTGACACGTATGTCGATATCGAGTGTGTCATCGGGTCGATCTACAACGACAACCTTACAGGCGATCATAAAGCCAATTATCTTGCCGGTGGGGCGGGCAACGACGTGCTGATCGGCAGGCAGGGGATAGATACTCTCGATGGTGGCGTCGGTGATGACAGCTACCACGTCTCCGACGACGATCTCATCATCGAGCATGTCGGCGGCGGTCATGACAAGATATTTGCAAGCACCAACTTTACCTTGGCGCTTGATGCCGAAATAGAAGAACTCTTCGCAGTCGGGGCTCGTCCTACAACGTTGTCTGGCAGCAATCATGCAAATACATTCTACGGCAACGATCACTCAAACACTTTCGTCGGCCTTTCAGGAAATGATACTTACTATTGCGCTGCTGGCGACGTCGTTATTGAGGCCTCTCAAGGAGGATACGATATTGTTTATGCTGAAACTGGATTTGCACTCGGATTGGAAGAAGAAATCGAGGAACTAGTCCTTTCTTCCAGCAATACAGCCGACTTGCAAGGCAGTAACACCAACAACAAGATTGTTGGTAACGGTGTTCAAAATAGCCTTTGGGGGTTCGGCGGCAATGACACGATCCTTGGCGCGGCAGGAAAAGATATCATTTCAGGCGGAAAGGGAAATGATAAAATTTACGGTGGCCTGGACGCCGACCAACTTGCCGGCGGGCGCGGAAAAGACTTGTTCATCTTCGATACGCCCCCTAACAAGAAAAGCGTCGATCGCGTCATGGATTTCAACGTGAAAGACGACTCGATTTGGCTTGAGAATAAAATTTATACGGTGGGTGGGAAGGGCTCTGAGAAGAAGCCCGTTAAGATCAAGAAGGACTTATTTCAAGTCGGCACGAAGGCTGCTGATGCTGAGGACCGTGTGATCTATGATAAGAAAGCTGGCGTCCTCTATTATGACGTGGATGGTACTGGGAGCGCGGTTCAGGTGAAAATTGCTACTCTAACCAAGAACCTGAGCATCACGTATAGCGACTTCTACGTTATCTAACACGCGGTTCATTTGTAGGACGTTCTTGCTATAGCGCATTCGTTCCTCGGAGCGGGGTTTAGCCTCTTGTTCCTGTTCGATAGAGTTGGTATTGTACAGAAGCCCGTAAGTTCGGATATGACGTTAGGAAGTCCGGAACTTGCGCTATCGAATAGCAACATGTGCGCAACCACACATCCGGTTATGTGAGCCAGAATTCCTGTATCTTTACGTGGAGCTTAGGCTACGGCGAGCTGTCACAGCATTAGGGTGAGGCCGGCAACGACAAGCTCTACGGCGGAGCCGGCAAGGACGTGCTGAGCTGGGCGACGGTCAGGACATTTTCGTGTTCGACACCAAGCTGTCGAAATCGCCCAAGGTGAACAAGGCCAACCAGGACAAGATCATGGACTTCAAGGTGGTGGACGACACGCTGCACCTGGCCAAGAGCGTGTTCAAGACGCTGGACAAGAAGGGCGTGCTCAAGGCCTCTGAGTTCTACCAGGGCACGAAGGCGCATGATCGCGACGACAACCTGATCTACAACAAGAAGACCGGTGCGCTCTACTACGATGCCGACGGCACCGGCTTGGCAGCCCAGATCCAGATCACCACCCTCTCCAAGAACCTCAAGATGACCCACAAGGACTTCTTCATCATCTAAGCAACAGGACCGAAGCTCGGGGAGCAAAAGCCTTGAGCCTAGGGTCTCGTGACGTCCTGCCAGATACTCCCCTAGCAGGCCTTTCATTGTAGTTTGTCCTGTAAGAGGTTGCAGAACGATCTGACAGGAGGTGTCAGCCTCTTTCAGAAGTCACCTTTTTGAGACTTTCCATCATCGTTATCTAGAGAATCCACCCGTCAGTGGCCGAGTGCTGATCAGCATAGACGTATTTAGGTTAGCAATGCGGTGAGTAGATTCATAAAACCGCCTTGTCGAGGATCTCTTCCGAGACGCCCTCCATCCGGCGCTCGCCAGCGCCTGCGATGTCCAATCTGCAGACGCGCTTAGACCTCAAGTGCGCGGCGTGCCGAGATAGTTTCAGCCTTAGATTTCTATGATTCTACACCGTCGCGTGACATAATTTCGTGACATGACTGAAGGAGAGCTCTACGAATAGAGAGGCAGAGCAGGGCAGTATCAATGACCGATGGCACCAAAGCTTCCGAGCTTCTACGACCCCATACCATACGAGATGAGACCGATATGGTGCGGATTGATCTAGGCGATGGTCATCACAGGGAGGAGGTGCTGCTCCGAAACAGCCTTGCATTGCGATTGGCCCTTAATACGGGCCGGCTCGGCTCCTGGGAACGCGATCTCATTACCAACGAGATGGTGGCGAATGCCACCTGCAAAGCTCATCTCGGCCTTGCACCAGACGAGCTCTTGACCTTCGAACGGCTCAAGGATCTGAAACATCCCGGAGATGCTCAGCGGATCGACCAAGCCATAACCTATGCCCTGGCTAGTAGATCCGATTTTCATATCGAGCACAGGGTACTCAGGCCTGACGGTCACATCGGCCGGATCCTTGTCAAGGGCGCCGCGATTTACAAACATGGTACCCCTACTCGCTTGATCGGCATTACGCAGGACATCACAGAGCGTGAAAGGATCAGGGAAGAGTTTCAAGACAACAAACGCCGCCAGGAATTCCTTTTGAAGCTGAACGACCAGTTGCGGAGCTTCGAAGATCCCTTAGCCATCATGGAAGCAACGGCCAAAAGCCTCGGTCAACTCCTCAAGGTCGATAGTGCCGGATATGGTGAAGTCGACGAGAGTCGGGGTGTTGTCCTGGTCGAGCGAGAATGGTCCAGGGGGGCCATCAGCAACGAGGGCCGCGCCTACCGTGTCCAGGACTTCATGCATGGTGTGATTGACGCTTCTGAACAGGGCTGCGCCCACGCGATTGAAGATGTCATGACAGATGCCCATAGTAGTGACTCTGCCCTTCAAAGTTTCTACAGCACCATCAACGCTCGGGCTGTTCTTACCGTCCCTCTCTTCAAGAATGGACGCCTCACTGCTCTCCTATATTTAACCTCTTACACTCCTCGGGCTTGGTCGAAAGATGATCTATCTTTGGCAGAAGACGTAGCTGAGCGCACTTGGACGGCGGTCGAGAAAGCGCGCGCCGAACAGAACCTGCGTGACAACGAAGCACGCTTCCGGCTGATTGCAGAATCAATGCCAGGTGTTCTCTTCGTGTACGATAAGAACCTACGCCTTATTTACATGAATGAGAGATGGACCGAGATTGCCGGAATGGCTACAGAACAGGCTCTGGGCAACGGGTGGACATCAGCTTGCCATCCAGATGATCTCATAAGGATCTTTGAGGACGCCAAGCTTGATCGAGCTTATGGAGATTTCTGGCAAGGGGAGGTGCGCTACCGGCTGCCGGACGGCTCTTATCGCTGGCACCTCTGCCGAGTCGGCTCCTTTTTCGGGCCTCATGGAGAATATCAAGGCAAGGTTGGGACAGCGATCGACATTCACGATATTAGGGAAACCACGGAGGCTTTGCTCACAAGCGAAGAGCGTCTTGCCCTAGCGCAGCGGACAGCAGGCATTGGTGTATTCGATTGGAATGTAGCGGCGGACAAGATCCTCTGGACCACTGAGCAGGAGCAACTGTTCGGGATCGCGCCAGGCAGCTTCGAAGGCAACTATCAAGGCTGGACTTCGCGTGTTCACCCGGATGATGTGGCTGTCTTCCAAAACAACTTTGCAGCTGCCATAGCGTGTAAAGACCGAGAGCTATCCTTCGCTTACCGCGTTCCGATGCCGGATCGATCCTTCCGCCATATCGAAGGTAGTATTACGATCCTTTACGATGCGGATAGCAAGCCGAAACGCATCATCGGCGTCAACATCGATGTGACGAAGCACAAACAGGCGGAGAAACGCCAGCAGCTGCTGATCCGGGAGCTGCATCACCGGGTCAAGAACACGCTGGCCACCGTGCAGGCCATCGTCGGCTCCACCGCCCGCACCGCGTCGAGCATCGACGAGTTCTACCAGGGCTTCGTCGGCCGCATCGTGTCGCTCGCCCGCACGCACAACCTGCTCACGGAAGATCTCTGGCAGAAGGCGGCCCTGGAGGACCTGGTACAGACCGAGCTTGGACCCTATGAGGACGAGGCGAGAAATCGAATTATTCTGGAAGGCCCCCATGTGGAGCTGCCCTCGGAGGCGGCTGTGCCCATCGGCATGGCGATCCATGAGCTTACCACTAATGCCGCCAAGCACGGGGCCCTTTCGACTTTCGGGGGTAAAGTTGAGGTCGTGTGGAAGATCGAGCCCGGAGAGCCGAGGCCCCTGCTGCATTTCTCATGGGCCGAAAATGGCGGTCCGCGGGTGAGCGCACCCGCGCGCCAGGGCTTCGGCTCGCGCCTGCTGCAGCGGGTGCTGGCCACTCAGCTTCAGGCGGATGTGTCCATGGAGTTTCCGGAGGAAGGCTTGCGCTTCTCCATGACGATGCCCATCCCCGGCGATCCGCCCCTCTTCAATCCAAACTAATGAGAGGCCTAATTTGAGGCTCTTCTTACTTGAGATTAAGTTCTCCTGAGATTCCGGGCGGCGTGCCCACCTCCCGCTCAAGCCCATGCTCAAGATAACGTCGCCTTAGGCTACAAAGACTTTCTACACAGCAAGACGGGCGAGCTGTTCTACGATGCGGACGGTTTGGGTGCACGCTCTCAGGTGAAGTTTGCCACCCTCACCCCCGACACGGTCCTGACCCAGGATCACTTCATCCTGTAAGCCGCAGTCAGTCATCTGCCTCAATCGTGAGAAACGCCAGCGTGGGGACACGCTGGCGTTTTGCGTCAGAGCTGCTGAAGGGCGAAAACCATCAAAGAGGGCACATCGGTCTGCCTGCTGGTGCGCCGTCGCACCCTGCGGTGATGTGCCCAGTTAACCCTGCGTGTTCATACGGGGACGACGCAGCGGAAGGCGTGGCATGAAGAGGCCTGATGAGCGTCGTCCCAGAGCGACGAACAACAGGACTCTGCTTTTATTCACCCCGCTGATTCGATCCCAGGGCGACGCCCATTTCGAGGACAATAAAATGAGTACAAAAACTACTTCCAAGACCAACTGGACCATGCCGAGCCTCAGCCAGGGACAGGATGCCCTGTGGGGCGCGGCGGCTTACGAGCTTCCTCCGATGGGAACGCCGAAGAACGACGTGCTGAAGGGTACCAACAGCTTGGACGGCTTCTATGGCCAAGCCGGTAACGACGTCATCTACGGCTATGGCGGTGGGGATGTGCTTGCGGGTGGCACAGGGAACGACAAGATCTATGGTGGCGCAGGCAAGGACACTTTCTTCTTCGACTCGAAGCTAAACGCCACGACTAACGTCGACAAGATCATGGACTTCAAAGCCGCCGATGACATCATGAGCCTGACCCGCAGCATCTTCAAGACCATCAGCAGGGGAGCGCTCAAAGAGACGGCGTTTTACGTCGGCAAGAAAGCCCATGATGAGGATGATCGGATCATCTACGACAAGAAGACTGGCTCGCTCTTCTACGACAAGGACGGTGCTGGCGGCGCAGCGCAGATCAAGTTCGCTACTCTCGTCAATAAGACAGCGATCACCCACATGGATTTCGTGATCATCTGAGAATTCGACGATGGATGGCAGGAAAGCCCATCCTGCCGACTGTTCTATAACAGGCGATGGGGCCACCCGTGTTGTAGCGGATCCGGTAAACGCAAGGGACAAAGTCCCTTGCGTTCCATAAAGGGCCTTCTGCGCAGTTTTCCCGTTTGATATCGAAGTTCAATATGTGGAGTTGAAGAGCTTGGAACATTTCGGGGCTCTATGGAGCGGGTGGAAAGTTTAGCGTCAAGCGGCAAGATAAGATAAAATCACATCCTTCTCTAAGGGTCCTCTTATGCCGCCATTGCTTCGTTTTTCTATTGCCGCCCTTCTGTTTGTCCTGCCTTTCCAAGCCGAAGGCGCGGAGCTTGCGCGCCGCGCCTTCATGGGCATCGGGATGGCCCCTGTCCCTGAAGCGGCCCGAATGGCTGCGGCTGTTCCGGTAGGCGAAGGCGTCCTGATCGAGAGGGTGATCCCCGGTTCGACGGCTCAGAAGGCGGGGCTTCAAGCCAACGACATTCTCCTGAAGCTCGATCAGGCGACGATTCGCTCCTCCTCGGACGTCGTCACCCAGATTCGTAAGAAGAGAGCTGATGACACGGTCACTTTGTCAATTGTTCGCGACGGAAAGCCTCTCGAGCAACAGATCACCCTCATCGGCCTTCCACCGGAAACTTCTCCCGATTACGACACACTGTATGAGGCCGTCGAAGCTGAGGGCGCTCTGCGCCGCACCATCATCACCAAGCCTCGCGGGGAAGGACGCAGCCCCGCCATTCTGTTCGTGGGCGGAATTGGCTGCTACAGCATGGATTATCCCTTCGCGCCGACTGAGCCTTACCGACAGCTTCTCGCAGCTCTGACCCGCGAGGGCTTCGCCACCATGCGGGTCGAGAAGAGCGGCATGGGAGACAGCGAAGGCGAGGCTTGTGCCAAGGTCGACCTGAACACGGAAGTCGAAGGCTATGCGGCGGGCCTCAAGGCTCTAAAGGACAAGGCCTATGTAGATCCGGATAAGTTGTTCATCGTCGGCCACAGCATCGGCGGCATCGTCGCCCCGCTTGTAGCGGATCGCGTCTCTGTGCGCGGCATCGTCGTTGCAGAAACGATCGGTAGCACATGGTTTGAATACGAGCTGATCAATCGTCGGCGGCAGCTCAAGCTGGAAGGCATGCCCCTCGCCAAGGTTGGCGCACAAATGCAGCTCAAGCAATGGTGCATGCATCAGCTTCTGATCGAAAAGCAGCTCCGCGCGCAGATCTTAGAGAAGCGCCCTGCCTGCGCTGAGGAAATGAAGATCCCTTCCTCCGACGTTTATCTGCAGCAGATTGCGGCGGTCGATCTGCCTGAGCTTTGGACACGCCTGAAGCTTGACACGCTGGTCATCTACGGAGGCTCGGATTTCCTCACGAGTCCCGAGGAGCATCGTGAGATTGCAGACACGATCAACGCCGCGCGCGCCGGCGCAGCAGTCTATGTCGAGATCACCGGCATGGACCATTCCTTCTACCGCATGAAGGATCAAGACGAGAGCTTCCGAAACCGCAGGGTCGGTAAAGCAGGCGAGTATCACCCGGAGATCGACCGGACCATCAGCCAATGGCTCAAGGCCCGGGCAGGATGAGGCACGCGCTCTGCCGATTGCAGATTGAGACCTTAGGGTGCGTCTCTCTCTTCAGCAGACGAAGCCCGGCTGTTCCTAAATTTTCTGAGCATTGACGAAGAGATAGCCTTAGACTCGACGGGCAAGTTCGGCACAAGAAACCAACCACAATAAGATTGTTGATTACAGTGTGGAGGATGACACGATCTGGCTCGGCAATGAGATCTTCACGTAGCTCGGTAAGTTCGGCTTCTGAGAAGAAGTCTGCGAAGCTGTCAAACGACTTATTCATCATCGGCGCCACGGCGACCAGTACGAAGGATGAACCGATCTATAACAAGAATACCGCCGCCTTGTTCTACGATGCCAACGGCACCGGATTGGCAGCCCAGGTTCAGATCGCCACCCTGTCCAAGAACTTCAAGCCCACCCACAAGGACTTCTTCGCCGCCTGATCAAAGCGATGGTTCTTACGGGGCGTGCATACCTAGAATTAGGGATGCAACAATCAGAGCGCTAGTTTATGGGATGCTTACGGCAAGACGCATCAATCGCAGCTTGGTGGAGATTCACTCGTTTGGGGCTCCGCTTGATGTAAATCCATTCTTCTTCATCACTGCAATCCGCCCTTGTAAGAAGCTTCTCCCGACGAGAAGAAGCCTTTCTGTAGGGACAAGGAGTAACCTGCGATTATCAGCTGGATCCTTAGTTCTTTTCAGCATCCCAGCATATTCCATATCGTCGATATGACGAGATATGGTAGCCTCTGTAGTGAACTCGGAGAGGTATGTCGCTACTTCCTTGAGAGTTATCGGAGTAGCCGTAAGCCATCGATGTGCGATAAGGCAAAAAATCGCATCTGCTTCGAAAATGTTACGCCATGGGGCTCGGAGTTGCCCAGAGCCGACAACAGCCTTGCGAAAATCAGATCGCCAATGAAGCCAGGCGACCTCTAGTTCCAGAGCAGAGAATTCCTCTTTGGTCAGTTCAGTCGCTGAAGGTATGAGAGTTTGCGCTGAAGCTTGAGCAATCTCTTGTGGCGCAATCTTCGAATTTTTTGGTTTCTTCATTGGATCGCTCTAAAATCGCGCAAGCAGCACAATGAGGGAGAAGCTGATGCAAATTCATATCTATGCATGATGCAAGTCACGGAAGCCTCATGATAAAGGCAGACTCAATGCCATGCTTTTCGCAACGGCGTCCCCGTATGAACACCTGGGATTAGCTGGTCCAATGAGCGCAGCCTGTGCTTGTGCGCCATGCTTCTCGTCCATGCCCATCTGACGTAGCCTCATTTGGGGCCTGCTTGCAGAGCTATGTCGGCAAGCATGCGGCCAATTTGTGAGGGGCAGCTCTTTACATGAAGTCGACGTCTGGTCGGATTGCTTTCAAGCAGCAATTGAATGGTCGCACGCGCATTGGCCTTGAACTCTGCCTTAGGAGCGACAGGAGTCATCTCCCACTGGGTATGTGGAAATGAGATTTCATAAAACGCTTGGGCTACTGCCTCAACGTCAGCGCAACTGATCTGAGCCTCATAGAAGGGAGGTTGCATGTTGATCCCAATGTGTTCGAATGGAGGACAGTGCTTACTGGAGGATGCGGTCTCAGTTCCTTGCTATTGTCGGACTTGGGCCCATTTCCGCGCAGTCTGCAGCCGCCATTAAACCATAGGCCAGATCGCGGGCCATCTCAGGTGTCATGGTGAGTGGAACTTGGCATCGGGCACCTTCGCAGAAATCCTCGGATGTTACGGCGACCTCAAGCACCATCATGGCATCTCGATCATCGAGGGTGCCGACGGAAAAGCTGGTGAGGGCATTTATCTGATCGGGACACAAGGTAATCTGAGACATAGGCCGGATCCTCTTCCGCAGCGGAAGTCAAGTGAATAGCGCCCTGTTGCTTGAGTCTAATCACCCACTTGGGTGATAAGGGCGTATTCACTAATCAATTTCCTTACAAAACATTGTGACATGTTCCGTGTACACGCACTTTCTGCGGGTTAATAACTTCGGCTCAATGATTTTAACAGAGGCCTTTCTTAAGGTGGGACAATAGCCCAAAGGAAGCTCTCAGTGGGCTCACTTATGCGCCGTCGCGCGCTGCGATGGTGTGATCGGTTGATCCTAGGTGTTCATACGGGGACAGGGATGAACTCCCATGGCATGCCATCTGCTTTGCATCACGCAAGGGCAGAGGCACAGCATGACTTACTATCGCACCCTCATCGCATGGACCGGCAGAACGTCTCTCGTTGCTGGATATCAGAATACCATTGAAGGCGGCATTGAGAACGATACCCTGCGTGGCCGTGATCTGGCTGACTGGATTGTAGCTGGTGCCGGAGATGATACTGTTTACGGCGGCGGCAACGATGACATCCTTTATGGTCAAGAGGGGATGGACTTCCTCTATGGTCAAGACGGTAACGACATTCTGAAAGGTGGCATCGGCTTTGACTGGCTCGATGGAGGCCCGGGTGCCGATATCCTCGATGGCGATGGGGATACTACCAGTTCCAATAGCTGGAACCATGCAAGCTATCGTAGTTCCACCGTAGGAATTGTCGCAAGCCTCGACCCGCGTGTCCTAGGTACAGGTGATGCGGCAGGCGACACGTATATCAATATTAGTGGAATACATGGCTCAAACTTCAATGACACGCTAGTTGGTAATGAGCTAATCAATAGCCTTGAAGGGTATGAGGGAGATGATACCTTAGAGGGTGGGGGAGGTGGTGATAGTTTATTGGGAGGCGAAGGTTTCAACTACGTTTCTTATGAACATGCAGCAACAGGTGTAACAGCTAATCTCCTTAAAAATAGTGATAACACTGAAGATGCTAAAGATGACTTCTTCCTAAAGATTAGTGGGCTCATCGGATCCAGCTATGATGATCAACTCCTGGGGGATTACGCTTCTAACAATCTCCAGGGCGGGGCAGGCGCAGATATTCTGGACGGAAATAACAGCGAGGACACCCTCATTGGCGGCGCTGGAAATGACACGCTTAAGGGTGGCCAAGGCAACGATTATCTGAATGGTGGACTCGGTGCCGATGCTCTAATTGGCGGCGATGGCTATGACTACGCGGATTACTCCGCGGCCACCGCTGCCGTTCATGCAGATCTCTCTGGAGCAAACAATGTTCTCGGGGAATCCCGAGGCGACACTTTTCAGAGTGTCGAAGGCGTCGTCGGCTCAAAGTATCATGATACTCTCTATGGTGATGCACACGCCAACAACCTTCAGGGCTGGCTTGGCCTTGATCGGCTGGAAGGAGATGATGGCAACGACACGCTTTTTGGGGGCGCCGGAAATGACGGCCTTTTGGGCGAAAGCGGCGATGACGTGCTTCAGGGCGATTGGGGCAATGACACCCTCGACGGCGGTGGTGGCTTCGACAGAGCCTACTTCAGCGGGAAGATGTCTGAGTATCAAATTTCTCAGGATGCAGGCGGGCGCCTTACCGTCAAGGATACCATTGCCGACCGTGATGGCACAGACAGCGTAGCGGACGTCGATTATCTGGTGTTTGAGAATGCAAACTACCGGACCTACAACACCGCTCCCACGGAGCTGGCTCTTTCGCGGACCAGCGTCAGTGAAGATACGCTTGCAACAACGATCATAGCGACCCTCTCGGCCAAGGATGCCGAGGACGACAGCATCAGCTACAGCCTTGTCTCGCCCGAGAGCCCGTTCAAGATCGATGGCAAGAACCTGATCCTGACCAGCGCTCTCGATTATGAGACAAAGGCCAGCCACACGATTACGGTCAAAGCCACGGACAGCTATGGTGACAGCACGACGCAGACGTTCACCATCGATGTGCTGGACGTCCTCGAGAGCAACGATCCAAAGGATCCCAACAACCCGAACCTGCCCCTGACCCTGTGGGGCACCTCGCGTGCGGATCGCCTGGAAGGCCATAACGCCAACGATGTGCTCTATGGCCAGAGCGGCAACGATGCCCTGCTCGGCAATCTTGGCAATGACAAGCTTTACGGCCGTGCAGGCAAGGACGTGCTGAACGGGGGCGACGGACAGGACATCTTCGTGTTCGACACCAAGCTGTCGAAGGCCTCGAAGGTCAACAAGGCCAATCAGGACAAGATCGTGGACTTCAAGGTGGTGGACGACACGCTGCACCTCGCCAAGTCGGTGTTCAAGAAGCTGGACAAGAAGGGCGTGCTCAAGGCCTCTGAGTTCTACCAGGGCACGAAGGCACATGATCGCGATGACAACCTGATCTACAACAAGAAGACTGGTGCCTTGTACTACGATGCCGACGGCACCGGTTCACAGGCTCAGATCCAGATCGCGACCCTCACCAAGAACCTTAAGATGACCCACAAAGACTTCTTCGTTGTCTGAAAAGTCGAGATCAACCTAAGCTCCTTCTACAAACCTCATGGTAAAATACGATGAATGCGGATCAGATTGACGGCCTCCTGCGCGGAGCTACTGCGTACCACAAGCTCGTAGACAACTCCCCTCTCGGACAGGGCGAAGTTCCCTTCTTCTTCGGTGAGGACGGGCAAGCGGCGGCTCGCATGCCGGACGCAAGGGTTAGGACCGGAACTTGGCACCTGGAGGAGAAAGCTTATTGCCTCAATTGGGACGACGGTCTTCAGAACAGCCGCACAGTATTGACCAAGGTCGATGGCACCATTGTGGCCAGCAATGCCGACACCGGCGTTGCTCGTTCCACCATCGTTCGTGTGGTTCCAGGAGATGCAGAGGGTTTAGCCACATCAGTCGCATCTCTTTGAGTCGCGCTTATGAGAAAGGATACCGAACTTCTACGATCAAGCTGTCAAGCAACTTCCAAATGACACACAGAGAGCACTTCGGCATATGAGTGCGTATTCTACCAGACATTTTACATGGAAGATGCTGAGGCTTCTCCGGATTACTGTTTGTGGCACGGCAGCATTTGTTTCGGGCTGTGTCTCCAGTTCTGCGCCTGAAGGCAGTCAGGCCCCTGGCGTGGCAATGGGTGCAGGTTTCATGGCTGCAGGAATTGCCACTAGCCTTGATCCGACCGGAATCAGCCATATAGCTGGCGGAGTGGCATACCAGGCGCACACACAGGCTAGAATTGCTCAGGCTGTCTCGTCAGCGGGCGGCATCGCAACAGATCCCAATATCGAGCTCTCCAAAGCCAGAGCCTTGCAAAGACAGCTTGTTCAAGACGCTCACGGAAATGAGGATGATGCGTTAACGGATTAGGGCAGTAAGGCTGACAGAGGGCAGTCTCTGGATCTACTTATCCTATATGGGATAGGCTAAAATGGAGCTGCCCATGCCAAGCACAGAAAAGGTTCAATCTTTCAGAAGTTTATAATGCAAAAAGCTGGGGGATACCGTTGAACACCACAAGTTTGATACAGCCCACAACACTGGCGGGACAACATGTCGAGTTGGTTCCGCTTTCTGTGGATCACATTGATGATCTTGTTCTCGCTGTGCGTGACGGAAATCTTTGGCAACTCTGGTATACCAGCATCCCGTGTCCTGAACGCATGGAGAGGGAGGTCGAGCGTAGACTTGCTTTGCAGGCGGCATGCTCCATGTTGCCTTTCACAGTCATAGACCGGCCACGTGGCCGTGTTGTCGGCATGACCACCTTCATGAATATCGAGGTTGCTGGCCCCCGCGTGGAAATCGGATCGACGTGGTACGCGAAAAGCGTTCAGCGAACCGCTCTAAACACGGAAGCAAAGCTTCTCCTTCTGACACACGCATTCGACCATCTCGATTGCCTTGCTGTGGAATTCAGAACACACTTTTTTAATCACCAAAGTCGGCGTGCGATCGAACGAATTGGCGCGAAGTTGGACGGTGTACTCCGGTCTCAGCTGCGTATGGCAGATGGAACACTCCGGGATACCTGTGTCTACAGCATCATCGCATCCGAATGGCCAACGGTTCGCTCGCACCTGTTGTGGAAGCTCCAACAGCAGAACTTCTAAAGAAGAGCTGATTGCTCCTTGCGGTGTCGATCCCCTTGATCTCCCTTAAGAATGGATCGAACTCCAAATCACTGCCTTCTTGAACTGCCTTCACATTCAGCAAAACGGACGCAACCGGCATGTTTAAGAACAGCTTTGACCCACAGCCAGAGATGATGGACGACACTTTGTCGATCAGGCCACTGATGCGAGAGGACATTGAAGAGCTGTTTTCTGCTGCGAGTAATCCTGAAATTTGGGCCGGACATCCGGCGGAGGACCGTTACAAGAGGGAGAAGTTCGAACCATATTTTGTCTCTTTGCTGGAGAGCAGGGCGGCTCTTGCTGTGATAGATCGGCGATTGAGCCAAATCATCGGCTGCTCACGCTACTATGTCTCTCCAGACCAGCACGACAGTGTTTCTATTGGGTTCACCTTCCTGAACCATGCCTACTGGGGCGGCGAAACAAATTTCCACCTCAAGCGATTGATGCTCGAACATGCATTCAAGAGTTTCCCCGAGGTATGGTTTCATATCGCTCCGACCAATATCCGCTCTCAGAAGGCTACTGCCAAGCTTGGGGCTGAACACGCCTATAATGCAACCCTCGACTTATCTGGTTCCCCTGCTGTCTGGATGTGTTTTCGCCTGAGCAAGGATGCTTGGAACCGAGTGCTCACAAGCAAGAATGCATGACACCGCATTGCGTGAACTACATAAGCCAAAACATCTACCCAATGATATCGTAGGGATGAGGCGCAATCATGCTCGCGAAAGCGGAAGACCGGAACCGTGCCACGCTCAGGCTACTCGGCGAAGGCGTGCAAGCGAGGCTCGACTTCCAGTAGTCCAAAGATTGCTAAAGCGTTAGATCATTGTAAAAGCGCCTGGCGCGCGGGTCGGATCCTTCAGGGCGTTGGACAAGCCGGTCATCGTGAATGCTTTGACCGCGGCTTAGGTGCTAGCTCATTCCGAATTGTGCGGAACGGTAGAGTCAATTAACGGGGCGCTGTTCAAGCAAGGATCGGCTTAACTCGATATTCCAGAAGTCGCTGGTGTCACCAGCTCGTGTCCTGCCACACACAGCTCTCATCTAGATGCAATATCCTGTATGATCACATAGGGACACAACAAGTGATCCCTGCCAATTCGTGGCCGTAATCATCTCACGGCAGAGCTAATGGCAAATTCCAAACATAGCAGGCGAAACAGCTCGCGAAAGCCAAAATTACTCAGGTCATTGTCGCCAACTCAGAGGCCGGAGATTAACACGTTCGATCCAGCGTGCCTCAGCCAAGAGCAGCTAGCGGTCCTTGAGATGGAGACTAAATGGCTAACGTTCAGGTCCTCATTCGAGAAGCGCATGGATCAAGACGTCAGGACCGGAACTCATAGGCGAAGTGTATTCGATGCTGATATGGTGCGTACCATGGTGCTGTGTCGATATCTTGAAGGTCACCCCATCACTCTCAAGGAACTGATGACCTACTTCACACTGTTTTTCACAGAGGCAACTCTCTCTCGGCACTTAGACGACATGGAATCTGCCGGCGTATTGGCTCGCCAAGCTGATCCGCAAGACCGTCGGCGGTTGCTGCTCATTCCGACCGAGAAAGAAGCTTTCCCAGCTCAGCTGTATTTGCAAGGTCGCCTCGATGTTTTGCTCAGCAGTGGGTTTGTCTACGATCCTCGGGAAGCAGAGAGGCGGCGCTCAATCTCCACACTCTAAAGCAGAATTTCCTATGAGCTGTTATCATAGGGGTATCTCGATAAAACGCCCGAATTTCTTCAGCTAAACCCTGCATGCTGACGAGACCCTAACAGGTAACGACACGCTGACCGGCAAGGACGCATTCGTGTTCGACTCCAGGGCGAGCAAGACCACAAACTGTGACGAGATCGTCGAGATCAAAACTAAGGACGCCTCGATCTGGCTGGAGAACAAGGTCTTCACCAAAATCGGTGTCGGATCCAAGGCCAAGGACAAGAACGACTACGTGGTCAATGACAACAAGAAGGGCGTTTTGTACTACGGTGCCGACGGATCGGGTACGAGGAAGGTAGTGGAGTTCTCAACCCTCTCCAATAACCTCGCTATGACGCACAAAGACTTCTTCGTAGCCTGAGACGATTTGCGCATAAACCGGGGCTGACCGTTCTCGGGAGCATCTGCTCCTGAGCCATTCTCATTCCAGTGAGCACGTTAGGGGCTGTGGCTGAGGCTATTGCGATGGCACCCTAGCCTCAGCTCAGCGTACATCAAACCGACCTTCGCCTTCGGTTCCAACGAGCTAGCGATCCTAGAAATGTGATAGTAATGCACATTACTGGTTGTATACTGAGGTATTGGTATATCTATGTGCGTACATTTGGTGAGATAGCTCTCTTCAAAATGCGCGAAGTGACGCGCGAAACCTGGGTGTTTCAACAGTTTCCAAGATTAAGTTCCGTGTCATTGCCATGGTCTTGACAATTTAGTCAGATCGTCCGAGGCAAGCATGGTTCAAGTTGTGAAATGGGGTTCAGAGACTAGCGTCAGCAACTCTGGGACGTTTCTGTCATCGACCTCGGCGGTCAGTTCGCAAACGAGCAACGTCGTCAGGGCCTATGTATCCCTAACGGACAACTCAGTCTGGATCCGGGTCCATGATTTTCTCGGCACGCCGATTAACAGCGCCGATCAATGGGTGGGCTCCGGAGGCCTAGCCGAGAACAGCCCAAACCCTATCCTGACGGCCCTGTCGGACGGTAGGTTCCTGCTAGCATGGGATGAGAAGAGCCCAATACAAACAGAAGTCAAAGGCCAGCTAATCGGCGCCGATGGCAAATTGATTGGTTCCTCCTTCGTCATTCCGCAAACGACGAGCTCACCCCACAGTCTGACAGACGTCTCTGCGCTGGCGAATGGCGGATTTGCTGTGACATGGAGGGGAGCCAGCGGCAATAGCGTCTCCACCTTCGACGCTGATCTATGGCACACCGGCAATGATTTCAGCCTGGGAGCCGGCTTCAAGGCTCAACCCGGCACAGCGCAACTCGTGACGCTGACTAACGGTAGCGTCGTCGCGGCCTACAGAAACTACATGCCAGGGTCGCGTGATATAGAGCCGTTCTACGGCATTACACTCAACATCATGGACAATATGGGGCGCCAAGCGTCTGCGCCACTGAACGTCCTCTCTTCTGAGGGACCTGTCGCCAATATAAGCATCTCCGCATTGCTGTTTGACCGCTTCGTCGTTACGTGGAGCACGGACAGTGGTGAATTCCGCGGCCAAATCTTCTCCGGGACCGGAAGTCCGGTGCTGGGCGGCTTTACCATCAGCACGACAGGACTCGGTCAACAGAGCGATCCTGCGACGACGGTTCTGCCCGACGGTCGTTTCGTGGTGACCTGGGTCGATTCAAGCTCGACGGGTGGCGACGCCTCCGGCACGTCCATTCGGGCGCAGGTCTTCTATGCGGACGGTCGCAAGGACGGCGCGGAATTTCTGGTCAATACCTCGACGGTTAGCGATCAGCTTGATCCAAGCATCGTGGCCTTCGCCGACGGCCGGTTTGCCATCAGCTGGACGGACATGGCAGGTGACACTAGCGGCACCTCGATCATCCGCTCGCAGGTCTTCGACCCACGCGGTGACGGTGGCGTTTTCCATTGGTCGGGTACCGACAAGGCGGACACCTTTGCCGGACGCGCAGGTGACGATACCCTTCATGGATTAAAAGGAAATGACGTACTGTCGGGCGAGGGCGGAAACGACCAGCTTTTTGATGGTTATGGACTCGATACGCTCCTGGGCGGCAGCGGTGACGACATCCTTATCGCGAGCACTCTGATCTATGATGCCGGATATGTCGATATTCTTGACGGGGGCGAGGGCTTCGACATTGCCCAAAGTGAGCATCAAGGGAATTGGTTTGTTGTCGACCTGAAGACAGGCAATAACAACATCAATATGAAGCTCATCTCCATTGAGGGCTTCATCGGTGGCCCGACGAGCAACGACCGTATCAGCGGAAGCGACATCGGCAACGACCTTCGCGGGCGCGGTGGAAACGACACGTTGACCGGCCTCCTGGGCAACGACACACTCGACGGTGGTGATCAAGACGATTCTCTCGACGGTGGAGATGGAACCGATCTCCTCCTAGGCGGCGCAGGAAATGATGTCCTTACAGGCAGCGCCGGCTCAGACAACATGGAGGGCGGTCTTGGTGATGATGCCTACTATGTGGACGCCTCCGATATCATGGTGGAGTCTGCCGACGCAGGCAAAGATACCGTCTATGCAAGCATCAGCTACAACATCAGTAACTTCGACAACCTGGAGCTTCTGACTGGGATAGGGGCGGGCGACATCGCGCTGACGGGTAACGGGATCGACAATATCATCAAAGGCAATGCAGGAAACAACCGGCTGGACGGGGGCGATGGTTTTGACACTCTGATCGGCGGTGGGGGCAATGACACCTACATTATCAGAGACAGCTATACGGATGGTTACAGGACCTATGTCTGCGATACGATCCAAGAGAGGTCCTACTACGATGGCATAGACACTGTCTTGACCGAATGGGGTGGCGATCTTCCTGACAATGTCGAGAACATGATCGCCCTGTCGCCATCATCCACCTTCGCGATGCATCTCAGCGGCAACCAACTAGCCAATCACCTCGTCGGCAATGCCGGCGACAACAGACTTGACGGGGGTGATATAGAGAATACGGATGCGGACACCTTAGAAGGCGGCAAGGGAAACGACACCTATTATCTCAAACCATCTCAGAATTCTATCATTGTGGAGAAACTAGGCGAAGGGTTGGATACTCTTTTCATCCATGCGTCCTACGCCTTGGGTGAAGGGATCGGGATCGACGTTATTCGTCCTTATAGTATTTTCGGCAGAGGTATTAAGATTGTTGGAAACAGCTATCGCCAGACCCTGGAGGGAACATCATCTAGTGATGTTCTGGACGGTGGCGGCGGCAGCGACACGCTGGTTGGCGGCAGCGGCGACGATACTTATCATGTACATTCCTTGGATGATGTTGTCGTCGAGGCCTATGATAATGGCCATTTTGGGATCGACACGATCATAGCCGACTTAGATTATACGTTGAGTTCAGCGGTCTCGGTGGAGATCGTTCGTGCAGAAGCCGAGGCCGGATCTCTCTCACTGGCCGGAAACTCCAATGCCAACACGCTAATCGGCAATAATTCTGGCAATACGCTGGCCGGCGGCGGCGGGCTCGATACACTCAAAGGCGGTGAAGGGGACGACCGCTTTGAAGTCGATAACGACGATGTGGTGGAAGATGCTGGAGGCCGCGACACTCTCGTAGTAACAGTGTCTGGTGTTTACACGCTCGCGAGCGGAATTGAGAATGCCGCTACGCGCGGCGGCGTCGACGGAATTCATCTGACCGGTAATGTCGGCGCCAATATTCTTTCAGGAAGCAGCCTGTCGAACACGCTTTCGGGAGCTGGCGGCGACGACGACCTGCGTGGGCGAGACGGCAACGACGTCCTTGAAGGTGGTGAAGGCGAGGACAGCCTGGATGGCGGCGCGGGCGCGGATCGGATGATCGGCGGTGCCGGCATAGACACGGCCGAATATCAAAGTGCCAAAACGAACGTAACCGTCAGCCTCGAGGACCCGAACAAGAATTCAGGTGAGGCCGCAGGCGATACGTTCTCGTCGATTGAGAACATTGTCGGTTCTGACTATGCTGACATGCTCATCGGATCTAATGGTGCAGCCAATATCCTTTCCGGCGGCCTCGGCGACGACACGCTGATCGGCATGGGCGGAAATGATGTATTGAAGGGTGGTAACGGCCAGAACACGGCGGTGTACGAGGGCAGTTTCTCCAGCTACGAAATCGTCACTCTAGCCAATGGATCGTTACAGATCACTGATAATATCAAAGCCCGCGGTGGGGTTGATATTCTCGTGGACATCCAAGAACTTAAATTTGCCGATCTGAAGTTCCGAACCGCTAACCGCGAGCCGACGGAACTGGCTTTGTCCTCTAGCTCGATCAACGAGAATATCTTGGCCTCCACAATCGTCGCCACGTTTTCGGCCTACGATAATGATGGAGATGACATCCTCTACACGCTCGAGAGCACGGACGGCCCCTTCCGCATCGACGGCAACAACCTCGTGCTCACCGGTGCGCTCGACTTCGAGAGCAAGGCGCAGCACTCCATCACGATCAAAGCCTGGAACGGGTATGGCGAGGGCCTCACCAGCACCTTCACGCTCACCATCGCTGATGTCGTCGAGGCCACGTCCCAGACCCTACGCGGTACGTCTGGCGTGGACCGACTCACAGGCGAGGCCGGCAATGATGTGCTCCACGGCCATGCGGGCAACGATGTCCTTCAGGGTGAGGCAGGCAACGACAAGCTCTACGGCTCGAGCGGGCAGGATGTGCTGAGCGGCGGACTAGGCCAGGACATTTTCGTGTTCGACACCAAGCTGTCGAACACGTTCAAGATCAACAAGGCCAATCAGGACAAGATTACGGACTTTAAAGTGGTGGACGACACGGTCCATCTCGCCAAGAGCGTGTTCAAGACGCTGGACAAGAAGGGCGTGCTCAAAAGCGCTGAGTTCTACCAGGGCACGAAAGCGCATGATCGCGACGACAACCTGATCTACAACAAGAAGACCGGCGCCTTGTACTACGATGCTGACGGCACCGGTTCACAGGCTCAGATCCAGATCGCCACCCTGTCCAAAAACCTCAAGATGACCCATAAGGACTTCTTCGTTGTCTAAGATGGCTCAATCAACCCATACATTGGGTCTCATCACTACTCTTGGATTGTCTCTGTGCGCCTGCGTGCCACCCGGTACGGGTGGGGGGCTGACAGGAACTGATCCTCTCGGGCCTCTGGCAGCCGGCCCAGGATCAACGGCATTAGGGTTGATGACCTCAACCGGTGTCGATCCGACCGGGATCAGCGCTATGGCGGCCGGGCACGTGTATCAAGCTGAGGTGAAGGCCAATGTGGCTGCTTGGGAGGCTCGGAATCCCCGGCCTGATCCTGCTGCGACGCAGGCTCGCATTGAAGCCATCAAGCAGAAGGCCATCGCCGACGGCGTTTTGAGCCCGGATGGTTCCTCCAAACAGTAATCTCTGGATAGAGCTAACACCAAGTCTAAGCGCAAGGTCTCCATCGCTTCCAATGCTGAAGCGCTGATGATCCAGGTCGCCACTTTCTCCATAAACCTCAAGATGACCCACAAAGACTTCTTTGCCATTTTGCAACATGGCCGAAGCTCTGGGGAGGCGAGAGCCCTTGGGCCTCTGGTCTCCGTGAAGCCCTGCCGGATGTCCTCCGGCGGTCTTTCCATTGTGGTCTGCTGTAAAGAGTTGCTGTTTATGTCCGTCTCGCAGCTCTAGCACCATAGCGTTGGGAGCTATCGAGCGCATCAAGCAAACACAAATGCGACGCCGCACTATGCGATGATTGAGGTGCTCCAGCAGTTCAAACGCTTATCGCGATGTCCAAGGGGATCGTAGCATGATCAATAGAGATGTCATGCTCGGCCATCATCTCCTCATGATTTCTCAAGCTAGATTGTAGACAAAATACCACGTTATGCAGAGCAGAAGTATCGAACGATTAAAATGCTTGCTCCTGAACACCATGTCCTTCATCACTGAGACTTCGCTTAGCACACTGGGAACTCTGAAACAGACAGCTTGCGACATATCCTTCAAAACAAGTGCCCCGTGAAACACAGCCTTATCCTTGCCAGTATCAGCAATGGCAGAGTGTACTGGGGCAGCCTATGCTCAGGTAACCCTGGGACGCATCCATCCATGCCTTATCTTATAAGCCAATGTTCAATTACGTTTGTTGCCGGCCTCGTGCTCTCTCTGTCCTGAAAGTCACGGCTCAACCATGGTTGCCTAAAGGTCCCGTGAGTTGTTCACAGCATCAGCACGGCACCGTCGAAGGCACATCATCAGACTCCTCTGCTCTCAAAGCCGGGGTCACCTGAACCCTGCAGGCCGTTGCACATGCTTCGGCCGCTCGCGGGGTATCTCGGAGGCGTGCAGCGGATGAGTACGGGCGGTAAGATAGTCAAGAGCCTGACTGGTGGAGTCGACCTGATCATCATGCCGGCCGTTCGGGAATGCGAGCAGCTCGTCCAGCCACCCAGCCAGCCAGGGCGCATCCTGCGGCACATGCACTTGGCCTGACTCAAACCGGGCTGACTGCGCGAGGAAGCGCGCCTCCTTGTCGAAGCGGGGACGGCGCAGAATGGCCCGCCACTCGCCTGACCGGCGCAGGTCCTGCGTGATCGCCCGGCCGATATCCGTGTCTTCGATGATCGTCTGATCAGTCTTCCAGGTCTGCGACAGGCGCAGCACCTCGCGCCGGAGCTCCGGCACCTCAAACCGGCCGCGCACCAGATCGAGCAGATAGAAGTCGAGCCCCTTGGCGCCCCAGAGCGTCCCGACCGAGTAGTCGGAGGTCTCCGACAGGGTGGAGGCGGTGTCCCAGCTGGCGATCACCATATCGAAGCTGGACGGCCGCTGCGAATAGGTGCGCAGCCATTCGCGTTTGACGATGTTGCCCTCCGGCGGCACCGGCGCCTGCTGGTACTGCGCCGAGAAGGTCAGCGACCCTTGCGAGCGGCGCATCTGCTCCAGGATCTCGCGCGGCTCACGGGCTGCATGCAGCACCTCGCCGGGGCGCCTGATGTAAACATCCTCGGGATCATCGCTGAGACGATAGGCCCGCTCCGCCGTCTCGATCGCCGGAATTGAGACCACCTCCCAGTCGCCATTGGTCAGCACGTGGCCAACCAGATCATCCTGGTGCAGTCGCTGCATGATGATCACGATAGCGCCAGTGCGCTTGTCGTTCAGACGGGTGTAAAGGGTGTTGTCGAAGGCCTCGTTAACCCGCCGGCGCTCCTTCTCGGACAGAGCATCGGTCGCCTTGATCGGATCATCGATGACGATGAGGTCCGCGCCGCGGCCCAGGATTGAGCCGCTCATGCCGGCAGCATAGCGGTAGCCCTGTTGGGTCGTGACCAGTTCCGTGTTGCGCGGGCGACGGGAGGCAAGCTGCATCTGCGGAAAGAGCTCCCGGTACCATGGACTGTCGAGTACAGTCCGGGTGTCCACCGAGAGCTTGCGGGCGAGGTCATCGGCATAGGAGGCACAGATGATGCGCCGGGTTGGATCCCGGCCCAGCACCCAAGCGGTGAACCCGACCGAGACGGTGATCGACTTCATCGAGCGCGGTGGGACGTTGATGATCAGCCGGCGCACCTCGCCCCGGGCGACCCGGGTCAACTGCCAGCACAGATGATCAATGTGCCAGTTGTGCCGGTAGGGCGTGCCGGGCTCCAGCGTGGCAAAGACCTTCTGGCTGAAGGTGGAGAGGTCCTGCCGCAGCAGGGCCCGCAGGAGACGTGCCCGATCAGTCATGATCCGGATCCTCCCTATCAGCGACACCGGGATTATCAGGAGCAAGAGCCGGGTTGGACGCATGGCGCCTCCGGGATCGCCCGAGCGCCCGCTCCAGGAGAGCGACATCATCGTCGGGCAACTCGTCCGAGTGCTCGACCTCGTGGCCAGCATAGCGCTCGTAGCGATTGAGCAGACTTTCGGCCGCTCGCGGCTGCCCGCGAAGAGCTTCCTGGGCCTGCCGCAGGATGATGGCCTCGAGCAGCGGCACCTTGCGCTTGCGGCCGTTCTCGGTGAGCTCGATCTCGCTCTCCAGCACGGCCGTCATGACGGTCTTGAGATTGAGGCTGCCTTTCTTGCGCCCACCTGGGTTGCCGGACTGGCCCGGCTTGAACTGGCTGGAGCGGGGTGGCTTGCCCCGGCCAACCTCATAGGCAGCCGGGGCGTTCGTGTTTTTCTTCCTGGCCATGACACGTCACCTCAAGCGACACGAGGTGAGCGCTGACGAGCGCGGGCACTCGGGATGACCTCTGGAACTACAACTGTCTCAGGGCCAACCTGCACATCAGGTGTTTGCTTTCGCTGCTCAGCCATCTCAGCAAAGGTGAGCCCCGTCTCGGCATGCCAGGCGACCCCACTGGACCACTGCTCCCAGCGCCGCACGCCAACATCGACGTAGTGCGGATCCAGCTCCACCGCGTAGCCACGCTGTCCGACCTTGGCGCAGGCAATGATGGTCGTGCCGGAGCCGGAGAAGGCATCGAGCACGATGTCATTGCGGCTTGTGACATCCCGGATTGCATCGGCGATCATCCGGACGTTCTTCGGGGTGGGGTGCAGTTCCAGCTCCTTGCGCAGGCTGGCAGCTCCCGGGTAGTCCCACACATTGGTCCGGTTGCGCCCGAACTTGCCCAGCTGGACATAGTTGGCGCCGGGGCTCTTCGGGTCTTTGAAGACGAAGACCAGCTCGTGCTGGGAGCGGTAGAGCGAGCCCATGGCGCCGGAGCCCTTGTTCCAGATGCACAGGTTTTTGAGCTCCAGGCTGGCTGCCTGTCCGGCTACCAGCATCTCGCCCATGTGGCGCCAGTCCATGAAGCAGAACTGGTACCCGCCGGGTGAGAGGAAGGCCGTGCTTGCCGTCAGAAAAGCGCTGAGGAAGGGCGTAAAGTCCGAGCCCAGTTCGCCCGATCCCATGACGAACTCTTTATGCCGGCCCGGCTTGGCCACATGGCCGGAGATCGGAACATCGTAGGGAGCGTCATGGATGCCCATGGCAGCGCGCTTGTCTCCCAGAAGCTTGGCATAAGTCGCTTCGTCGCGAGCATCGCCGCAGATCAGGCGATGCTCACCGAGAAGCCAGAGGTCGCCAAGTCTGGAGATAGGAGATCCTGCGATGTCGTCAGGCACAAGGTCATCCGGATCAGCATCAGAGGCTTGTCCCTGCGCCTCGATCAGCTGATCGATCTCGGGCGAGGCGAAGCCGGTGATGGTGAGATCGAAATCCAAGTCGAGCGTAAGATCGAGCTCAAGCAGCTCCTTGAATTCGATCACCAGAAGTTCCTGGTTCCAGCCGGACTTTTCCGCCAGACGGTTGAGGGCGATGCGCAGAGTGCGCTTCTGGGCTTCATCGAGGTGGGTGAGGCGTACGACTGGGACAGAGCGGTAGCCTGCCTTGCGAGCGGCCTCAAAGATCCCGTGCCCGCCGACGATCTCGCCGTCAGCATCAATCAGGATTGGCTGCACGAAGCCGAAGGCTTGGATGGATGCTTCGAGCTGCTCGATGTGAGCGGGAGAATGGGTGCGCAGGGCACGCTTATAAGCCCTAAGGCTTTCGATTGGCACATACTCGACCGCGAGCTTCAGGTCACGGTAGAGAGTTTTCACCTTTCGGCTCGGAGGAGGGGCAGCGGCACCTGTGTTCAGGGCCGAGGCAGAAATAGCGGTTGGCTCGCTCATGGCGATGGTCCTTTGAGACAATAGGGATCAACCCCGCTGCCGAAACGCTCCGGCAACGATCACCGTGAGATCAGACGATCTCGAGAAGTGTTTCGGCCGACATGGCCGAGGGCTGTCCGCGAATTGCTCCCAAAGGAATAGGAGACTGCCGCTAGACGAATCAGAGCTACCACAGCTGCTGGGTCATGCGCAAGTAATTGATATTGCTGACAAAGAGAGTGTCCGACGCTAGCCGCGAACTGATACGGAGGAGGTCAGAGACTCCAGGAAAATGCAGGATTTTCCCTGCAGATTTCCCTCAGAGCAGTGAAAGGGTACGGGAGACCGGTTCGTACCCGACTGCCCGCACCACCAACTTACTCTCTACTCTTCCGCAAGAAGCTTACGGATCAGTAGAAGCGAGATTTTCCGCAAGGTTTCATGATAGGCAGCTCCTGGTAGGGCGCGAGAAGCGACCGGAGTTCTTAAAGTTTAGATCTTTCAGGAAGAGCTGACCTCATCAAAGCTTAGGCATTCCGCAGCATGAACGATTTTGTGTGCGAATTTGCAAAGATACTATGCAGGATCTCAAATTGTTATATGTAATAACAATACATAAAATAGATTTGGCATTTAGAGGCTCCCGCAAGGAAAGCTCGAGCTCACGGGGACAATATGAGCAGAGTAAATATAAGATCTTCCTGAGGATGTAAGATATAGAATTTATAAAAATGTAAATCCTGGAGTATTTATCAACAAAGATTGTATCTTGCTGAAGATGATCGTTGCAGTGCCAAATGCGAAAAGAATTCTAGGCCAGCAGCGATCATGAAGGCCAAAAAGCAAGAACAGCCTGCGTCGGAAGTGTAGGGGGCGTAAGAAGTGGCAGCGCGGATTGGTCTTATTGCTGATGATGACGCGTACTTTCGGATGGCCGTAGGGGCGATCCTCACGCGTCAATTTGGATTTTCCGAGGTCATCGAAGCTTCGTCCCTCGACGAGGCTCTGGAGCGGTTGAGCGAAGGGACCGAGGTTTCTGCGGCTCTGTTCGATCTATCCATGCCGGGTGTGAAGACCCCGACGAACCTCAGAGCCGTGCGTGAGTGCTTTCCGCAGACGCGGGTTGCCGTAATCTCCGGATCGAGCTCGCGACGCGACATGCTTCTCGCTTTCGAGGCGGGGGTTCACGGCTATATGCCTAAGAGCCTGAGCATTAGCGAACTGACGACCGCTCTCGAGACAGTCTTCAACGGGGGCATTTATGCGCCTCCCGCTTTGGCGGACATTTCGCTGTCAAGCAGCGAGATTGTCCGAGAGGTCGAGGACGCCTCCGAAGCGACTGAAATGTCGGGACAGCTAACCCCGCGTCAGCAGGATGTGCTCGATCTCTTGGTGCAAGGCAAGAGCAACAAGGAGATTGCTTTGGCGCTGCGCCTTGGTGAGGGCACGGTCAAGATCCATATGGCCGCGGTATTCCGCTTCTTTGGCGTTAATAACCGGGCGGCCGCAGCCGTCGCCGGAGCGCGGCCCTATTCCGCTCGTCGGCAGATTGCCTAACCGGTAGCCAGTAGCGGGATGAGGCTCGCCCGCAAGTTGGCCAGCGGTTCTCACCTTTTGCCCGAGCAGAGGCACGCATGAGCCCAGGAAGCACGACGCTGCGGCGGCTCCACCACAACAGCCTGTTCTGGCGCTTCATTCTCATCGGGTTTGCGGTTCTGATGCCGTTGACCGGCGCAATGGTTCAACTGGCGGGAGAAGAGCGCGAGCGTGCCATCGAGGCCACTCGCAAGCGCGCGGAACTGCTCATCACCTATGCCGTCGATCGTCAGAACCATATTGTGGAAGAGGCCAGGGCCATTCTGCGCTTTCTGGCCGATGCCCCGGAGGTGCGTGCCGGCGGCGTGGATTGCAGTCTCTTCCTGAGGCGCCACATTTCGCTGCACCGCTGGATCGACAGCCTCCGATTATCGGATACTCGTGGAAGTGAGATCTGCAACGGGCATCTCGGTGCAATCGGAGCGGATTTCGGCGGGCGCGAGTTCTTCAAAAAGATCCTGCAGGGCGGCAGCTTCGCGATCGGCGAACTCGCCTTGGACCCACGCAACGACATTCCTGGCATGACGGCTGCGGTCCCGGTCATTCAAGACGGGGCAGTGGTTGGTGTCATATCTGCCGATATTAGCTCGGACGTATTCGAGGAACGCTCTCCGATCCGGGTAGATTCCGAACTCAACATCAGCATGTTCGTTCTGGATCGCAGGGGAGCCCTCATTGCGCATTTCCCTCCTCTCGACAGGCCGGTCGTTGGCAGCCTCCGGGACTTCCCCGTTATCCAGAAGGCCCTAGGGGTTCCTGCGGGAGCTTTCGAAGCTCGCGATCTGGCTGGCGTGCCCCGTCTCTTCGCTTTCCGGGCTCTGCCTGAAACTGACGCGATTCTCGCTATCGGAATTCACCGGGACCTCGCCCTCGGTGCTATCGACGAAGTGCTGCGCTATCGGCTTGTCCTGATAACCTTGATCCTTGGCGGATGCTTGCTTCTGGGAATGCTCGGGGTTGAGAGCTTCATTTTTCGCCCTTTACGCGAATTGGTGCATACAGCGGAAGCACTGGAACATGGATACTTCAGATCGCGCGCGACGCGCAAAGGCGCGGGCGAGGTGCGGATTCTTGCCCGCGCCCTCAACCGCATGGCGGATGCCATTGCTGAGCGGGAGCATGAACTCACGGCAGCCAAGGAGGTCGCGGAACGGGCTCTGGGCCAAGCCAATATTGCAAGTCAGGCCAAAACGGATTTCCTGGCTGCCATGAGCCATGAGATCCGCACGCCTCTGAATGGGATCATCGGCTATACCGAACGTTTGCTCGACGAAAGCCTTGATGCCATCCAGCGCCGCTATGCGGCGCTGATCCAGGTCTCGGCCTCAGCCCTGCTGACGGTGGCCAATGACGTCCTTGACTTCGCGAGCATCGAAGCGGGCCAGATCAATCTGAGAATGGAGCCATTCTCTCTTGTTTCACTGGTCGACGATACCGTGTCCATCGTGAGCAGCGGAGCAGGCAAGACGAGCGTCCCCATCCGGGTCGAGATGGATCGGGGGCAACCTATCATGCTGTGCGGCGACGAGGCGCGTCTGCGACAGATCCTTCTCAATCTCCTCAACAATGCGGTGAAGTTCACCCGGGAGGGACATGTCACCGTTGATGTCGAGCATAAAGGAAGCTCGACGAAGGGTGAGATCATCCGCATCTCCATCATCGACACAGGCATCGGAATCCCTCTGGAGAAGCAAGATCGCCTGTTCAAGAGATTTTCACAGGTCGATCCATCCATCAGACGGGAGTTTGGAGGGACGGGACTTGGACTTGCCATCTCAAAACGCCTCGTTGAGCTCATGGGCGGCAAAATCGGGATGGAAAGCCAGGAGGGCAGGGGATCGATATTCTGGATCGAGATTGTCTTGCCGGCTGCAGGCGAGTTCCCCGCACTCCCGATCCAGGCAAAGGATCCGGCCGCTCCAGTGCCGTCACGCATTCTCCTGGTAGAAGATGTCGAGATCAACCAGGAGCTTGTGCGGGGTCACTTGGAGGCGGCCGGTCATGCTGTCAGCTGTGCTTCGAATGGAGTGGAGGCTATCGCCGCCATGCAGGATGGCGACTTCGATCTCGTCCTCATGGACATCCAGATGCCAGGGATGGACGGGATCACAGCAACGAGGCTGATACGCGGATCGCAGAGCGTGAAGAAGCGGGTTCCCATTCTTGCTATGACGGCCAATGTGTTGCCTCAGCAGATCCAAAGCTTCAAAGAAGCTGGGTTCGACGACCATATCGGTAAGCCTATCCGACGCAGAGACCTGATTGCGAAACTGGCGGAGTGGCTTCCCCGGCAGGACAGTAGAGCATTCCAGAAAGAAGAGGATTCCGGGGCTTCCGCGAGCTTTTCGGAGACGGACTTCGAGAGCTTCCGCAGAACGATGGGATCTGAGCGCGTCGCCTTGTGGCTTGACCGACTCCAGGGGCAACTCGAGAGTGCATTCCTGACTAAAGATGCCGCTCATCTCGATCACAGGCAGATCGCCAAGGAGGCGCATGCCATCATCGCTCAGGCCGCACTTCTGGGATTCCTTGAGCTTGCATCGCTTTGTACTTCCCTTGAGCGGATCTGCCTCGAGGGAGGTGATATCCGCACCCCTCTGGAAAAGGTTTGCAAAGAAGCCCTGGACGTTTGCCGACAGATCCAGATCCTGCAATCCGAATCCCTGTTGTCGTAGAGCAGAGTTTCGATCCTGGTGAGAGCAGAGTGCTGCTGGATTGGACCGGGCGCCGGAAACTCCAAGTGATGAGCGGTCCGGTGTCGTTCAGCCTTCTTTGCAGCCGCCAATCAGGCTTCACCTCTAAGGCTAAGCGACTGCATGGCTATTCTGCACCAAGCGTTGGCTCAAGAATTTCAGGACAAATCGCTTTGTAAGACCCAGCAATGGGGCGCTCATGAGGATCGGGCAAGTCCAGACCCTGCCTTTGCTGCTAATCCTGTAGCCAGCAGGACAACCCAGGAAACGAGCTAGGGGCTGAGGGCAAGGCGGCATTCTGGATGGTTTCATGGAGCAGGAGGAAGGCCCTCTCAGCAAAAATGCTCCTGTCGTGTGACATCGGTGTAAGCGCTCACACCGATGTCTTATTAAGTAGGGGGTTTACCCCCTTACATCACCACCACGGACCGCTTTACGTAGGGCGAGGGTGGGCACAGGGACGAGTTGGGGGCCGTCACGGTGCTGGCCGAGTCCCCCGTAACTTTGGTGTCGATGTTGATGCTGTCGGCAACGATCATCAGGCAGGAGGACGCGGCACTGACCGTGCTGTTGCCATTCACGTTAAGAGTGCCCGCCGGAAAATACAGGGCTCCGTCCAAGGTCGCATTCACGTTCGAGCTCAGATTATGCTGGCCGCCATAATTGCGATCCTGGAAGAACAGGATGCCCGCATGGGGCCCCTCTGTCGGGGCCGAAAGATTGATGTTAGCGCTATCGCTGAAGTCCAGCACCGTATCGTTGCCGGTCAAGTAGATGGTGACGCCTTCACCCATCAGTGTCGAGCCGGCGTCAACCTTCAGCTTGCCGCCCCTGATCGTGTAGACCCCGGGAGGCAGGACGACAGTCGAGTTGCCCGTGATGTGCAGGCCGCCGCAATAGACCGCATTCTGGATCAGACCGAGAAGCTCGCCATTGATGGGGGGCTTGTTGGTGAAGAGGCATGAATCCGAGGAGGTCGGAGGCGGCGGAAGGTTCACGAAGGGATCCTGCGCGACCGTCGTGCAACCCATGCCCGGCTCCGGTGTGACCTCGTTGCTGCTCCTTCGCACATAGCCGCCGTTGAGGCAGACTTCCTCAGCGGTGATCTTTGCCGTGGAGTCCAAGGTCAGGGCGTCACTGGAGGTCGACTGCACATGGACCGGGCAATCGCCCATTTCGATCTTGGCTTTGGAGCTGAGCGTCAGACCCTTGCCGGAATCGGCTAGTGCATTGATGCAGGGTAGCCCGTCGAACCGCGATGCAGTGGCGCTCATCGACATGTCGCCTAGGGAATCGATTCCGAGAACGCGCCCGAAAATCGTTGGCACGGCGTTGCCTTTCGCAGAGGTCCGGCTGGCCGTCACACGAATGGCATTGGCCGCATCTCCAGCACCTGCAGGGGTGAAGGTGTGCGTAGCCTTGTCCCAATTGCCGAATTGAATGTCTTCATAGGTCACCACCGTACCGGGAGGGGCGCCCTTGAGGTTCGCCTCGGCATAGGTGAGGGCGGCTTCGGCGGCCTTGTTCCTGTCCGGCATCACGCTGGCGGCGGCAGAAGCCGCTGCTTGAGCCGTGGTGAGCAACTGCTCCTTCGCCGTGAACGCGTTCATCGTGTCAACGGAAACCGACGTCACGCCCAGCAGCGCGACCATCGCTGGCCCGACGATGAGGGCCGCTGAACCGTTTTCATTCCGCTTGAACGCCCGTCCAAGTCTACGGAAGCCCTTCATGAGCTTACCTCCCGATGCATGGTGACCCTGGTTGATAGAGTGACCAGCCGAAACAGACCGAACGGCTGGAATTTTGAGAGTTCCGTGACTGGAACCGTTACGTCGACGATGACTTCGCTGTCGATCGGGTCGGGGCCTGTTTCATAGCTCACGACAGCCGTGACGGCTGGTCCACCAATCGAAGCCGCCATCCGACTCACGATGAAGTCCTGCGCCTCTTCCCGGGTGAACTCGCCGACGGCCGCAGCGCGGGCTGCCTGCCGGCCGATATGTTCCATGTTTCCCCAGGTGTAGAAGAGCAGGCTACCTTCGACGATCCCACCCATGATGAGGATGAGGAAGGGTGCGACGAAGGCAAACTCCACGGCGAATGAACCGCTGTCTTCCCTCATCCCGCGAGAGAAGCGCTTCCAAGCGGATCGCACATACATGCTCATGCCAAGTTCTGCCGCCAACGCACGAAAGCCCGATGGTTAACTGATGAGCATCATAGAACGTTATTTTAATACCTTACATTCGGCTAAACGACCTAATCCTTACCAAAGGTTAAAGGACAAGATGCCTAGTATGGTCCTTTGCGGAGCGCATAGCGGCGTTCTGCCTTCTACTTCATGCTCATCACCTGGATGGCTGCCGGCGTGACGATGACGGCAAACAGGACCGGCAGAAAGAAGATGATCATCGGCACAGTCAGTTTGGGAGGGAGCGCCGCCGCCTTCTTCTCTGCCTCGCTCATCCGCATATCGCGGTTTTCCTGAGCCAACACGCGCAGGGACTGGGCGAGAGGAGTGCCGTACTTCTCCGACTGGATCAGGCTGGTGACAACGCTCTTGACCCCTTCAAGACCTGTCCGGACGCCAAGATTCTCGTAGGCCTTGCGGCGATCCTGGAGGTAGGCGAGTTCAGCGGTCGTGAGGCTCAGTTCCTCGGCGAGTTCAGGGCATTGCGTGCCGATCTCCTCCGAGACCTTTCGCAGGGCGCTCTCCGCCCCCATACCGCATTCCACGCAGATGAGCAGGAGATCGAGAGCGTCCGGCCAGAAGCGGCGGATCGTCTGCTGACGCTTGGTAATGCGGTTCTTGACATAGAGCCACGGCGCATAATGCCCAAACCAGCCTGCCGCGACCACGAGGCCAAGTTTGACGAAGAGTGGATGCTGCAGCTTGAGAATCAGGAAGACATAGATCGAGGCGAGGGCCAGCATGCCGATCGGAGCGAGTGCTCTTGCGGCCAGATAGGTCACAACAGGACCCTGCCCCCGAAAGCCCGCCATGCGGAGCATCTGGACGAGGTCCCCATCCTCTATTTGCTTCGTGAGATCGAAGCGGTCGACAATGTCCTTGAACAGCTTCTTAGGCTCGGTCCTCAGAGATACCTGCTTGTTCTGAGCATTGAGCCGTGCCCTCTCCCGCAGACGGATGCGTTCACGCTCGCTCGCGACGTGGGCCATCCGCTTGTGGAGCTGGTCGCGAGCCAGATAGGGCCACAAGACGAGGATGGTCGCCGCGAAGGTCGAGGTAGCGGCCGAGATCATCATCAGCCATTCGGAGTTGACGAGGAGGATGTCCAAATCCATCACGGCCTCAGAAATCGAAGTTGATCATTTTGCGCATCACCAGAGTGCCGACCAACATCCAGAATGCGCTGATCCCGAGCACCAGATTGCCTAGGTAGGTGGTGAACAGCAGGGCGATATACTCTGGAGACGTCAGGTAGAGCAGAAGGCCGACGAGAACGGGAAGGCTGCCGATAATGGCCGCTGACGACTTCGCTTCTGAACTCGCTGCCTTGATCTTTCCTTGCATCTTCCTGCGCTCGCGCAAGACCTTCGAGAGATTGCTGAGAGCCTCCGACAGGCTGCCACCCGTACGGCTCTGCATGGAGATCACAATGGCGAAGAAGTTGGCCTCGGCGAGTGGGATGCGCTCGGGCAGCTTCTGTACGGCCTGATCGATCGGCAGCCCCATGGTCTGCTCCTCCAGGATCGCCTTGAACTCGGCCCGAACGGGCTCTTGTGCCTCAAGGGAGATGATCCTCAGGCAATCCCCAAGCGGGAGACCTGATTTGACGCCACGCACGATGATGTCGACAGCATTGGGAAACTCGTCGGAAAACCGCTTCAGGCGGCGCTTTCCAAGAATACCAACATAAAGATGCGGGATCAGGAGAGCGCCGGTCAGGCCGAAGCCGAGAGCCGGAAGTGGATTGGAGCTCAGCGTTCCAATGGCGATCAGGAATGAGACCACGCCGGCACCCATGCTGGCGATGTAGTAAGTTCCTTTGTTCCACTCCAATCCTGCCTGCCTCAGGCGTCCGGACAGAGTCGGTCTGGATCCCTTCCTGGCTCTCTGCTTCTCCTCCTGCTCACGCAAAGTGACTTCGATGGCCTTCTTGCGCTTGTTATCCTCAGCACTCATCGAGCGATCAACTGCTGCATCAGTCGAGGCAATGGCTACGAAGCGCCGGTAGCTCTCCGACCGTCGTGCAATCTGCGCATAGAGGAGGGCAAGCACCACACCTGCGACACAGCAGAAGGAGAGCAGGGCAATAGCGATGGGAACAAGCTCTGCCGGAAGCATGGGTCAGGTTCTCCCGGGTTTTGCTTCAGTTCGACTTCTCAGCGGCATCGAGCGCGGCGGCAAGTCTCTTTTCCTCTCCATAGTACCGGGCGCGGTCCCAGAAGCGCGGACGGCCGATGCCGGTGGAACGATGCTTGCCGATGATGTTTCCCTGCGCATCCTCCCCGAGCATTTCATAAATGAACAGGTCCTGGGTGGTGACGACGTCACCCTCGAGGCCGAGTACCTCCGTGATGTGCGTGATGCGGCGCGAGCCGTCACGCAGGCGCGTCGCCTGGATGATGACATCGATTGAAGAGACGATCATCTCCCGGATGGTCTTGGATGGAAGACTGTATCCACCCATGGTGATCATTGATTCAAGGCGGGAAAGAGCCTCGCGCGGCGAGTTGGCATGGAGAGTGCCCATCGAGCCGTCGTGCCCCGTGTTCATGGCCTGGAGGAGGTCGAAAGCTTCCGGGCCGCGCACCTCGCCTACGATGATGCGTTCAGGTCGCATGCGCAGGCAGTTCTTGACCAGATCGCGCATGGTGATCTGTCCTTCGCCCTCGATATTAGGCGGGCGCGTTTCCAGGCGCACCACATGCGGCTGCTGCAAGTGCAGTTCGGCCGCATCCTCACAGGTGACGACGCGCTCTCCCGGCTCGATATAGCGGGTGAGGCAGTTCAGCAGCGTCGTTTTGCCGGACCCCGTGCCCCCGGAGATAAGGACGTTACAGCGCACCCGTCCGATGATCTGCAGGATCTCGGCACCGTCCGGTGTGATCGATCCGAATTTGACGAGCTGATCGAGAGTGAGCTTGTCCTTCTTGAACTTGCGGATCGTCAGGCTCGGCCCGTCAATGGCAAGGGGTGGTGCGATGACGTTGACGCGCGAGCCGTCGGCGAGGCGCGCATCGCAGATCGGGCTCGACTCATCCACGCGGCGACCGACCTGGCTGACGATCCTCTGGCAAATGTGAAGCAGCTGCGCATTGTCCCGAAAGTGGATGTCCGTCTTCTGGACCTTGCCGCCTACCTCGATATAAACCGTGTCGGCGCCGTTGACCATGATATCGGCGATGTCGTCGCGGGCCAGGAGCGGCTCCAGGGGACCATAGCCGAGAACGTCGTTGCAGATGTCCTGCAGAAGCTCGTTCTGCTCGGCGATCGACATCACGATCTTCTTGGCCGTGATAATGTCGTTCACGATCTCCCCGATAGCCTCCCGCGCCTGCAGGGCTTCCATCCGGGACAGCTGTGCCACATCGATGGTTTCGATCAGGGCTGCGAAAATCTGATTCTTGACCTCGTAGTATTTGTCCGACCGGCGGGTGGAGAGGGACACGGGGACCGCACCTTCGCCCGAGGCGGCTTTGGCAATCGCCGGAGCAGAGGGGGACGGGTGCTCGCCTGAACCCGGTATCAAGCCGGCAGGGGGGGCAATCGACAGCCGGTCAACCTGGGCAGCCGGAAGGGATCCGGGAGTTCCGTTGATCCGTTCTTCCCTCAGACTTCTCTTGCCGAACATGTGAGTAGACGCCCCTGCCTGGCGTTTGTCGCTCTGCTTTCATCTCCAAAGGGATGTGCAGGCTTCTTTTGCCGCAAGTTCATTAAACGGTTTCCCATCGGAAGGGTCTACTCGGCTTCCTGGTCTAGGATCTAGACTGGAAGATCAGCCAAATGGCCTAATTGCGAAGGCCAAGGAAGGGGTGGTTTGAAAGAGAGAGCAAAGGATTGGAACCATCTCATGCCGAAGTCCCGTCAAAGGGTTTTCGCCGCCGCGGCTTTCGCTGCTGCTGCATTCCTCTCAGGAAGCAGCATTGCCGATGAGGCTCAGCTTCGGCCGGCACGGACAGTCAGGACGGATGTTCCGGCCGGCCGGCCTCCCGTTACGGTTGGCGTAACTCTGGACTTTGCGAGAATTCTTGCCTTTGATTATCCGGCACGTACGATCGTCATCGGCAATCCCAACATCGTCGATGGGACGCTCAGTGACGAGTACACCATCGTCCTGACCGGGAAGGCTATCGGAAGCACCAACATGATCGTGCTGGGAGACAGCGGACAGGAAGTCGCCAATCTCGCCATCAGTGTGTCTGCCAACGGACATCAAGTGACGACAGTTTATCACGGCACCGAGATGCAGATCTTTTCCTGCTCCGAAACATGCAGGCTCGTGCCGACTGTTGTCGGCAAGTAGGGATCGTCAGCGCATTATCGCGACCTCTTTGAGGGACGTTCGCCAGCTTTCCGTCGAAAGCTATCCAGCAGCGATCCAAGGCCGAGCCTGCCCTTGCGGCCGCTCTTCTGATCCCGCCGTCCCGCTAGAGCTTCTGCCACGGTGCCGAAGGCCTTTGCGGCCGGGCTTCTCCCGGCGACTTCAGCGATCATCTGGCCCTTGTTGGCTGCGCTCCCGAACAGGTTGGCGTCAAAGAAAACCGTCGCCATCAGCTCTGTCTGCAGGGCCTTCGTGAAGTCGTTCGGCTTGATCTCAGGACGTTTAGGCATTCCGACCTGATTGAGCACCAGCTTGGGCGGCGGATCATGCGGGCGGGATTGCTGCAGGATATTGAACATGGCCTTGGCATTCCTGAGGCTGGCAAGGTCCGGGGTCGCCGTGATGACGATCTCGTCGACCGACAGCAACGTCTTCTTGGCCCAGGCCGTCCACAGATGCGGCATGTCCAGGATCATGAAAGGTACGCTGGCCTGTGCAACCTCCAGGAGGCGCTCGATGGCATGCTCCTGCAAATCGTAGGTGCCGGTAAGGTCCACCGGAGCGGATAGCAGGCTCAGATTTTCGCCGCACCTCGTCAGGAGGCGGTCGAACAGAACTTCGTCGAGGCGGCTGACATCCTTGATCGCCTCGGCAATGCCCTGACCGCCATCTACGTTGAAGTCGAGGCCTGCGGTGCCGAAGGGAAGGTCCATATCCGCAAGAACTACATTCGAGCCGAGGCGGCGCGCCAGAGTCCACGCCACGTTGTGCGCGAGGGTGGAGGACCCCACCCCGCCTTTGGCGCCGACAAAGGCATAAACCTGCCCAAGCCTGCCGGAACTGACCTCGCCGTAGATCCGGGAGATTGCCTCGATGACCGCAAGAGGATCGACCGGCGCCAGCATATACTCACTGACCCCTCGACCGAGAAGCTCGCGGTAGAAGGTGATGTCGTTCATGCCGCCGACTGCCATGACCCTCGTGCCCGCGTCGCAGACTTCCGCCAGCCGGTCGAGTTCCTCGAGGAACTCCGCTCCAGTCGAGCGGCTCTCGACGAGTACGAGATTGGGCGTCGGGTTCTGTGCGTAATGCCGGGCAGCCGCCTTGATGCCGCCTGTGTTCAGGCCGACACGGGCCCGGGCCATCTGACGGTCTGCCGCCATCCGGGACATGGATGCGGTCACGTCTTGGGTCTCGCAGAAGACATCGATCGATATGTGAGGGATCCGGACGGCCTCTCTTGATCTTGTCTGGCTATGATTGTGCTGAGCGCCGATGGCACCGTCGCGAAGCACGTTGAGCTGATTGATGGGGGCTCCGGCCGCCAATGCCTGGAGGCTACCTGCCGTGTCGAGGGTGCGATCAGTCATCAACGAGATCCTCTGCCTCGGCCGGGCAGGCCTATCTGAATGTCCATGGCCTTTAGAACTTCACGACTTCGCTCTGCCCGGCCCGCAGCACGCGCACCGACGTGCTGCTCGGCGATTTTGGCGCAGCCTCGTCCTGAATGTCTGCGACGGAGCGAAGGGCAAGGGACAGGGTGCCAGAGGCCTGTGCCGTTGCGATGATTTCCGCTTGCGCCGGTGTAAGCTCCAGGGTGGCTGTCTTGCCGATTGCAACGCCCTTGACCTTGATCTCGGCGATGTTCTGATCCACGGCGAGAACACGGATATTGCTCAGGAGCGTTCGGCTTACATTCTCCTTCTGCCCTTCCGCAGGGCGATTGCCCGTCTGAATCACGTCGACCCGGTCGTTGGGGAGAATGAAGCCGCCTGCCGTGCTCTCAGCCGAGATGCGGATGGCCACGGCGCGCTTGCCTGGCGGAAGCAGCGAGGCAAGAAGGTTCGCCCCGCGGGACAGTTTGTCCTCTCGGATGGGCTCGCCGACGACGAAGGGATTGCGAACCATCATGCCGTTCATCGCCTCGAGCGCGTTCGGCTGGGCGGCGCGCGTGATGAAGCCGGAGTTGAGGGCATCCGCCGGCCAGGACTGCCAGCGGAGAGCTTTCTCGTTAAGGGCTTGGCCCAAAGGAATATCCATAGCCGCCACCAGGACATCGGTCATCTTGAACTGCGGCCTCGGCGCTTCGACGGTGGTAACGGCTGCGCTCGGCTTGAGGGAGAGGGCTAGCCAGCCGGCGAGCGTTCCGGCACCGAGAGCGACGACAAGAATGACGATGCGGAGCATGATCAGGGGCCTCGACGCCGTTTGCAGGCTGCTGCCGGTTTCATGACAGAGCCGCTATCCAGGGCGTCTTTGAGAAGGTGAGCAGGCCTGCCAATGAGATGGCAATGCCGTAGGGAACGCCGACGCTGGCTTGATGCAGCTTCACGACCCAAGGCAGGCGGTGACAGATCGCGGGAAGCGGCATTGTCCGAAACTGGAGAAGAGCGAGTGTCACGATGCCGCCGAACAGGGCGGTGTAGATCACGAAAGCCGGAGCATGATCGGCGCCGAGCCACAGGGCCACAACGGCCGCGAGCTTCGCGTCGCCGCCGCCGATCCATCCCAGGGCGAAGAAGGCAAACATGCAGACGAGAACGCCAAAGGCCACGGCCGCGCTCAAGCCGATCTCGACAACGCCGAAGCCGGCCAAGGGAGCCAGCGCGGCATAGACCGCCAGAAGAAACAGCACGAGTTCATTGCGGATCTTCATTGTCGTCAGATCCGAGGCGGCAGCCCATAACGTTGCGGCAGCGAAGCACAGGCTGGCGGAGATTCCTGCCATAGCGGAGATCGTCACTGCGGTCTCTCCGTGATTGATAGGCGAAAAATAATTCGTTGAAGCTAAAGAATGAGGAGCGGAGAAGTCAAAACGTTCTCCGCTCCAAGTGAGATCGCTATCTGATCCTAGCTGGCGCTATCGACCGTGTCCTGAACCTTGCTGAACAGGTTTCTCATCAGAGTATCGACCGGCCCGCCCGTCGTTCCGAAGATGGCAACGACAATCACGGCCAAACCAGCAGCAATCAAGCCGTATTCAATGGCCGTCGCGCCGGACTCGTCATTGATAAAACGCGTCATAAGAGACTTCATGGTTTTGTTCCTCGACCTGTGATCCAAAGATCTGCCGCATCACCGATGCAGCCCCCCACAAGCCCTCATGCCTGTGTTACCTTATTCAAGAGGTATTTGGATGCTGTGGTCTATTCAGCTTGATGGCTTAGGCCTTGCCAGATCGGAAGCCTCTGCCAAACGGTCTAGTGGTTCAACTGATGGCTTGAAGCGAGGCACGATGCTGTGCCTTGGCACGCTCGCTCCACACACGAGATAGAATCATCACTGCAACCAGACAACACGCTACCAATCCCAAAGGCGCCTTAAAGAAAGGGAATGCGAAGACGACGGTACAGACGAGCAGCATCAGAAATGGTTCGAACGAGGGAAACCCCCGTTGCAATCCGGCACGTAAGAGGAAAGCCAGGGGGATCGCCAACACGGGGAGATCGTAGATCAGTACGTATGGCGTCGCGAGAAGGACGGCGAGTCCCATTGCTGCGGATCGAACTTCCATAGAGGTCGGGCCGCGCCAGACCCAGATCAAGCCAGCCAAGACAAGCAGTGTTGCCAAGGCCTGGGCGGACCACGCCATTTCCAAGTTGCCCGTAAGCCAGAGAACCGCACCATAGAACGATTGGAGCTTGTAGAGACCCATCTTCCCTTCGGTAAGGATAGCCTCCTGAGTCTGAGAGAGGGAGTTCCAGAAGGCTTCCCAGACTTCGGTGCCAAACAAAAGGGCTGCCAACGCAGACAGAGCCAGAGTGGTCGCCGATGCCGATGCAAAAACCTTCCAGCGGGCCGTCACAAGCAGAATGATCGGAAACAGAATGCCGAACTGAGGTTTGTAGGTGAGAAGACCAAGCAGAAATCCGGCCACCAATGGATGACGATCGAGCAGTGCAAGGGTGCCGCCGACCAGGGCGCCGGTCAGAAGCCCGTTCTGTCCGACAAAGATTGTCCAAAGCACCGCTGGGAACGCCAGGGCGCCTGCCATCGCACCCCAAAGCGGCATGGCAGGCAGAACGGCACGGAGCATCGCAGCATAGGCCAAGAACGTGACACCGATCCAAGAGAGGAAGGCGGCCATATAAGGCATCATGGCGAGCGGAGCGACCGCGAGAAGGAATATCGGCGGGTTAAGCCATGGGAGACGCGCGGTGTGGCCGGGGCCGAGCACTTCGACTTCGGCAATGTGATGCAGGCTCCAGTCGTAGATATCTGCGGCAGAGACTGTCTTCAGCATGCGGCCCGTAGACCAGAAGCTGACGAAGTCAGCAGGGATGATCTGACCATCCTGATTGAAGATCCAAGCTCCCGATTGCCATGCCCGGATAAGAAAGAGGAAATTGACAAAAGCAAGTACCAGAATAAGCAAACTGGCCAAACGGGTAATACGGGTGGAAGGCAGCCACGGTTTGCTCATGCTGCTGAGCATGTCCATCCTCGCGCGCTCAGCTCTTCTTCGATTTCGAGAGATTGTCCCGCAGCATTTCCAGGTTGTTGTTGACCGTCACGCTCGCCGGATCAATTTCGTAAGCCTTGAGGAAATTGGCCCGGGCTTTCGCCGCGTCGCCACGCAAGAGATATGAATACCCGACGTTGTTGTAGTACTCGGCACGGTCACCGATCAGAAGGCCTGCTTCACGATAGGCGCGGTCCGCGAGGTCGAAGCGACGGACGCGGTCGTAGGAGGCAGCCAATCCGAGCCATGCCTCCGGGTTCCTTGGGGCAACTTCGACGGCCCGTTCGTAATACTTGGCCGCGTGGCCGTAATTGCCTTCCGCAAATTGCGTCTTGGCAACCTGGAGAACCTCTCCATCAGGATAGGGATCGACTGAGGCGGGCAGTTCGAGTGCCGCGGGCCCGTCACCAAAGCTCGACAATAATCCTGCGCCGGTGCTGCAGGCCGGAAGGAGCGGGACGACGCATACAACCAAGCAGGCCGCCAACTTGCGTTTGGATGGCCACATCATGGATAAACCCCCAAGTTCTTCTTGCCTGGTTTTCCCAGGTGTTATTCAGGACAACGAGGCCCGGCGCGGATTCCACTAGGTCAATTCTTTCGAGCCAACATCTGGTGTAGCAATGTATCATCCCTACCTGCAAGCCATTCAAGGCTAGGGTGCTGTCAAATGTCTCACCTTCCGCTGCACAGGGTAAACGCACAGCAATGGCCTAGGCTATATGGCTGAGGCAGGCGGTCGCGAGGTGACAAGGCCGCTCTCCTAATCAGCGGTTTGGCAAGCCTAGGCCGATAAGCTGAATGGACTTGTTCTTCCGCGGCAACCTACAAGATTCCAAGGACAAAAGGCGGATCCGGGGCAATGCAAGCAGGATTGAATCGAACGCGCGGCCGCGCTGCGTTTAGAGCGGCGGGGATCGCTCTCGCATTGATGATTTTGGCATCCTTCATGCCGGTTTCGCCGTCCCACGCGCAGGAGCGGTTCCTGCGTTTCAACAGGGGGAAGGCTGTGGGCGAGATCAGCGTTGCCCGTGGGCAGTTCATGACCGCTAAGACGGCGACAAATGTGGGCCGCGTGGTCGTCGGCAATCCGGAAGTCGCCACGGCCGTCCCCCTGACCAGCCAGTCCTTCTATGTCTTGGGTAGATCGGAGGGACGGACCAACGTCGCAGTCTTTGATGCGGGCGACGAATTGCTCGGCACCGTCAATGTGGAGGTCGGCGCCGATACTCCGGACCTTGCCGCCTCAATCCAAGAGGTCATTCCCAAGGCCAATATCAAGGTCGAGACCATCAACGGGAAGCTGCGCCTGAGCGGCACCGTTCCCGATGGGGTCTCTCTGCGCAAGGCAGTCGAAATCGCAGAGCAGTATGGCTCCGAGGGCGTCATCAATGCGCTGCGCGTCACCGGCGGTCAGCAGGTGATGCTGGAGGTACGCTTCATTGAGGCGAACCGCAACGCAGGGCGCGAACTGGGCATCAGCTGGTTCGGGCGTCGCTTGAGCCAGCCGCCGGGGCGGGATGGTCGGACCGGAAGCTGGATTCCACGGGGAGATGATGAAGGCCGAGACGGCGTCATTCGTTTCAACCCCTTGTTGCCGAGCGGCAACACTCCCTTCGGAACGCTGATTGCCAACTTCCTCGGTGGTGGTGTCAGCGCTGACATTCTGGTGCAGGCGCTTGAGGAGAAGGGGCTCGCACGCCGCTTGGCCGAGCCAAACCTCATCGCTCTCTCCGGCGAGAAGGCCAGCTTCCTCGCGGGCGGCGAGGTGCCGATCCCGGTGGCTTACGACGAAAAGATCACTGTCGATTATAAGGAATATGGTGTCCGCCTGACCTTCACCCCAACTGTGCTCGAGAATGGCCTCATCAACCTGAAGCTTGAGCCGGAAGTCAGTCAGGTCGACGATTCCGTGCGCGTGGATCTCGGGGCGATCTCCATCCCAGCGTTCATTACCCGGCGGGCCAGCACATCAATCGAGGTCCGCGACGGCCAGAGCTTCGCCATGGCGGGTCTTCTCCAGACTGTCCACACCAAGAACCAGGAACAGCTTCCCTGGCTCGGTCAACTGCCGATCGTGGGCGCGCTCTTCCGCTCCTCGGGTTTCCAGGAGCAGGAGACCGATCTCGTCATCATCGTCACGCCGCGGTTGGTGAAGCCGGCAAAGCCCGGGCAGCCTCTGCGCACGCCGCTCGATGGCAGCAAGCCCAGCAACGATATCGAATTCTTCCTTATGGGCTCGCTCGAGGTGGACAGCGGCATGCAGAAGCGCTTCGCCGAGGGTGAAGGGGTGATCGGACCCTACGGGCATATCGTCGAAATCCAGCCGGAAAAGCGGAATGTCAGCAAGAAGATCACCCGGAAATACTGACCGGCTCAAAGTTCTCTGCGTCCTGGTGCCGGCACTCGGTCTTGGCGGCTGCGTGGACTACTTGAAACGCCGCGACACCGTGACCCTTGAGGCAGGCGATGCCCAAGCCTGGAACAGGGTCGTCCACACGGCCGATCCCTGGCCGCCTTATGTCGCCGACACGCAGATTGATGGTGACGGACAGCGCGTTGCTCGTGCGATGCAGCGCTACAGCACGGGTGCCGCGGCTGCCGCGCAGACAGCCCAGCCGTCAGGATCGAATCCGGCCGGTTCCTCTGGCGAGGCAAGCCAGCCAGCCAAGTGATGTTGTGCCGGATTGCGGCCGTTGAAGCTGGAGGATTGCCTCGCGGAATGCACCTCGTGATAAGCTGACAGGCCATCGGAGCCTGTCATGACCGGACGAGCCGAAAAGACCAGCCACCTTGTACGCGGGCTCAGAAGCCCCAATGCCGAGAAGCCGGTTTCGCTCGCCCTGCAGGGCGGTGGGGCTCACGGGGCTTTCACATGGGGCGTTCTCGACCAATTGCTTGAGGATGGGCGCCTCGCCATCGAGGCGATCACAGGCGCAAGCGCCGGATCCATAAACGCGGTGGTCCTTTTCGAGGGCTGGCTCGAAGGCGGGCGGGACGGCGCACGCGAGCAGCTTCGCACGTTCTGGCAGCGCGTCAGCCTGGATGGCGTTCTGTCGCCCGTGCAGCGCTCGCTCTTTGACCGCATGTTGAATTTCTGGAGCCTAGGCGGAGCAACGACGCAACTCTGGCTTGATGCTTGGTCGCGGGTGGCAAGCCCTTATGATTTGAACCCGCTCGACATCAATCCCTTGCGGGATGCACTCAACGAGCTGATCGACTTCGACCGGGTGCGCGCCTGCCAGGATGCAAAGCTCTTCATTGCAGCGACCAATGTATGGTCCGGAAAGATCCGGCTCTTCACCGGTCCTGAGCTGACGGTCGATCATGTTCTTGCCTCGGCCTGTCTTCCCATGATCTTCAAGGCCGTCGAGATCGATGGAGAGCCCTATTGGGACGGGGGCTATTCCGGCAATCCTGCCCTGTTTCCGCTCTTCTACGAGACGGAAGCGGACGATATCGTGCTCGTCCAGATCAATCCGATCGAACGACGCTCGACGCCGCAGACCGCACCGGAGATTCAGAACCGTCTCACCGAGATCACGTTCAATGCCCATCTCCTGCAGGAACTCCGGGCCATCGATTTCGTCACGCGGTTGATCGATGAAGGCAAGCTTTCGCAACAGGACTACAAGCGTGTGCTGATGCATCGGATCCACGGCGACGAAGTGCTCGACGCGTTTACCGCCGCCTCGCGCCTGAGCGCCAAATGGGAGTTTTTCGAACAACTCAGGGATCTGGGCCGAGAGGTCGCCCGGAGCTGGCTTTCGCAAAATTACCAGCACATCGGGCAGAAAAGCACGCTCGACCTGCGTGGCGCTTATTCTTGATTGAGCACCTAACGCAGCTGTTTTGAAAGCTTCGCAGCCTCGAGAGCCTCTTTCGAGTGACTCCTGTATCAGGTTGCTATCAGTAACATTCCTTGAATCTTGGGCTTTGCGTATGTAACGATAGATTAATTCATCGAATTTTCCCGCGCATCCAAGGCCAAAGCATCATGGGAATCATAACGTATCAATCGGTCTCGGATTTCAATCCGTCGCTCGATGACATCTTCGCAGGGCCGCGGCGCCAGGTCAGCTTGGGGCCCAATAGCTTCAGGCAGGAGGTCGTCGGCGGACCATGGGATGGATGCCAGATTTCCTATGTCGGCCAGAACTTCAAGGACAGCCCCGACGACACCTTCCCGAGCGGGGCTGCTATGGTGCAGCAGGTAACGATTTCCTGGCAGGGAGAGACGCTCTTCCGCTTCCTAGGTCTCCCTTTTATATGGCTGAGTGATATTGTCTTCAAATCAGGGATTACTGCCGTCGAGAACGTGTTGCAGGGGACGACCTATGGCGGCCCGAACACGTTTGAGGGCAATACAGGATCCGATCGACTCACCACCTATCGAGCCGGTGACACCCTCAATGGTGGAGGAGGCGACGACCGATTCTGGGGGCGCATCGGCGGCACGATCCTGCACGGACAGGCCGGGAACGATACATTCGTTGCAACCGCATCCGATCTGTCCGTCAACGGCAGCGTGAACGCTGAACTGGGACTGGCCGAGACGGATAGCCTCGAGATTCATGGCCTCAACATCTCCTTTGCCGCCATCGCCAACGTCGATGTCCTCCGGTTCGTCGACAATGGCGATTTCGTCAATCGCTCCACCGTGCTGCGTGCCGACCAGATCGGCGATGGTCTCCTGTCGAAGACTCTCCATGTGGAGGGCGCAGCCGGGATCGCCAATCGGATTCTGGTCGAACGGCCCTTGGGGGGAGGCACCGTCCAGATCGATCTCTCCGGATGGACCTTCGACGCAGGCTGGCTGGGCAGCGCATTCCGTGTCGAACTCACATTCAACGAGGGCGCCACACCTTTCGACGATACTGTCACAGGAACCGGCAAGGATGATCTGATCAGGGTTGGAAACGGGGCCAATATTCTGCGCGGGGGCCTTGGTGCCGATAAGCTCAATACGGGAGCCGGCGACGATCTCTTTCTCTATGGAGCGGGCGAGGCTGCGCCCGGCGAACTCATCAACGCCGGCGGCGGTATCGATACCATCGAGGTGCGGGGTGACAACGACTTCTCCACCATCACGCTCCGCAGCATCGAGCGCCTGCGCTTTGCCGGAGAGGCGAAGGTCACTCTCGGTGCTGGGATCGCTCCCCTTGAGGTTACGGGGGATGATCACGTCAACCGACTTGGCTTCACCTTCTTCCAGGCTGGTAGACTCGACTTGTCGTCCTGGGCCTTCAACGATTGGGGCGCTTCCGACGAGATCGAGATCAGCAGTTCCTCGGGCGACGATGAGATCGTGCTCAAGGCTGGAATTCGGGCAAGTGTCGAGGGCGGTGCTGGCAACGACATCTTGACGGGTGCGGACGGTGACGATTGTCTCGATGGAGGCTCGGGCGCGGACAGCATGACCGGCGGCTCCGGCGACGACACCTACATCGTCGACAACATTGGCGATGTGGTCGTGGAGGCGATGGACGGAGGCACGGATGCGATTCGTGCGTCGGTCACCATCACGCTCGCAGACTTCGTGAATAAACTCGTTCTCACGGGAACGGGCGCCATCGATGGTACCGGCAACGGTCTCGACAACGAGATCACCGGCAATGCCGCCGCCAACGTGCTCAATGGCAGTGCGGGCGCCGATACGCTGCAGGGCGGCGACGGGATCGACACTGCCGTGTTCTCCGGGGGGCGCGCGAATTACGTGCGCACCGTCGACCAGAACGGCCTCGTGACCCTTGCCGACCAGCGCATGAACGGGGACGGCACCGACCTACTGAGCGGGATCGAACTCTTCCAATTCGTGGACCGCACCTACACCCTGGCCGAGCTTCTCAACAATGCGCCCACCGGCATTGCGCTTGAGAGCGGCCTCATCCTGGAGAATAGCGAGCCGGAGGTCTCCGTCGGCACTCTTTCGGTCGTGGACGATGCAGGGCCGCATACCTATTCGTTGCTTTCCGACGCAGGCGGCCGCTTTATCCTCGACGGCGACGAGATCGTGTATACGGGGCAGGGCTCCCTCGATTATGAGCAGGCTTCGAGCTATGTCATTCGCGTGAAGGCGGAAGATTCCTTCGGCTCGGCCGTCGAGAAAGACCTGACGATCGTAGTCGGCGATGAGACCAGCGAGCGCGCCACCGGCACGACGCAGGCCGATACGATGTGGGGCGGCGCGGGCGATGACACGTTCGACGGTCTGGCAGGCAACGACCTGTTGAGGGGCGGCGGTGGCCGCGACGCGCTGACGGGCGGAAGAGGCAAGGACGTGTTCGCCTTCGACAACGGGGATACGGGCTCGTCCAAGGCCAGGGCAGACACTATCCTCGACTTCAAGGGCCGGGAGGGCGACCGGATCGACCTGAAGGCCGTCGACGGCAACACGAAGAAGGGCAGTGACCAGGCTTTCAGCTTCATCGGCACCAAGGCGTTCACCAAGACGGGCCAGGTGCGTTACGAGAAAACGAAGACCGAAACTTACGTCTACCTCAACACCGACAGCGACAAAGCAGTCGAAGCCGTGATCAGGCTCAAGGGCGCCATGGATCTGCAGAAGAGCTGGTTCGTCTTGTAAAAGGCCCCGCCGATGCCGGCGGAGCCTGTCTTGATCAGCTGCGCTTAGGCGGATTGGCCGGCCAGCTCTTGATGAGCGTGTCGTAGTCCACCGTCTCGCCCTTCGGCTTCTCGTTCGCCAGCTTGCGCTGGGGTGCGATGGTGCCGGCGGCTTCCGCCTTCTTGAACCATTCCTCTGCCGAGGTCTTGGGGTTCATCTTCGGGCCGCACTCGCCCTGCACATTGGCGCGCTCGAGACGGGTGAGCACGTCGTCCTGGGCTGCTGCGAGCGAGTCCATCGCCTGCTGCGGCGTCTTCGAGCCGGAGGCCGCATCGCCGATGTTCTGCCACCAGAGCTGCGCGAGCTTCGGGTAGTCCGGGATGTTGTTGCCGGTCGGGGTCCACTGCACGCGGGCAGGCGAGCGGTAGAACTCGACAAGGCCGCCGAGCTGCGGTGCGCGCTCCGTCATGGAGGGGTGCCAGATGTCGCTCTCACGGATGAAGGTGAGACCCACATGACTCTTCTTCAGCGAAACCGACTTGGAGGTCACGAACTGAGCGTAGAGCCATGCTGCTTTGCGGCGGTCCACCGGTGTGGACTTGAGGAGCGTCCACGAGCCTGCATCCTGGTAGCCGAGCTTCATGCCTTCCTTCCAGTAGGAACCGTGAGGCGAGGGTGCCATGCGCCATTTCGGCGTGTTGTTCGCATTCATCACGGGAAGGCCGGGCTTCACCATGTCGGCGGTGAAGGCCGTGTACCAGAACATCTGCTGGGCGATGTTGCCTTGCGCCGGTACCGGGCCCGACTCGGAGAAGGTCATGCCGCCCGCTTGCGGCGGTGCATATTTCTTCAACCAGTCGAGATATTTGGTGATGGCGTAGACGGCCGCAGGCCCGTTGGTGTCGCCGCCGCGGTCGACGGAGGAGCCGACCGGGCGGCAGCCTTCCATGCGGATGCCCCACTCGTCGACCGGCAGACCGTTCGGAATGCCCTTGTCGCCGTTGCCGGCCATGGACAGCCATGCATCGGTGAAGCGCCAGCCGAGCGACGGGTCCTTCTTGCCATAGTCCATGTGGCCATAGACCTTGACGCCGTCAATCTCCTTCACGTCATTGGTGAAGAATTCGGCGATGTCCTCATAGGCCGACCAGTTCACCGGCACGCCGAGGTCGTAACCGTACTTGGCCTTGAACTTCTCCTTGATGTCAGGACGCTGGAACCAGTCGTAGCGGAACCAATAGACGTTGGCGAACTGCTGGTCCGGCAACTGATACATCTTGCCGTCCGGCGCTGTCGTGAACGATTTTCCGATGAAGTCGTTGATATCCAGCGTCGGCGAGGTGACGTCCTTACCTTCGCTTGCCATCCAGTCGTCGAGCGCCACCGCCTGCTTGTATCGGAAGTGGGTGCCGATGAGATCGGAATCGTTGACCCAGGCGTCGTAGATGTTGCGGCCAGACTGCATCTGAGTCTGGATCTTCTCCACCACGTCGCCTTCCTGAATCAGGTCGTGGGTGAGCTTGATGCCGGTGATTTCCGAGAACGCCTTGGCGAGGGTGCGCGCCTCGTATTCATGGGTCGTGATGGTCTCGGAGACCACGTTAATCTCCATGCCGGCGAAGGGCTTCGCCGCATTCACGAACCACTCCATTTCCTTCAACTGCTCGTCCTTCGAGAGCGTCGAGGGCTGGAACTCGCTGTCGATCCAGCGACGGGCTTCTTCCATGCCGGCAAGAGCGGCACCGGTGCCGAGCGCCATGGCGAGGACGCTTGTCGAGACGAACAGTTTCAAGCGCCGATGAGACTGAGTGATTTTCATTTTGTCCTCCCAGATGAGCCCCTTGCCGGCTTGCTGCCGGTCTTTGTCCCCTCGGTTCGGGTGAACCGAAGGGCTTTTAAGTTTCCTGTCTCCTCACACGTAGCGGAACACCGCCGCCGCATAGAGAAGCGAAAGAGCCGATGCCCACCACAGATCCAGACCGACAAGGCCAAGCCAGCCGAGATGGATGAAGGCGGCACCGAGAAGCGAGATGAAGAGACGGTCGCCCCGTGTCGTCGGAATACGCAAGATTCCGACACGCTCTGTCTCCGGCCGATAAGCGGCAAGCAACGTCATGATCAGGAGCAGGCTCGCGATGAGGGCGAAGAAAAGGCCCGTCTGCCACGTCCAGGCCATCCAGGCGAAATCAGGCATGGGCGCCTCCTTAAACCCGCCCCAGGGCAAAGCCCTTGGCGATGTAGTTGCGGACGAACCAGATCACGAGTGCGCCGGGCAGGATGGTGAGCACGCCTGCAGCAGCCAGCATGCCCCAGTCCATGCCGGAGGCTGAGACCGTGCGGGTCATGGTGGCGGCAATCGGTTTGGCCGTGACGGAGGTGAGCGTGCGTGCGAGCAGCAGCTCGACCCAGGAAAACATGAAGCAGAAGAAGGCGGCGACCCCGACGCCGGATGCGATCAACGGCATGAAGATCTTGATGAAGAACCGCGGGAAGGAGTAGCCGTCGATGGCTGCCGTTTCGTCGATCTCTCTTGGCACGCCGGACATGAAGCCCTCCAGAATCCAGACGGCGAGCGGCACGTTGAAGAGGCAGTGCGCCAGCGCCACGGCCCAAGGGGTATCGAAGAGGCCAATGGCCGAGTAGAGGTTGAAGAAGGGCAGGGCGAACACCGCCGCCGGCGCCATCCGGTTGGTGAGCAGCCAGAAGAACAGGTGCTTGTCGCCCAGAAACCTGTAGCGGGAAAAGGCATAGGCTGCCGGCAGCGCGAAGGTGATCGACAGCACCGTGTTGATAATCACATAGGTGAGCGAGTTGATATAGCCCGAATACCAGCTCTCGTCCGTGAAGATCCTGATGTAATTGTCGAAGGTGATGTCGCGCGGCCAGAGGGTGAGGCCCGACGTGATCTCCATGTTGGTCTTCAGGCTCATGTTCACGAGCCAGTAGATCGGCAGCATGAGGAACAGGAGGTAGAGCGTCATCACGACGACGCGGCCGCTCACGCGAGGACCCGAGAGGGCGCGGTTCGCAGCCAGCGGGGCCGCGACAGGCTTCACGTCCGAACGACCGACGGCGATGGTTCCGCTCATGCTTCGACTCTCTCGCGCTCGGCATCCACGCTGGTCATGACGGTGTAGAAGACCCAGCAGATGGCGAGGATGATCAGATTGTAGACCAGGGACATGGCGGCGGCTTTGCCGAGGTCGAACTGCCCGAGCGCCAGCTTCACCAGATCAATGGACAGGAATGTGGTGGCGTTACCCGGACCGCCGCCGGTGAGCACGAAGGGCTCGGTATAGATCATGAAGGAATCCATGAAGCGCAGCAGCACGGCGATCAGCAGCACGCGCCGCATCTTCGGCAACTGGATCGTGCGGAACACCGCCCAGCGCGAGGCTCCGTCGATGCGGGCAGCCTGATAATAGGCATCCGGAATGGACTTCAGCCCGGCATAGCAGAGGAGGGCGACGAGGCTCGTCCAGTGCCACACATCCATGACGATGATGGTCACCCAGGCGTCGATGGGATCGCCGGTGTAGTTGTAATCGATGCCCAGACGGTTGACGACCCAGCCGAGAAGGCCGATGTCGCCGCGGGCGAAGACCTGCCAAATGGTGCCGACCACGTTCCACGGAATGAGCAGCGGCAGCGCCATGAGCACGAGGGAGAGCGCCACCGTCCAGCCTTCTCGCGGCATGGACAAAGCCACCGCGATGCCGAGCGGCACTTCGATCAGCAGGATGATTGCGGAGAACAGCAGCGTGCGCAGGAGCGAGGACAGGAACTGCTCGCCGAGCTGACTCGACGGATCGAGCAGTTCCTGGAACCAGCCGATGCCGTTCCAGAAGAACTGATTGTTGCCGAAGGTGTCCTGAACCGAATAGTTCACCACGGTCATCAACGGCAGGACCGCCGAGAACGCGACGATCGCGAAGACGGGCAGGACGAAGAGCCAGGCCCTGTTGTTGAGGGTTTTCGTCATGCCGCATGCCCTCCGGTGGCTTCGCCCGCGACCAGATGTCCATTGGCATAGATGTGCACATGGTTCGGATCGAGCATGAGCGAGGCCTCACTCCCTTCGATGGAGATGCCGTCCGGAATGCTTGCGGCAAGGGGGCGACCGTTCATCTCCACGCGGGCAATGCGGGCGCGCCCGATATCGTCGATGCGCCGCACGTGAACGGGCAGGCCCGTCCCCTTCGGCTGGAGTCGAGCGAATTCGGGCCTGATGCCGAGTTCGATGCGCTCGCCGTCGGAGAGAGTGCGATAGGCGCGCCGGAGCGGGATCATGGTGGTGCCGATGAAGGCAGTGGCGCCCTCGACCCGGCAGGGAAGGATGTTCATGCCGGGCGACCCGATGAAGTGACCCACGAAGGTATGGGCGGGGCGTTCGAACAGCTCTTCGGGTGTGCCGGTCTGCACCACGGCGCCGTCATGCATGACCACGACCTTGTCGGCGAAGGTGAGCGCCTCGGTCTGGTCGTGCGTCACGTAGATCATAGTGATGTCCAGAACCCGATGAATTTCCTTCAAGGTGGAGCGCAGTTGCCACTTCAGATGCGGATCGATGACCGTCAGAGGCTCGTCGAACAGAATCGCCGCCACATCGTGGCGCACGAGGCCGCGGCCGAGGGAGATCTTCTGCTTCATGTCGGCCGTGAGATTGCTCGCCTTGCGGTCGAGCACGCGAGTGAGATCGAGGAGGCTTGCGATCTCCTCCACCCGCCGGGCCGTCCTGTCGCGGGGCACGTTCCTGTTCTTGAGCGGGAAGGCGAGGTTCTCGCGCACGGTCATCGTGTCGTAGACCACGGGAAACTGGAATACCTGCGCGATATTGCGGGCTTCCGTCGACAGGTCCGTCACGTCGAGCTCGTCGAAGAGCACGCGCCCGCGCGTCGGACGCACGAGCCCGGAGATGATGTTGAGCAGGGTCGTCTTGCCACAGCCCGACGGCCCCAGCAGGGCATAGGCGCCGCCCTGGCTCCAGACGTGGTTGATCTCCTTAAGGGCGTAATCCTCCCCCGTGCGCGGGTTGGCCCTGTAGGCGTGGGCGAGATGATCGAGCGTGATGCGGGCCATTGGTCTTTCTCACGCTGCTTTCTGAGCCGGATCCGCCGCGGCGAGGCGGCCATCCGCATCAAAGAGGAAGAGGCGGCGCGGATCGAGATAGGCGGTTACCGAAGATCTCGGCTCCAAGCGCCTCACGCCGGGCACAAGAGCCACGAAGCGATGGTCGCCGGCATCGAGATGCACGTAGCTCTCCGAGCCCGTGATCTCGGCAACGGATACGGTCGAAGAAATCGTGATCTCATGGCTGCCGGTGGGCTCGAGGGTGAGATGATGGGCTCGGAACCCGACGGTGTATTCACCATCGGGTACGCTGGCGAGAGGTCCGATTGCAGGAACCTGTCCGCCGGTGCTGAAGGTGGCAGCGCCATCCGCCTTGCGGGCTTTCAGGGTATTGAGCGGCGGGTCGGAGAAGACGCGGGCTGTGACAAGGTCATGAGGCTGGCGATAGACCTGCGGAGTCGGCCCGAACTGCGTCACCCGGCCCTGGAACAGGGCGGCCGTGTTACCGCCCAGAAGCAGAGCCTCGGACGGCTCGGTGGTGGCATAGACGAAGATGGCTCCCGATGCCGCAAACACCCGCGGCAGTTCCTCGCGCAGTTCCTCGCGTAGCTTGTAATCGAGGTTCGCCAGCGGCTCATCGAGGAGGACGAGGTCGGCACCCTTCACCAGCGCCCGCGCGATGGCGGTCCGCTGCTGCTGACCGCCGGAGAGATTGAGCGGTTTGCGGTCGAGATAGGGCTCGAGCTTCAGAAGCTTGGCGGCGTCGCGCACGCGTGCGTCGATTTCACTCCGGGCTGTGCCAGAGACGCGCAAGGGGGAGGCGATGTTCTCATAGACCGTGAGCGAGGGATAGTTGATGAACTGCTGATAGACCATCGCGACGCTGCGCCGTTGCACCGGCCAGCCCGTCACATCCTTCCCCTCGACCACGACACGACCGCTCGTCGGTGCATCGAGCCCTGCCATGAGCCGCATGAGGGAAGTCTTGCCGGATAATGTGGCACCGAGCAGCACATTGAGCGAGCCGCGCTCCAGGGTGAGATTGACATCCTCGATGTGAGTGGAGGCTCCGACCTTCTTTGAAACGCCATCAAGAACGAGAGTCATCGGCACTTCCCTGGAGGTCGAGCAGAATAGGAAAAATCGATGGTGAGAAGGGCGATGCCGACCAGCGCCGGTTCAGGCCGTGAACGTGCGATCATTCGGGTTCGAGGCATTTCGCAAGCGCCCCGATGCAGAGGCCCTGCTCTCGAGACCATTCCGCATCCGGCAAAGTTCGTCCCTGCGGCGCGTTCGGCCGCGTTTCGGGCTCTGTCGTGCCCGTATGCGCCATCCCTCACCGCGACGCATAACGTCGCCGTTGCTTGCGGACTCAAGAGCGCTTCTCCCGACCCTCGGGGTCTGATCTGTCGTTGTTGTTATGGTGAAGGTATCTTGCCCTCAGGGCGAAAGCAACCGGGTGGTATAGGGTATGGAACTGGTCTCTGACTGGACTGAATCTGCTGCGTGACACGACGCTTGCGGCAAGTCGTTGAACCCTCGCGCCCTTCGGGAGTTCAAGTCTATGCGCCGAGCTCACTTTTCTCCGGCAGTAGCCGGTTGAAGACCGTCATGCCTGCAGGGATATACAGACTAGAAGAACAAGTTCACCACCGTTCTGGCCTCCGTAATGTTGGCGTGCTCGCCCTGCCTCTCGTCGATGTCGCGTTGACGTTCGCACCGTGATCCGTCAGGAGCGGTGCACAGCGCCGTGTAACGGACCGGCCATGAGGGGGTGCGATGACCATGCCGACGGATCTCCTGCAGCGCCTGACGAGCCTTGTCGGACCGGCCGGCGTCATCACGGACGGCTCCGATCTCGAACCCTATGCCGTCGACTGGCGCAGGCTCTTTCCGGGCAAGCCAGCCTGCGTGGTACGCCCCTTATCGACCGGGCAGGTCGCCGGGATCGTGCAGGTCTGCCGCGAAGCAGGGGTGGCCATCGTGCCCCAGGGCGGCAATACGGGGCTTGCCGGCGGCGCGGTGCCGGATCCGTCGGGCACCCAGGTCGTCCTGTCCCTCAACCGCATGGCGGCCATCCGCCATGTCGATCCCGTCGGTCTGACCATCGAGGCGGAGGCCGGGTGCATTCTTAAAGTCGCGCAGGACGCCGCTGCCGCTGCCGGCCGGCTCCTGCCGATCAGCCTGGCGGCCGAAGGTTCGGCTACCATCGGTGGGGTTGTGGCGGCCAATGCTGGCGGCGTGAACGTGCTGCGCTACGGCATGACCCGCAGCCTCGTGCTCGGCCTCGAAGTGGTGCTGCCGGATGGCACGGTTGCCAACGGCCTGCGCCGCCTGCGCAAGGACAATGCGGGCTATGACTGGAAGCAGCTTTTCATCGGCAGCGAGGGGACGCTCGGGATCGTCACGGCGGCCGTCCTCAGGCTCCTGCCGCGGCCGAAGTACGCCGTGACGGCGCTGCTCTCGGTGGCCGATCCGGCAGCCGCCCTGCGGCTCCTGGCGCTGGCACAGGACGAGCTGGGCGACCAGATCTCGGCTTTCGAGCTGATCTCCGCCACCTCCATGCAGCTCGTGGCCAAGCATGCCGGTTTGAAGGCTCCGATCACAGAAGGGGATTGGTTCGTGCTGATGGAAGCGGCCTCCAGCCTTGCCGGTGTGCGCGAAGCCGCCGAGACCATGCTGGGCTCAGCCTTCGAGCAGGAGATCGCACTGGATGGGGTCATTGCCGAATCGGGCGCCCAGGCGGCTCAGCTCTGGGCCCTGCGCGAGCATGTGACGGAATCGGAGGCGCGTGAGGGCAAGAGCGTCAAGCATGACGTCTCCGTGCCGCTCACGGAGGTGCCGCGCTTCCTCTCCGAGGCTGGAGATGCGCTGGCTGCCGGGGCGCCAGGAACGCGCGTGAATGCCTTCGGACACCTGGGCGACGGCAACATCCATTACAACGTGCTTGTCGACCCTGGCCACGATGCAAACCTCGTAAACCGCATCGTGCATGATGTCGTGGCGGCCTTCGGCGGCAGCATCTCGGCTGAGCATGGTATCGGCCAGTATCGGGTCGGGGAACTTGCCCGCTATCGCGCCTCAGCCGAGATGGACCTAGCGCGCACCATCAAGCGAGCGCTCGATCCCGACAATCGGCTCAATCCAGGCAAGGTGCTCCTGCCTTAAACCTGCTTCTCGACACGGCCCAGCATGTAGAATTCATCGTTCGGCCGCATGTTGCTGACATTGGCGAGACGGTTGGACATGGCGAAGAAGGCGGCAATCGCCGCGATGTCCCACACGTCTTCCTCGCTGAAGCCGTGGGCGCTCAGGCCTGAGATGTCTGCATCACCCACAGTATGGGCCTCTAGAGCCACCTTCATGGCGAAATCCAGCATCGCTCTTTGACGAGGCGTGATGTCAGCCTTGCGGTAGTTGATGGCGACCTGATCGGCGATCTGTGGGTTCTTGGCCCGGATGCGCAGGATCGCCCCGTGGGCGATGACGCAATACTGGCACTGGTTGGCGTTGCTGGTCGCCACCACGATCATCTCGCGCTCGGCCTTAGTGAGATTGCCGGGCTTGTCCATCAGGGCATCGTGATAGGCGAAGAAGGCGCGGAACTCGTCGGGCCGGCGGGCAAGGACCAGAAAGACGTTCGGCACGAAGCCGGACTTTTCCTGAACAGTCAGGATGCGCGAGCGAATGTCCTCCGGCAGATCGGCGATCTCAGGGATAGGGAAACGGCTGATCGGCGGCTTGCTCACGGGACACCTCTTCTCGATGGGCTTCTCCGGAGGATGCGCTCCAGAGGCTTCTTGCCAGATCGAGCTTATTCGGGTTGGATTCCGTAAACAACGTGTCCTGACCACAAGGAGAGCACCATGAGCGCCCAGCAGGCCTTGTCCCATGAGAGCATCCTGCTGCGCGAGGAGCAGGGCGGGGTGGTGACGCTGACGCTCAATCGCCCGGCGCAATTCAATGCCCTGTCCGAGGAGATGCTGGAGGCCCTCCAGGCTGCGCTCGACGATTTGAAGCAAGACGAGGCGGTTCGCTGCGTCGTCATCGCCGCATCGGGCAAGGCTTTCTGTGCCGGTCACGACCTCAAGCAGATGCGCGCCAACCCGCGCCAGGATTATTACGACGCCCTGTTCGCAAAGTGCAGCCGGGTGATGCAGGGCATCGTCAACCTGCCCGTGCCGGTGATCGCGAGGGTTCATGGCATGGCCACTGCCGCAGGCTGTCAGCTGGTGGCCTCCTGCGACTTGGCTGTTGCCGCCGAGAGCGCGACCTTCGCGGTGTCCGGGATCAATGTGGGATTGTTCTGCTCCACACCAGCGGTGGCGCTCTCGCGCAACGTCTCGCCGAAACATGCGTTCGACATGCTGGTGACGGGCCGCTTCATCTCATCCGCCGAGGCCTTGTCCTTCGGGCTCGTCAGCCGCATGGCGCCTGATGCTGGGCTCGATGAGGAGGTTGCTGCCTTGACGGCGAGCATCTGCGCGAAGAGCCCGGTGGCGATCCGCACGGGCAAGGCCATGTTCAGCCGCCAGCGCTCCATGGGTCTGGAGGAGGCCTATGCCTATGCGGGCAACGTCATGGCCTGCAACATGATGGCGGAGGATGCCGCAGAAGGTATCGATGCCTTCATCGAGAAGCGCAAGCCGGTGTGGAAGGGGCGCTGACATGCCTAACGGCTAGCTTGCATCCTTGTAGGCCCGCGCCATTTCCCTGAGCTGGAACTTCTGGATCTTGCCCGTGGACGTCTTGGGCAGCTCCGTGAAGATCACCGTTCGCGGACACTTGTAGGATGCGAGATTCTGGCGGCACCAGGCGATGATATCCTCGGCCGGGACCGACTGATCGGATTTCAACTCCACGAAGGCGCAGGGCGTCTCGCCCCATTTCTCGTCCGGCATGGCAACGACCGCGGCAGCCTGAATGGCTGGGTGCTTGTAGAGAACATCCTCCACCTCGATGGAGGAGATGTTCTCGCCGCCGGAGATGATGATGTCCTTCGAGCGATCCTTCAGCTGCACATAGCCGTCCGGATATTTCACCCCGAGATCGCCGGAATGGAACCAGCCGCCCTCGAAGGCCTTGGCCGTGCCGGCCGGGTTCTTGAGGTAGCCCTTCATGACCACGTTGCCGCGGAACATCACTTCGCCCAGAGTCTGACCGTCCGCCGGCACGGGCCGCATGGTCTCGGGATCAAGCACATCGAGGGATTCGAGTACCGGATAACGTACGCCCTGGCGCGCCTTCTTCGCCGCGTATTCTCCGGCATTGAGATCATCCCATTCCTGGTGCCATTCGTTGACGACGGCGGGACCATAGACCTCCGTCAGCCCGTAGAGGTGCGTGACGTCGAAGCCCGCAGTCTTCATGGCCGCAAGCACGGCCTCCGGCGGCGGAGCCGCCGCCGTCATGAACTTCACCGTGTGCGGCACAGGCCGTCTCTCGCTGTCGGTCGCATTGAGCAGCGTCGACATGACGATGGGCGCACCGCACAGATGCGTGACCTTGTGGTCGGCGAGTGCATCGTACATGGGCTTGGCCCGCACGGCACGCAGGCACACATGGGTGCCGGCCACGATGGAGAGCGACCAGGGGAAGCACCAGCCGTTGCAGTGGAACATGGGCAGGGTCCACAGATAGACCGGGTGCTGGCCCATGTCGCCCGTGATGATGTTGCCCATGGCGAGCAGATAGGCGCCGCGATGGTGATAGACCACGCCCTTCGGATCGCCCGTGGTGCCGGAGGTGTAGTTGAGCGTGATCGCATCCCACTCGTCCTGCGGCGGGCTCCAGGCGAAGCCCGGATCGCCCTGGCTCAGGAGTTCTTCATATTCCATGCTGCCGAGGCGCTCGCCCGGGCCGGTGAATTCCGGATCGTCATAGTCGATGACGAGGGGCTTGACCGAACTCATCTCGATGGCCGCCTTGATAGTGGCGGAGAATTCCCTGTCCGTGATCAGAACCTTGGCCTCGCTGTGCTCCAGGGAGAAGGCGATGATCTTCGCGTCCAAGCGAGTGTTGAGGGTATTGAGCACCGCACCGGCCATCGGCACGCCGTAGTGGCATTCGAGCATGGCCGGTGTGTTCGGCAGCATCACCGACACCGTATCGCCCCGCCCGATGCCGCGCTGGGCCAAAGCTGAGGCCAGGCGTCGCGAGCGCGCATAGAGGTCGCGATAGTTGCGCCTTAGCGCTCCATGAATGACGGCGATCCGGTCCGGATGCACGCTCGCTGCCCGCTCCAGGAAGCTGAGGGGCGTCAGCGGCTGGTAGTTCGCCGGGTTCTTGTCAAGATCGGTGTCGTAGATGCTCGGAGCCACGTCTGGTCCTCCTCTTAGCTACGAGTATCGCCATGGGGGAGGGGCCTGACAATCCTACCAAATATCAGGGACGGGGCTCAGGCCATTGCCGAGGCAACGGCCCTCTGCGCTTTCGCCGTGATTTCATCCCAGGCCTGAGCGCGGATGTCCGAGGTTGGGCATATCCATGAGCCGCCGATGGCCACCACGTTGGGAAGGGCGAGCCAATCCTTGGCGTTCTTCTCATCGACGCCGCCCGTGGGGCAGAAGCGCGCCTGCGGGAACGGTCCTGCGAGACCCTTCAGGGCGGGAATGCCGCCTGCTGCGACGGCGGGGAAGAACTTGACGGTCTGAAAGCCATGAGCCAGCGCCATCATCAGTTCGGACGCCGTTGCAATCCCGGGAATGAACGGCATCTCGCTTCGGGACGCAGCCTCAAGCAGGTCCGGCGTGGCGCCGGGGCTCAGGGCATAGCGGGCGCCGAGTCCTTGAGCGCGCTCCAGATCCTTCGGTGTCAGAACCGTGCCGATGCCGACGATGGCCTCCGGCACGTCCCGGATGATGGCTGCCGCCGCATCGGCCGCCGCCGGCGTGCGCAGGGTGATCTCGAGAAGGCGCAGTCCACCTGCCACCAGGGCGCGTGCGAGAGGAACCGCATCCTCCACGCGCTCCAGGGTTATGACCGGGACGACGGGGCCGGCGCGTAGCAGATCGGCAAGCTGCCGGTCGCGGGTTTCGGCAAGAGCTGACAAATCTTGGGTCATCCGAGGAACTCCTTGAGCGATGTGTTCATGCAGGGCGGCTCACAGTCGGGGCATCGCGTCGCGAGGGATGATGGCACCACGATAGCGCACCACTTGGCCGGCAAGGCGATGACCTGCCTGGGCTGCTGCCTCAGGGCTCTTCCCCAAAAGGCGCGCGTGCAGATAGGCCGCCGCGAAGCTGTCGCCGGCTGCGGTCGTGTCGACCACATCGTCCGCAGGTGTGCCCGGAACGACGATCTCCTTGCCCTGCAACATAACCCGGCACGTCAGATCCGGATACTTGAGGACGATTTCCGACCGATCCGAGAAGGCCAGCAGTTCATCCGCCCCGGTGCCTCCGAACAGCAGCTCGAGGTCTTCCGTCGACGCAAGAATGATGTCGGCGCATTCGAAGGCTTGCCGGAAGGCCTTTCGCGCAATCTCCTGATCCGGCCAGCCCCGTGGGCGGAAGTTGGTGTCGAAAGCCACGCGCTTTCCAGCCGAGCGCACCTCGCGCAAGGCGTCAAACAGGCGCTCGCGTCCTTCGTCTCCGTAAAGGGACAGCGAGATGGCCGAGAAATAGACGAGGTCGTCGTTGGCGAGAGAGGCGATGATCGTGCGGGCTTCCGGCACCTGGAACAGCAGACGAGCGGCCGCGGTCTCGCGCCAGTATGAAAAGCGGCGTTCGCCTTTGGGATCCGTCTGTATGATGTAGAGGCCAGGCAGGCGGCCGGCCAGGCGCAGCACGCGGCTCGTGCCCACGCCCTCCGTCTCCCACGCGGCCATCAGCTCATCGCTCCAGCTGTCGTCTCCAAGGGCGGTGATGTAATCGACCTGTGAGCCGAGGCGGGCGAGATAGACAGCCGTGTTGAGGGTGTCCCCGCCGAAGCTGCGGGATAGCCTGCCATCGGCCTCCTCCCGAAGCTCGATCATGCATTCACCAATGCAGGCGACCCGTGTCATGCTTTCACCGTGGCGTTGCTCTGTCCCGCTAGGAAATATGATGGGACGATGCTCTTTGTCGATCCGAATATTGCGATCTTTCGCTTGGCCCACTTAGCAATTGGGATCAGGTCTCTCATCGAGACCTGATGCTGTCATGAAGACCTTACGGTCTCGCTCATATGCCCAAGGTAGATTTCGAACTGATTCTGCCACGGGCCCTTACCTTGCCGACAATGAGCCGAAACCGCATGGGATTGTCCGTGCAACATAGCGGTTCCTTTGAATGCGAAGCAGCATCCAAGCAGCCATTGACGAGATATGGGCAAGTATCCCTCTACTATTGTGCGTAAAACTAACTTTGCCACTTTAATTCCTGGCTGAACGCGCTAATGAGGATCTGCTGTCTTATGCATTCACCGTCGAAATAAGGAGTTCCTGATGGCCAAGACTGCAACCAAGGTTTCCTCTAAGAAGGCCCCGGCCAAGAAGGCTGCGGCGCCGAAGGCTGCAGCAAAGGCAAAGTCGAAGACCGCAAAGGCGCCTGCCAAGGCTGCCGGCAAGGCGGCTGCGACCAAGGCTGCGAGCAAGACTTCGAAGGCATCCGTGAAGAAGACCGCGAAGGCTTCGGCTTCGTCTGCTTCCCCGATCCTGACGCTGCGCAACATTGCCGATCGTCTCTCCGAGATGCACGAAGTTCCCAAGCGCCAGGCCAACGAGATGTTGAACCAGGTGGTCGAGATGATCGCCAAGAGCCTGAAGAAGGGCGACAAGATTCGCCTGAGCGGCCTCGGCATCCTGCAGGTGCGCAAGCGCGCTGCCCGCATGGGCCGCAACCCGCAGACCGGAGAGCCCGTGAAGATCAAGGCCTCGAAGAAGATCGCTTTCCGCGCGGCCAAGGACCTCAAGGACTCCATCTGATCGAATCTGATGCGTCGAAGAGGGATCTCTTCAACCGCAGAGGGCGCCAGATCTCTCCACAAGCAAGGCAGGAAACTGCCTTGCTTTTTTGTTGCCCTGCGCCTGCGGTGCATGAGTTCTTTGGCTTTTATAGTGTCACTGGCACTGCAACTGTGACGTTCAGGTGGACCCCGAATGGGACAGCCCTAGAACAGGAGGGTGCATGACGATCACCCTCAACCGCAGCGCCGCTCCAGCATCATGCGGGTCATCCTTGCCCGGCTGGTGCTTGCTCTCGCGCTCGGGGTTGCTGTCGCTTCAGGATTGATGCGGGTCGGTTTTCTCGACATTCCGAACAGGTTCAATCCGTTTGCGCCTTTGAGAATCGCGGAGGATGTCAATTGGCTGACCCGCTTGAAACTCTCCCGTCTCGAGCGCGATCGCAGGCAGTGTCTGGCTGTGCTGGACGAATCGCCGGTTTCGCACAGATCTGTGCCGGATCGTGCATCGGAGGACGGCTGCGGGTTATCGAATGCCGTTGAGGTGTCTAGATCCTCGGTCGACTTGAGCGGGACTTTCACGGCCACCTGTCCGCTGACGGTGGCTTGGGCTCTGTTCGAGCAGCATGTCCTGCTTCCGGCTGCGCGGGACCATCTCGGACAGGAGATCGTGAGGGTCACGCATTTCGGCACTTATGCCTGCCGGAACATCAATCATCGAGCCGGCGGGCGGCGCAGCGAACATGCCACCGCCAATGCCATCGACATTGCAGGCTTCGTCCTCGCCAATGGGCAGCAGATCACGGTGAAGGATGACTGGGCCGGAGGCGATAGACGCCAGACGGCATTTCTAAGGGCTCTGAGAGACGGAGCCTGCCGCTTCTTCGATGTGGTGCTCAGCCCCGATTACAACGAGGCTCACCACGATCATTTCCATTTTGATATGGGGTCTTACCGGGCGTGCCGGTAACGAACCCCATATTCGCTAAGTAGCAAGCCTATCAGTTCATCGCGTAGCTGGGAGCCTCACCCATCTGAGCCGCCTTGGCAGCCAGAAGGAGGGCTTCGCCGAGTTCGCGGGCATGCTCGGGGGTCATGGCCACCGGCATCTGACGCCGGATGCCCTGCTCGTATTCTTCAGGCGTTGTTGCGAGTTCGATCACCATCATCGCGTCCCGACCGTCGAGCGTGCCGACGGAGAAGCTGGTGAGAGCGCCGATCAGGTCCATATCTGGTTTCATTTTTTGCCCCTTGCGTAGCGTAACTGAAACCTACTGAACTCCCCGATCCTTGTCTGCTCTGCGTATAGAGAGTGGATTTTGTTGCGTTTGGCTTTTTCGGGATATCTTATTGAAATGAAAGATATTTTTTCAATGCAAGATGCTCAAAAAGACCTAAAAATCCGTTTGGGCCGCTTGGCCAGTCGCAGAATTAGTGGCTGCTCCCGCGTATCAAATGCCTGGTTGAGGCGTTGACAGGCTCAGCCTTGGCAGCGGTCGATGGATCGGGAGCCGGGGGCGGAGGTGGTCATGGCGAACAGGCTCCTGAGTACTCTCGCGTTTTTTCTTCTGGCTGGCGAAGTTCTTGCGGCCGGACCCATCGCTCCCGAAGCAGAACTCGATGTCGCGCTCGTCATTGCCGTCGATGTCTCCTCGTCCATGGAAGGCGAAGAGCAGGGCCTGCAGCGCGAGGGGTTCGTGGAGGCGTTCCGATCCTCCCTCGTGCATGAAGCCATTGGAAACGGCCTTCATGGTCGAATCGCCGTGACATATGTGGAATGGTCGGGCACCAAGGACCAGCGCGTTCTCGTGCCGTGGACCATCATCGACAGTCCCGATAGGGCGCTCTCATTCGCCAATCACCTGTCCTACCAGCCCGTTCGCCAAGCTGGAATGACATCGATTTCCGGCGTTGTCGATCACAGCCGCAAGCTGTTCGAGCAGCTGGGTGGAACTCCAATCCGCCGTGTCGTCGACGTGTCCGGGGATGGTCCCAACAACGATGGCCGTCACGTCACCTACGCGCGGGATGAGGCTGTTGCAGATGGCATCGTCATCAATGGTCTGCCGATCATGTTCAGGCGAGCCTCAGGTAGCAAGGAACTGCAGGATCTCGATCTCTACTTCAAGGAATGCGTGATCGGCGGTGTCGGTTCTTTCGTTCTGCCCATGCACGATCCCGAGCAGTTCGCCATGGTCATCCGCACGAAGATCATGCGCGAGATTGCAGGGATCGGTGATGCCGTCCCCCGTATCGTCCCAGCTCAGGCCAGCATGCCGAGCATGAATTGCGTGACGGGCGAGAAGCGCAAGCAGGAAGATCTGCTGAGTCAGGAGAGAAAGCCGTAGCAGGAGCACGAAGGGCCAGGCACCGATAGATGCCTGGCCCTTCACGCATTCGTCGCTGCAATTGGCCTTACTTCATCAGGCCCGCCGCCCTGAGGGCTTTCGTGATCACCGAGCCCACATCCAAATGCGACGGGGTTGGAATGGGGGCCTCCTGTCGCGGCTTGCGTGTGGCGCTGTGGGCCGCCCACTCATCTGCTGCAGGCTGGTTATCGATGACCATTGTAGGCGGCTTGTGTCGAACCGGCTCCGATGTGGCACGGATCCGCGAGGTGTCAGCGACCTGCTCGGTGAGGCCCCAGAACTCTGCGATCCGGTAGCTCGAAGAGATGCCCACATCGAGAAGGAAGGGGCCGGCCGCGCCATAGCTGTTCTTATCGTCGCCGACGGCGAGCGGCGTGCCATGCGCCATGCCGGTGATGACATACTCCTCGATGACATCCTCGCCGGCCGCGTTGGTCCAGACACGGCGCGGATAGCCGTCGACGGTTTCACTGAAGCTGGGGCTCGACTTGAGACCGTGGACATCCGTCCATTGCTTGACGATCTCGCCCGCGTTCATCGGCTTCACGGTAGCATCGGCGCTGCCGTGCCAGACGGAGACCTTGGGCCATGGCCCCTGATGGGACGAGGCGTTGCGCACGAGGCCTCCCCATTCCTGCGCCGAACGGGTCTGGCCCTGGAACATGCATTCGAAAGCCTCCGGGACGCTGGTGGCGCAGTGGTAGGGAAGGCCGGCGATGATCGCCCCGCTGGCGAACACATCCGGGTAGGCGGCGAGCATGGTCGCGGTCATTGCCCCGCCGGCCGAAAGCCCGGTGACGAAGACGCGGCTGCGATCCACATCGTGCTGCTTGATCGCGTGCTCCACCATTTGCCGGATCGAGTGGGCCTCGCCCTTGTCGCGCTCGATGTCTCCGGCCTGGAACCAGTTGAAGCAGCGTTTCGGGTTATTCGCATCCTGCTGCTCGGCATAGAGCACGACGAAGCCGTATCGGTCCGCCAAAGAGGACCAGCCGGAGCCGTAGTCATAGCCCGCTGCCGTCTGCGTACAGCCATGCAGAACGACCACAAGGGCCGGAGAGGGGAAGGCGGATTCCGGCACATGTGTCAGCATGCGCAGATTGCCCGGATTGGAGCCGAAGCCGACAATCTCGGTCAAACGGCTCGGTATGGTTGAGCTTTCGAAAAACGCCCCCGCTGCCTTGGAGGCTTTCATATTGGTTTCCCACTGACGCCGGTGGCGCGCCAGCTGCTGAATCATCTGACCTAAGCGTTGCATTATCGTTTGGCCCTTCCGGGTAAGATAAGATCTGAAGCTAACGCTGATATGGGGCTTATGTTGCAATGCACAATAGATATGATGCGATGCAATAATTCGGATCCGTGGAGCTCCATCCCGTCGCCAGAAACCTGGGGAACTTGGAGAACCTGAGATCCTCCTAGGGCTCAAAAAAGTTCAGGCCGGGACATGCTCATGTCTCGGCCTGTTGCTTTAATCAGGGGCGCTTGTCGGACGAGCGCTTCTTGTCCTTCGGTTTCTTGAAATCCTTCGGACCCTTAGCAGACGGCGGCCCCTTGCGTGCAGGGTGAGCGCTTCGCTCGTTCGGGCCATGGCTCTTGGGTCCATTGCCCTTCGGTCCGCTCCAAGGCTTCGCATCGCGCGGCTTGCCGGGTCCTGCCTTGCCGAATCCTGGCTTTCCAGGCCCTGCATCGGCAGGTTCGATGCTGATGTCCTCGTCATTGGTCTTGCGCACGGCAGAGGCGAATTTCGAGGCCTGAGACTTCACGATCTCGAACTTCGTCTCCCGGTCGAAGATCTTGATCGAGCCGATCTCCTTCTTCGTCACGTGGCCGAGGCGGCAGATGATCGGCAGCAGCCAGCGGGGATCCGCGTTATTGCGGCGCCCGACGCTCATACGGAACCACACCATGTCCTCGGACGACCGTTCGAAGCCGCCCTCGGATGAATCCCGGCCCCGTTCCCTCGGGCCGCGGCCGCGCTCCTCGGTCCGCTCGCGCTTGTCCTTGCGCTGGCGCGGCTCGTGGTCGGAGCCCGCATCGACGAGCTCCTCCGGCGCCGGCAGCCGGGAGCGGTTGAAACGCACAAGGGCGTTGGCGATTTCCTCCGCCGAGCGCTCGGCGAGCAGCGCACGGGCCATGGCCAGATCCTCTTCCGTCGCCTCTTCGGCGAAGATCGGATCCTGCATCAGCCGCTCCCGGTCGCGGACCCGGATTTCGTCTGCTGACGGTGGGCCGGCCCAGGTCACGTCGACGCCTGCCATGTCCACGAGCCGCTCGGCCTTGCGGCGGCGGGTATAGGGCACGAGCAGGACGCAGGTGCCCTTACGTCCTGCGCGGCCCGTGCGGCCGCTGCGGTGCAGGAGCGTCTCATGGTCGTTCGGCAGGTCGAAGTGGATTACGAGGCCGAGATCGGGCAGATCGATGCCGCGGGCGGCCACATCGGTCGCGACGCAGACCCGGGCGCGTCCGTCACGGAGCGCCTGCAACGCATGGCTGCGCTCGCTCTGTGTCAGTTCGCCCGAGAGAGCGACCGCAAGGAAGCCACGCTCGAGCAGGCTGGCATGCAGGTGCCGCACTGCCTCGCGGGTATGGCAGAACACCATGGCGCCACGGCTCTCATAGAAGCGCAGCACGTTGACCACTGCATGCTCGACCTCGTTGGGCGCGCACCGGAGCGCGCGATAATCGATATCGCCATGCGGCTGGTTCTGGACCAGGGTGTCGATGCGGTGCGCATCGCGCTGGTAGCGGCGCGCCAATGCGACGATGTTCTTCGGCAGGGTTGCGGAGAACAGCAGGGTGCGCCGGCCTTCAGGCGTCGCATCGAGAATGAACTCCAGATCCTCGCGGAAGCCGAGATCGAGCATCTCGTCGGCCTCGTCGAGCACGACGACGCGCATCTTGGAGGTGTCGAGGCGGCCACGCTCCAGGTGGTCGCGCAGGCGGCCCGGGGTGCCGACCACGATATGGCAGCCATCGGCCAGCGCCCGCGCCTCGCGGCGCACATCCATGCCGCCGACGCAGGAGACGACCCGCGCACCGGCCGGACCGTAGAGCCAGATCAGCTCCCGGTTGACCTGGAGGGCGAGCTCGCGGGTCGGCGCGATGATCAGGGCCAGGGGCTCGCGCGGAGCCTCGAAGCGCTCGGCATCGCCCAGAAGGGTGGAAGCCATGGCAAGGCCATAGGCGACCGTCTTGCCGGAGCCCGTCTGGGCGGAAACGAGGAGGTCCCGATCGAGAGCGTCCGGCTGCAGCACGGCGGCCTGGACGGGGGTCGGGTCGTTGTAGCCTTTGTCGGCCAGGGCACGTTCGAGGCTGGGATTGGACTTAGGGAAAGGCATGAGAATGGGCTGAACCGTTTCAAGAGGAGCCCTCAAGGGCTCCGGTAAGGATGATCAGCCGGAGGCAGCGGCGTCGTCTATTTCGTCGATGGACACCAGGAACACGACATCGATATCGAGGTCGTCATCATCGTCTTCGCCGTCTTCGTCGACCTCGTCCTCTTCGTCCAGGGCCTCATAGAAGGCATCGATCTCGTCTTCCGATGCGGGCCGAGTCGTCAAGGCAGCTGAGCCGTCCCAGAGGGAGCGGCTCTCGCTCTTAAACGACTTTAAGTCATCTTTAAAGCTCTCGCTGAGAAAGAGTTCGCGGGCCTGCTCCTCTTCAGCGTTCGTCACGGCAACCGCTTTGCCGGCTATCTCCAGGGTGACCATGGCTCATCCTTTGCCGCTGCAATGGGATCCAAGTCACTAACGCTCAAGCCACGGATTCGATCAAACCGATCCTGCGTAAGCCTTTTCGGGGCCCAAGGAAGGGTGTGAACAGCCTTTGAGACCAGTATGGACATGAGGCGACCAATATGAGACCAGTTAAGCTGTGAACGTGACTGGCTCCACCTTCTGCTTCCGGTCCTTGGATCGGCTTTCCCTGACTGGCTCCCGCTTTAACGAGGACGGAGCCGGCCTGCGCGGCCGTTTCGCCTGGATCATCGATGGAGCCACTGGTCTTTCCAACGAGCAGCTGACCTCCGGGGGCAGCGATGCCGCTTGGCTTGCCACCCTGATGGACGAGAGGTTGGCGGCCCTGTCCGGAGCGGAAGCCGCCGATATGCTGCTGCGCCGCCTGGAGGCCGATATCGGGTCAGCCTTTGGGGAAGAGACCGCGCATGTTTCGGAGGTCAACGACCATCATACTCCCTCTGCGTGCCTCGGACTGATTGAGGTGACCCAGGGGGAGGGCGATCTCCTCAGGCTCCAGGGGCTTATCCTGGGCGATGTGATCGTCCTCGTGCCGTCGGAGCATGGGATTGCCCGCTGGAGCGACGAGCGGGCAAAGCCTTTCGAGCGGAAGACGCTGGCAGCTCTCGGTGCCCAGCCGCATGAGCCGGGACAGATCCCCGAAGCCGTAAGGCGCCAGATTTTGGAGAACCGCGCCCGGCTCAACCAACAGGACGGCTACTGGGTCGTAAACCCACGTCGGCCCTGGGCCGGACAGGAGCTGCGGTTCGAGGCTCAGGTGAGGCCGGGTGCGCCCATCGTGCTCGCCACCGACGGCTTCATGCGGCTCGTGGATGTGTTCGGGGCCTATTCGGACGCTGAAATTTACGACCGGCTCGCTACCGGAAAGGGGCGGGATCTGTTGGAGGAATTGCGGGAAAGGGAGCGAGGCGACCTCATGGCAGGCGCCTATCCTCGTGTTAAAACACACGACGACGCCACCTTTCTCGTCATTGCAGCCGAGCGATCGAGCTGAACAAGTTCCGCAAGGTCTGTTCAAAAGGCAGGCTCTGCGGTGGGAGGACAAGGACTTCAACAATGAGGGAAACGACAATGAAACTGACCCGACGCATTCTGATGGGCGCTGCCGCCGGCAGCTTCCTGCTCTCAGGCACCGCCGCCATGGCCCAGCAGACTGATTTGACCTTCTGGAGCTGGCGCCAGGAAGACCGCGCTTTCTACCAGGACACCATCAAGAAGTTTCAGGAGAAGAACCCCGGCATCACGGTCAAGTTCGAGACCTATGCGCCTGAGAACTACCAGACGATCCTCTCCACGGCGCTCGCCGCCGGACGCGGCCCGGATGTGATCCAGGTGCGCGCTTACGGCAACCTGGAGACCATCGCGACCCCAGGCTACCTGCTCGCCCTCGACCAGCAGAACATGCCGGAACTGGCGAACTTCCCTGAAGCAGCGCTTGCTGCCGAGACCCTGCGCTCCGACGGCAAGGTCTATGCCGTTCCCTTCGCCATGCAGGCGCAGCTCGTCGTCTACAACAAGAAGATCTTCACGGATAACGGCTTGAACCCGCCGAAGACCTGGGATGAGCTGATGACGCTTGCCCAGGCCCTGAAAGCCAAGAACATCACGCCGTTCGCCAACGGCACGGCCACCGCCTGGCAGAACGAGACCATCGTCGGCGGGTTGCTCTCGTCAATGCTCGGCAAGCAGTTCGAGGCCGACATCGTCTCCGGCAAGGCGAACTTCACCGATCCGCGCTTCGTCGGCGCGCTCACCAAGCTGAAGGACGTCAGTCAGTACTTCTCGCCGAACTTCACCGGCGTGGACTACCCGTCCTCGCAGCAGTTCTTCGTGGCGGGCCGCGCGGCCATGTTCGCGGGCGGCTCCTATGAGGTGGCGAACTTCAAGAACCAGAACCCGACCCTCGACCTTGGTGTGTTCCCGGCTCCCGTGTCGAAGGCGGGCGACCAGGCGCTGATCGCCACCTATTACGATGGCGGCTATGCGGTGAACGCCAAGACCGAGAAGAAGGACGCTGCACTCAAGTTCGTGCGCTATCTCGCTACGCCCGAATACGGCACCGCCTTCACCAACGCCCTGAAGAACCTGTCGCCGATCAAGGGCATCAAGATCGAGGACGGGATCACGCAGGAAGTAGCGAAGCTTGCTGAAAACTCCATGTCGTACCTGATGCTCGTGCGCTTCCGCTATCAGGAGCCGAGCGGTTCGGTGCTGCTGCAGTCGAACGTGCAGAAGATGCTCGCCGGCCAGCAGACCCCCGAGCAGGCCGCGGCCGAAATCAACAAGGGCATCGCGACCTACTACAAGCCCTTCCAGAAGTAAGCCTGTGATACAGGGGCGGCGGGCTCTCAAGCTCGCCGCCTTTTTCGAAAGCTGTCGATGTCCATGCTCGTCTCGCGCAAACAGGCTCCGTCGCTGAAGCGGCAATTATGGGTGGCGTTTCTCGTCATTCCGCCCATCGTCTTCATGTCGCTGTTCGTGGTCTACCCGATCCTGTCGGCCTTCGCCTATGCCTTCTATGACTGGCAGGGGCTTGCGCGCGGCGAGTTCGTGGGCTTGAAGAATTTCAAGGAAGTGCTGTTCGGCGCCACCATGGCGCCCGTGGTGTGGAACGCTTTCCTGCACAACGTCTATGCGCTGGTCGCCCTGATGATCATCCAGAACGGCGGCGGGTTCGTCCTCGCATGGCTGCTCTACAAGGAGCCCTTCGGCTTCCGCTTCCACCGGATTGCCGTGTTCGTCCCAGTGGTGCTCTCAACCATCATCGTGGGCTTCCTCTGGAAGCTTTTTCTCAACCCGAACTTCGGCATCATCAATCAGGCTCTCTATTCACTAGGCCTGGATTCTTTAGCCAAGCCATGGCTTGGCGATTCCTCGACGGCCCTGGGTGCGCTGATCCTCGCCAATGCCTGGCATTTCGTCGGTTTCCCCACTCTCGTTTATCTCGCCGGCATGCAGCGCATTCCGCCTGAGATCATCGAGGCGGCGCGGCTCGACGGCACCAGCGAGTGGCAGCTGTTGAAGAACATCGTGTGGCCCCTGGTGGCGCCGAGCACGACCATCCTCTTCACGCTGCTCTTCATCGGCGCATTCAACTGGTTCGAGATCCCTTATGTGATGGTGGGCCTCGACGGCTCGCCCTTCGGCACCACGGACGTGCTGGGCCTCGTCTTCTACCGCACGGCCTTCGGCAACCAGAGCGCCAGCATCCAGAACTTCGGCCTGGGCTCGGCGCTCGCCACGCTCCTGTTCCTCTTCATCGTCGTCTTCGCGTCCATGCTGACCCTGTGGCTGCGCCGTCGGGAGATCCAGTTTTGACCGCCATCGCGTCCGATACCCGCGCCTCGCGCCAGCCGATCTCCTTCGCGCTGCTCGCGCAGGTCATCCTGATCGCCAACTCCTTCATCATGCTCTATCCGGTCGTGGTGATGGTGCTCTCCGCCTTCAAGACCACGGGCGAGATCTTCGAGCATCCCTTCGCGCTGCCTGACTTCACGCAGGTCGGGAACTTCGCCAAGGTGCTCGGCGAAACCGCGATGCCGACTTACTTTATGAATTCCATTCTGGTGACGGGCACGTCGGTCCTGCTGATTCTTGTGCTCGGCACCATGGCGGGCTACGCGGTGGCGCGCTACGAGTCGCGCACCAACACCTTCATCCTGCTGTTCTTCCTGGCCGGCCTCATGCTGCCTCTGAAGCTCGCGGTCATTCCGCTCTTCATCCTGCTGCGCGATCTCGGCCTTCTCGACAGCCGCTGGAGCCTCATCGTCACCTACACGGCCATCGGCCTGCCGTCTGCCGTGTTCATCATGGCGGGCTTCCTGCGCACGCTGCCGTCGGAGCTTGAGGATGCCGCCCGCATCGACGGCGCGTCCGAGCCGCGCATCATGTGGTCGGTGATGCTGCCGCTGGCGCGCCCGCCCATGGCGATTGCCGCGATCCAGAACGCCGTGCCGATCTGGAACGACTTCTTCTTCCCGCTTGTCTTCATCCAGACCGATGCGCGGAAAACCCTGCCGCAGGGGCTCACCACCTTCATGGGCGAATACACCACCGATTGGGGCATGCTGTTTGCCGGCCTCACCATCGCGGCGGCGCCCATCACGCTCCTCTACATCGCCCTGTCACGCCAGTTCATCCAGGGTATGACGGCAGGCGCGGTGAAGTAGCATGCTGATCTCGAAGGGTGCGCTCGTCGTCTCCTGTCAGGCCCGCGCCGACAATCCGCTGCACGGGCCGGTCTACATGTCCGCCATGGCGCAAGCAGCGGAAGCAGGCGGCGCCAGGGGCATCCGCGCCAATGGCGCCAACGACATCGCGGCCATCCGCGCCGTGACAAGGCTCCCGATCATCGGCATTGCGAAGGTCTGGGGCGACCGCTTCCCGGTCTACATCACGCCGGGCTTCACGCAGGCTGCCGAGATCGCCGGGGCCGGTGCCGACATCATCGGCCTCGATGCCACGCCACGCCCGCGCGATGGCGAACCGGTTGAGCGCCTGATCGGGCGTATCCGGTTGGAGCTTGGCCGGGAGGTCTTTGCCGATATCGCCACGCTGGAAGAGGGACGCGCGGCCCATGCGGCCGGTGCCACCTATGTGGCGACCACGCTCTCCGGCTACACGGAGGAGACAGCCTCCCGTAAGGCAAGCGGTCCCGATCTGGATCTCCTGTCGGCGCTGGTGGCCGAGCTGCCTGTCCCTATCGTGGCGGAAGGGCGCTTCGACACGCCGGAACTCGTTGCAGAGGCTTTCAGGCGCGGCGCTCACGCCGTTGTGGTGGGCACCGCCATCACGAATCCACGCGAGATCACGAAGAAGTTTGTTCAGGCCATAGCCTGAGGCGCCATCGGGGTAAGCTTGTAACGGAAACGTGAGAGCGCCTCTGGCGTTCTCAGGTGTACCCGTTCACAATGGGTTCCAACCGAGGTGATGCCGTGCTGATCCGCCGCCCTTCCGATATCCTGCCCTCCGAGATCACGCCTCGGGAGGTCTATTTCAACCGCCGCCAATGGATGGCCGGTGCCGCCGGGCTTGCGCTCGCGGCAACGCTGCCAAGAGGCTTGGAGGCGGCCCCGCTGTCGGCGGCCAAGAGCCCGTTCTCGACGGACGAGAAGCTGACGAGTCGCGAAGACGTCACCAGCTATAACAACTTCTATGAGTTCGGTACCGGCAAGGATGACCCGGTCGCCAAGGCCAAGTCGCTCAAGACGTTGCCCTGGACCGTCAAGATCGACGGCATGGTGGGCAAGCCTGCCGAGTTCGCCATCGAGGACTTGATCAAGTCCTCGGCTCTGGAGGAGCGCATCTATCGCATGCGCTGCGTCGAGGGCTGGTCCATGGTCATTCCCTGGGTCGGCTTTCCGCTGGCGGATATCATCAAGCGCGTGGAGCCCTTGGGCAGCGCGAAATACGTGGCCTTCGAGACGGCCTATCGCCCCGAAGAGATGCCGGGGATGGATTCCCTCTTCCCGGTGCTTGAGTGGCCCTATGTGGAGGGGCTGCGGCTGGACGAGGCCATGAACCCGCTCACCATCCTGTCGGTCGGGCTCTACGGCGAGACCCTGCCGAACCAGAACGGCGCACCGATCCGCCTCGTGGTGCCGTGGAAATACGGCTTCAAGGGCATCAAGTCGATCACCCGCATCAGCTTCGTCGATAAGCAGCCGGCAACCGCCTGGAACAAGCAGGCGCCCAGCGAATACGGCTTCTATGCCAACGTGAACCCGAGCGTGGATCATCCCCGCTGGAGCCAGGCGACCGAGCGGCGCATCGGTGAGGGCGGGCTGTTCGTGAAGCGCCGCCCGACATTGATGTTCAACGGCTATGCCGAGCAGGTGGCGAGCCTCTATACGGGCATGGACCTGCGGAAGCTCTACTGATGGCCGGAAGAGCCTCTGCGCCCGGCGCAGCCAAGGGCTTCGCCCTGCCGCAGGTGCCGAAGATCCTCGTCTACATCGTCGGCTTCATTCCGGCCGTGTGGCTGTTCTATGCCGGCATCACCGATCAGCTCGGCGCCGATCCCATGCGTTACCTGGAGCAGGCGCTCGGCCTCTGGGCGTTGCGCTTCCTCATCGCGACACTTGCGATCACGCCGCTGCGGCAACTCTTCAACCTCAACCTGCTGCGCTATCGCCGGGCCATCGGGCTGCTGGCGTTCTATTATGCCGCCCTGCACCTCATCACCTATCTGGTGCTCGACCAGGGGCTCGACATGGCGGCCATCGTGGCCGACATCGTCAAGCGGCCCTACATCACCATCGGCATGGCGACCTTCGTCATCCTCGTGCCGCTCGCCGTGACCTCCAACAATGCCGCCATCCGGCGCATGGGCGGGCAGGCCTGGGCCAGGCTGCACCGCCTCGTCTATGTGGCGGCCGTCGGCGCGGTGCTGCACTTCATCCTTGTCGTGAAGTCCTGGCCGACCGAGCCTCTGGTCTATGCGGCTATCGTGGCCGTGCTCCTAGGCTACCGGCTGGTCCGCTCCCAGGTGAAGAAAGGTTCTCCTCGGCGGCGCCCCGCTTGAAGAGCCAGCCTACTCGGCTAGGATGCGCTGGATAACAGCAGGGCTTATCCTTTGAACGGCAGGATCATCCATCCCATGGGCTTCAGCGTCCGTGCACTCGCGCAGGTTTTCCTGGGGGCGCTTGTGTGGGCGAGTCTTGCCTTGTCGGGTGGAGCTTCGGCCCAGACCCGGGACGTGGTGGTCTTCGCGGCCGCAAGCCTGAAGAACGCGCTCGATGAGGCTGGCGCCGCCTGGATGCGCGACACGGGCAAGCGGGTCGTCATGTCCTACGCGGCGAGCAATGCCTTGGCCAAGCAGATCGAAGCGGGAGCCCCGGCCGATCTCTTCTTCTCCGCCGATCTCGACTGGATGGATTACGCGGCCACCAAGGGGCTCATCAAGACGGAAAGCCGCGTCAGCCTCCTCGGCAATTCCCTCGTGCTCATTGCGCCGAAGGGTTCTGCGGTGCAGGCCGAGCTCAAGCCCGGTCTCGATCTTGCTGCAGTCCTCGGCAGCAATCGTCTGGCCATGGGCCATGTGAACGCAGTGCCTGCCGGCAAATACGGCAAGGCAGCGCTCGAGCATCTCGGCATATGGACAGGCGTGAAGGACCGGACCGCCCAGACAGAGAACGTGCGCACCGCGCTCCTGCTCGTCTCCCGCGGCGAGGCGCCGCTGGGTATTGTGTACAAGACCGATGCCGCATCCGACCCGAACGTGACCATCGTGGCGACGTTCCCGGAAGGCAGCCATTCGCCGATCTTCTATCCGGTGGCATTGACGAAAGACTCGAGCAATCCCGACGCCGCAGCGTTTCTGAGCTTCCTGCGCTCGGACAAGGCCGAGCCCTTCTTCGAGAAGCAGGGCTTCACCGTCTTGAACAAGGCGGGCTCGGGTTCCTGATGGAGGGGCTTTCTCCGGAAGAGTGGACGGCCGTCCGCCTCAGCCTGAAGGTCGCCTTCGTGGCGATGGCGGCAAGCCTCATCCCTGGCATCGCCATCGCGTTCCTGCTGGAGCGCGGGCGCTTCTGGGGACGGCAGGCGCTCGACGTGCTCGTGCATCTGCCGCTGGTTTTGCCGCCCGTCGTGGTCGGCTGGTTTCTGCTCATCGGCTTCGGGCGGCGCGGTCCTATTGGGGCTTTCCTGGCAGAGCATTTCGGCATCGTGTTCTCATTTCGCTGGACGGGCGCGGCGCTCGCATGCGCGATCATGGGCTTTCCATTGCTGGTGCGCGCCATCCGCCTCTCCATCGCGTCCGTCGACCGCAGGCTCGAAGATGCGGCCGGTACTCTTGGTGCGCATCCCGTCTGGGTGTTCGGCGTGGTGACGCTGCCGCTGATCCTGCCCGGCATCATCGCCGGGATGGTGTTGTCCTTTGCAAAAGCCATGGGGGAGTTCGGCGCGACGATCACCTTCGTGTCCAGCATCCCCGGCGAGACGCAGACCATCCCTTCCGCGATCTATGCCTACACCCAGGTCCCGGGAGGCGGGAGTGGTGCGATGCGGCTGACGCTCGTGTCCATTGTCATCTCCATCGCTGCGCTCTGGCTCTCGGAATGGCTCGCGCGCCGTGTCCGGCAACGGGTTCAAGCTTGATGATCCTCGATGTCGACATCCGTCACAGGCAAGGCGGCTTTGCGCTCGAGGCACGTTTCCAATCGGATGGAAGGCTCACCGCGCTCTTCGGCCCATCAGGCTCCGGCAAGACGACCATCGTGAATGCCGTCGGTGGTCTCGTGCGGCCCGATCATGCTCGCATCGCCGTGCAGGGGCGGGTGCTCGTCGATACGAAGACGAGCATCGTCGTGCCCAAGCACTGGCGTCGCATCGGCTATGTGTTCCAGGAGGGACGGCTTTTCCCGCATCTCAACGTGCGCCACAACCTGCTCTTCGGCCGCTGGTTCACGCCGAAGATCGAGCGGAAGGCGAGCTTCGAGCATGTCGTGGATCTTCTCGGCATCGGCCATCTGCTCGACCGCCGTCCGTCGACCCTCTCCGGCGGCGAGAAGCAGCGTGTGGCCATCGGCCGTGCGCTGCTCGCCGATCCGCAGCTCCTGCTGATGGATGAGCCGCTCGCTTCCCTCGACGATGCGCGCAAGGCCGAGATCTATCCTTATCTCGAGCGCCTGCGTGACGAGAGCGGCGTTCCCATCGTTCTCGTCAGCCATTCCGTCGCCGAGATCGCACGACTGGCGACCTCTGTCGTGGTTCTCTCCGAGGGGCGGGTCGTCACATCTGGGCCAGCCACCGAAGTCCTGCGGCACACAAGCTTCTTTGCGCAGGGCGGTCTCACGGAAGCCGGCGCCCTGATCGAAGCACAGGTGTCGAAGCATGATGAGGCCTATGATCTCACCGTGCTGCAGGCGAGAGCTGGCGCCTTGAGTGTCCCGCGCCTTCCCCATCCCATCGGCACGAGCCTGCGCGTGCGCCTTCGCGCCCGCGACATCATGCTCTCGCTGAAGGCGCCCGAAGGCCTTAGCGCCCTGAACGTGCTTCCGGGATTGATTTCCTCCATCGATGTTGGCGAGGGAGCGAGCGTGGATGTGCAACTTGATTGCGGCGGAGATCCTGTAGTGGCCCGCGTGACTCGCAAGTCCGTGGAGGAGCTTGGCCTGAAGCCCGGCCTTGCCGTTCACGCCATCATCAAGAGCATTGCCTTCGACCCGGAGGCCCTTGGCGTCGCGGGACAGGATAATATCTGAGATCCAGCCCAGTGAGGTTGCACGAGCGGCAAGGCCGTGTAGCCTCTCCAATCATCTTTTCAGTCCTGAGAGACGAACATCATGAACGAACAAGTCCGAAATTTGCCTAACGCCGCCTCCCATGCCCAGCTTCTCGACCGCATGGCCGAGGTCGCCGTCCGGGTTGGGCTTGGGCTGAAGCCGGGGCAGGAACTGGTTCTGACGGCGCCGCTCGATGCCGTGGCGCTCGTCCGGCGCATCACGGAGCATGCCTACAGGGCCGGCGCCTCCCTCGTTACTACGATCTTTTCCGACGAGGAGAGCACCTTGTCGCGCTTCCGGCATGGTCGGGACGAGGGTTTCGACACGGCTCCGGCTTGGCTCTACGAGGGCATGGCGGAGGCCTATAAAAAGAATGCCGCCCGGCTTGCCATCGTGGGTGAGGATCCGTCGCTTCTCGCCCAGGAGAATCCGGACAAGGTCTCCCGTGCCAACCGGGCCCGCTCGAAGGCCTACATGCCGGCGCTCAACATGATCGCGGGCTTCGACATCAACTGGACCATCGTGGCTGCCGCAACGCTGGCCTGGGCCAAGACCGTGTTCCCGGAAGACTCGGACGAGGTGGCGCTGGCCAAGCTATGGCAGGCGATCTTCTCGGCGTCCCGCATCGACACGCCCGATCCCATCGCGTCTTGGGAGAAGCACAATGCGGCCCTGCAGACTCGCACGCGGATGCTGAACGAGAAGAACTATGCGGCGCTCCATTTCCGTGGCCCCGGCACCGACCTGCGCGTCGGTCTCGCAGACGGCCACGAGTGGAACGGCGGCTCGACGACGGCAAAGAACGGTCTCGTGTGCAACGCCAACATCCCCACCGAGGAGGTCTTCACCACGCCCCACAAGGACCGCGTGGACGGGACGGTGACGAGCACCAAGCCGCTCTCCTACAACGGCACCCTGATTCAGGACATTCAGGTGCGGTTCGCGGGCGGGCGCATCGTCGAGAGCAAGGCGCGCACCGGCGAGGCCGTGCTGAACAAGGTGCTCGACACTGATGAGGGCGCCCGTCGCCTCGGCGAGGTGGCCCTGGTGCCCTATTCCTCGCCGATCTCGCAGAGCGGACTGCTCTTTTTCAACACCCTGTTCGACGAGAATGCATCGAGCCACATCGCCCTGGGACAGGCCTACAGCAAGTGCATCCGGGGCGGCGGCGCCATGAGCGAGGACGAGCTGACATCCCGCGGCTCTAACAAGAGCCTTATCCATATCGACTGGATGATCGGCTCCGATCAGGTGGACGTGGATGGTATCACACAGGACGACAGGGCCGAGCCGCTCATGCGCGGCGGCGAATGGGTGACTTCGTAACAAAAGACTCGCGCTTTTCGCCGCGCTGGATCTATGATCCAGGCGATTGCCTGACCTGACGCAAACGGTGCTTGACGTATCGGCATCGCGGCTGGGATGGATTACAGGTATCAAAGAGGTTCCGGTCCGATCGATTGTCGGGCCGGTGCTGTCTCAAGAGCGTGGATGGATGTCGGACACAGCCAATCGTCAATCTGAAGCTCTCCTGTCGGTCCGCTCCCTCTCGGTGGAGTTCGGCACGGGGCAGGGGCCTTTCAAAGCCGTCAAGGAAGTCAGCTTCGATGTGCAGCCAGGCAAGACCCTGGCGGTCGTCGGCGAATCGGGGTCGGGCAAGTCCGTCACTTCGCTCGCGATCATGCGCCTGACGGATTACACGGGCGGGCGCATCACGGGCGGGCAGGTGCTGTTCCGCCCTGACGGCGGCGAGGCCATCGATCTCGTCAAGGCCTCAGACACCAGTCTCCGGGAGATCCGCGGCAACGACATCGCGATGATTTTCCAGGAGCCGATGACATCGCTCAATCCGGTTTTCACTGTCGGCAACCAGATCGCCGAAACCCTGATCCTGCATCAGGGCCTGAACGGGCGCGAGGCGCGGCTGCGGGCCAGAGACCTGCTGCAGAAGGTGCGCCTGCCGGATGCGGACAGGCTGCTCGACCGCTATCCGCACCAGCTCTCCGGCGGCATGCGCCAGCGCGTGATGATCGCCATGGCGCTGGCGTGCAACCCCAAGCTCCTCATCGCCGACGAACCGACAACGGCTTTGGATGTCACGATCCAGGCGCAGATCCTCAACATCATCCGCGACCTGCAAGCCGAGATGGGCACGGCCGTCATCTTCATTACGCACGATATGGGCGTGGTGGCCGAGATGGCCGATGACGTGGTAGTGATGTGGAAGGGCGAGAAGGTGGAGCAAGCGCCGGTGCGCGATATCTTCGCCGCGCCGCAGCACCCCTACACCCGCGCGCTGCTCTCCGCCGTGCCACGCTTAGGTGCCCTCAAGGGCCAACCGCTGCCGAAACGCACGCCTGTGATGGTGATGGACGGCGATGTGGCCAAGCCCGTCGGCGGCACGCATGAGCAGAACACGGCCGATTACACGAAGCCCATTCTCCAGGTGGAGAAGCTCACCACGCGCTTCGATGTAGGTAAAACATTCTTTGGCCGCGTGACGCACCGGGTGCATGCGGTGGAAGAAGTGAACTTCGACATCTATCCCGGCGAGACGCTGGCACTGGTGGGCGAATCCGGCAGCGGCAAGTCCACCATCGGACGCACTTTGCAGCAGCTCGTCGAACCCACGGGCGGCACGGTGCGCTTCGACGGGCGCGACATGGCTGCGATGAGCCAAGGCGAGCGTCGCCGCCTGCGGCAGGAAATCCAGTACATCTTCCAGGATCCCTTCGCCTCCCTCGATCCGCGCCATACGGTGGGCTACAGCATCGCCGAGCCCATCATCGTTCACGGGCTGATCAAGGATTCCAGGGCGCGCGAGCGGCGCGTGCAGGAATTGCTCGAGCAGGTCGGGCTTCTGCCGCAGCATGCCAAACGCTATCCGCATGAATTCTCCGGCGGCCAGCGCCAGCGCATCTCCATTGCGCGGGCGCTCGCCAGCAATCCTAAGCTCATCATCGCGGACGAGTCCGTGTCCGCTCTCGACGTGTCGATCCAGGCGCAGATCATCAATCTGCTCATGGAGCTGCAGGAGAAGCGGCGGCTGTCCTATCTGTTCATCACCCACGACATGGCCATAGTGGAAAAGATCAGCCACCGCGTCGCCGTGATGTATCTCGGCCAGATCGTCGAACTCGGGTCGCGGCAGGCGATCTTCGAGAACCCGCAGCATTCCTATACCCGCAAGCTGCTTGCAGCGGTCCCTATCGCCGATCCGCAGCGCGAGCGTGCGAGCGTGCGGATCGAGGGCGAGATCCCGAGCCCCGTGCGCCCGGTCGGGCAGGAGCCCGCCATCCATCGCATGCGCGAGGTCGGGCCGGGACATTGGGTTGCCATCGAGGCGGATTCGCTTCGTGGTGCAGCGTAAGAAAAATTTTCCAGAGGGAGACAATACAAGATGAAGTTTTCGACAACACTGAAAGCGCTCGGTTTCACCGTCGCCACGGCTCTGGTGCCGCTTATGGCACCCGGTGCGCAGGCGGCGGGCACCATCACGGTTGCAACGACGATCGATCCGGGCAGCTGGGACCCGATCGACAGCTTCCTCGTGCCGTGGTCGTCGGCCGCCAACAACATCTATGATGGTCTGACTTCGCGCGGCCCGGACATGAAGCTCCAGCCGGCCCTGGCGACATCCTGGGAGTTCCTCGACAACAACAGCCGCATCCGCTTCAAGCTGCGCCAGAACGTGAAGTTCCACAACGGCGAACCCTTCAACGCCGAGGCCGTGAAGTTCACCTTCGACCGCCTGCTGGGCGAGGAAGGCAAGAAGGGGCCGCAGCAGTCGAACTACAACTCCATCTCCAAGGTGGAGATCGTTGACCCCTATACCGTCGACTTCATCATGAAGCAGCCCGACCCCGTGCTGCTGACCAAGCTCGCCGGCTACGGCGGCATGATCGTGCCGCCGAAATACATCCAGGAGAAGGGCGACGCCCATTTCAACATGAACCCGGTCGGCACCGGCCCGTTCAAGTTCGTGGAATACACCCCGAAGGTGAACCTGGTGCTTGAGGCGTTCCCCGAGCATTGGGGTGGCGCGCCGAAGCTGGACAAGGTCGTGACCCGCTTCATTCCTGAAGCCAACACGCAAGTTGCCGAGCTCCAGGCCGGCCGCATCGACATCGCGACGCTCATTCCCTTCGGCCTTGCACCGACGGTGGAGAAGAGTCCTAACGCCACTCTGGTCAGCATCACGGGCCCGACGGTCGTGTCCCTGCGCCTCAATACCAAGGAGGGCATCACCAAGGACGTGAACGTCCGCAAGGCCCTCACCATGGCAGTGGACCGGGAGGCGATCATCAAGGCGGTGCTGCTCGGCCATGGCAAGTCGATTGCGAGCTTCCAGTCCGAGCTTTCGTTCGGCAACGACCCGGCCATGAAGCCGCTGCCCTTCGATCTTGCCAAGGCGAAGCAGATGCTGCAGCAGGCGAATGTCCCGGCCGGCGCTCCGGTCCGCATCGACTTCCGCGGCAATGACGCCACCTTCCGTGAGGTCGCACAGGCAGCAGCCGGCTACTTCCAGGCGTTGGGCCTCAAGCCTTCGCTCCAGCCGCACGAGCCTCCGGTTTTGCTCAACGACATCATCCCCAACGGCAAGACCGGCGAAGCCTGGCACAATGCCTGGGGCGGTTGGACCTTCGACTACGACAACACCGCTTACCTGATGTATCACTCGGGCGAGAAGTGGAACCCGTACGACAACGATCCCAAGCTCAATGCCTTGCTCGAGAAGCAGCGCACCATCTATGACGTCAAGGAGCGCGAGAAGATCCTCCAGGAGGTCGCGCGCTATGTGGCCGATCAGGCGCTTGAGATCCCGCTCTACAACCAGAACACCGTGATGGGCGTGAACAAGCGGGTGAAGAACTTCGTTCCGCCGGCGGACCTGCGCTTCCGCTTCAACGCTGTGACGGTCGAGTAAGCGCGAGCCCTCGTCACCATCGAACAGGCCCTGCGAAAGCAGGGCCTGTTCCAGTAAAGAAGGAATCCCTGTGGCGGGCTTTATTTTCAAACGATTGCTGCAAGCTATTTTCGTGGTTCTCGCCGTTACCCTGATCGTCTCCTTCGCGATCAGATTGTCGGGCGATCCTGCCGTCATGATGGTCGGCGCCGGCAGCGTCACCGAACAGGACCTGCAGAACATCCGGCAGGCGTTGGGCCTCGAGCGGCCGTTCTTCGTCCAGTATTTCAGCTTTCTTCAAGGCATCCTGACGGGCGATTTCGGCAGGAGCTTCATGGGCGGCACGCCTGTCTCCATGCTTATCGCTCGCGCGCTGCCCGCAACGCTCCTGCTGGCCTTCGCCTCGCTGATTACGTCCATCCTCCTGTCCGTCCCGCTCGGCATCTACGCCGCAGTGCATCGCGGCCGCTGGCAGGATCAGATGATCCGCATCCTGTCGCTGGTCGGCCTGTCGTTTCCGAATTTCTGGCTCGCCATCATGCTGGTGCTCCTGTTCTCCATCGTCCTCGGAATTCTGCCGCCGAGCGGCATGGAGGGGCCCGAGAGCTTCGTCATGCCGGCGCTGACCATGGCGGTCATTCTCACCGCCACCAACGTGCGCCTCGTGCGCACATCGATGCTGGAGACGCTGTCGCAGCAATACATCATGGTGGCGCGCTCCAAGGGCCTGCGCGACCGCGTGGTGCTCTACAAGCACGCCCTGCGCAACTCGGCCATTCCGCTCGTCACCTATATCGGCCTGCAGTTCGGCGGCCTCATCGGCGGCATCGTGATCGTGGAGAGGGTGTTCAACTGGCCCGGCATGGGTACGCTCGCGTTCGACGCCATCTCCAACCGCGATTACCCGGTGCTCCAGGGCACCATCACGGTGCTGGCGCTCTTCATCATTCTCATCAACCTTCTGATCGATATAGCCTACGGGCTGATCGATCCGCGCATTCGGACGGAGTGAAGCCTATGGCAACGGCTCAGGCTGTCTCCTCGTCGCGCTCGTGGTTCAAGTCGCTCGAGCTTGTCCTCGGCATCCTCTTCGCAGGCGGCATCTCCCTGGTCGTGCTGCTCTCTCCCGTGCTGTTTCCGGATGGAGGCGAGGGCATGGATCTCATGGCGAGGCTCATTCCGCCCTTCCAGAGCTGGGGGCATATCCTCGGCACCGACCCGCTTGGCCGCGATGTGCTGGCTCGCGTCGCTGTGGGCGGCAAGATCTCCCTCATGGTCGGCGTTCTTTCTGTGCTCGGCGCCGTCACCATCGGCACTCTCGTCGGCCTGGTGGCGGGTTATTATCGCGGCATCGCCGAGATGCTCCTGATGCGCTTCGTCGACATTCAGCTCGCGCTGCCCTTCATCCTCGTCGCGATCATGTTCCTGGCCATCCTGGGTGCGGGCATCGACAAGGTCATCCTTGTGATGATCGCCACCCAATGGGTGCAATATGCCCGCCTCGTGCGTGGCTCCGTGCTGTCGCTGCGGGAGCGGGAGTTCATTCTTTCTGCCCGTGCCATCGGGGTCGGCAACGGGCGCATCATCTTTACGCACATCCTGCCCAACGTGCTCGGCCCCATCATCATCCTGATGACCCTGCAGGTGGCCAACAACATCCTGCTCGAAAGCAGCCTGACCTTCCTCGGCCTCGGTGTTGATCCACTCATTCCGAGTTGGGGCGGCATGCTGGCCGACGGGCGCACCTATCTCCAGACCGCCTGGTGGGTCAGCGTGTTTCCCGGGCTTGCCATCATGTTCACCGTGCTCGGCCTGAACCTTCTCGGCGACTGGCTGCGCGATTTTCTCGACCCGACAGGACAGACCTCGAAATGACGATTTTGCTCGACGAACGGGTTCCGCGCACTCTCGACGTTCTCGTGCGCGAATGGGCGAGGGACGACTATCGCGGCGTGATCATTGAGGCCTGGCTGTTCGAGGACGAGGCGGCGCGGCGCGATGCCGAGCGCATGTTGGCCGATGTTGGAATTCACGCCCGCCTGCGCAGCGCCTACAAGCCGCTCGTGCATGCCTTCCTGGAAGAGTTCGACATGGCGGGCACCATCCGGGCGATTGTGCGCTATCCCGTGCACGAAAAGGCCGACCGTCTGCGCTTCCTCTCCGAGGCCTATCCTCTGGCTGCCCTGTTGGAGGGCATCGAGACCCGCTTTGAGCTCGGCGAAGCCGATCTGACCTACCAGATCACGCTCGAATATGCCGATGGGAGCGTCGCGGAGCATGAGGTCTTCGCGCCCAACCGCCTGCGCGCCAACCATCTCGATCAGGTCGACCTCACCCCGACCGGCTGGCTGAAGCTGACAGGGCGTGCCGATGGAGGTCCCGACCTGGATGAGCCGCTTGAGACTGAGATCGAGCAGGTTTTTCACAAGGTGATGGCGGCTGTCATGGCTCACGACTGGCCAGAGGCTGAGCCCTATGCCGAAACGCTTGCCATCGATGTCGCCATGCCCGGCATTGAGCGCCCGCTCGATTACGGCGATGAGGTTATGAGCACCCGCGAGGCGCTGCACGAGGATTTCTATTTCTCGATCCTCGAGTTTTTCAAGCACCGCTCGGGCCGCCCACCTGAAGATCGGGGCCTGCAGCCGGGCCAGATCGTGCCGGACATCCGCGCAGGCGAAGGCGATGCGGAGGTTCGCGTGACGCTGCGCGCCTTCGGCACGCCGTCCGATCCGGTCCAGCCGGAGCAGGATATCGAATTGGCGGAAGCCGCACCGTCCCTTGCTCAGATCCACCGCGAGCTGGCGGAGCTTCCGGGAGAAACCTTCGAGGGTGTCTCCCGCGAGGGGCGCCCGGTGCGCGGCACCTATCGTCCCGGCTCACGCCCGGCCGTTCTCGTCACGAGCGGGCAGCACGCCAACGAGACCTCGGCCCCTGTCGGAACTTTGCGGGCGGTGCGCCGGCTTCTCGCCAACCCGGAGGCGAACATCGCCTACATCCCGGTCGAGAACCCGGACGGCTATGCGCTGCATGGCCGCCTCTGCGAGGGCAGCCCACGCCACATGCATCACGCCGCGCGCTACACATCGCTCGGCAACGATCTGGAACATGGAGGCAGCGAACCTCTTTATGAGATCGGCGCCCGCAACCAGGCCTTGGCCCTTTCGGGCGCGCAGTTGCACCTCAATCTTCATGGTTATCCTGCTCATGAATGGACCAGGCCATTCACCGGCTATCTGCCGCGTGGCTTCGAGCTCTGGACTATCCCGAAAGGCTTCTTCCTGATCATGAGGCACCATCCTGCCTGGGCCGAGACGGCCAGAACCCTGATTGAGGCTGTCACCACGGGTCTGTCGGCCGTTCCCGGCCTAGCCGAGTTCAACCGCCGCCAGATCGAGATCTGCTCGATCCATTCCGGCGGCACACCTTATGAGATCATCAACGAGATCCCTTGCCTGATCACGGCCGACGAAAGGCACCCGAGTCCGCTGACACTGATTACGGAATTCCCGGACGAGACGATCTACGGCGAGGCCTATCGCTTCGCGCACACGGTGCAGATGGCGACTGTCATTGCTGCCGAAGAGGCTTTCGATACGCTGATGAGTGCTGTTGCTTAAGGCTTCATCGCTGCCTGCCTGAAGGTCACTGTCAACGGATCAGACGCCCGGATGATTACATAGAGAGACGATTATTCACCTGTCCTTGTTCTCAGGATTAAAGTCTTATTAATAGTTCAAAATAATAAAGCGTGGCGGATTAATCCTCACGTCCTGGCTCTGCTTGCTCCCTTCTTCGTTATATTGTAATGAAACGGTATATCGCAGAATAAGCGAATTTTGTGAGTCATAGGGGCAGACGATATGGCCAAGCTTTTTGATTTTCAGGCGGAGAGCCTTCCGTCTTGGTGGGACGGCAATTACAGAAACCAAAGCGCCAATCTCGACCTCATTGCCGGTGATGGTGCTTCCCAGGTCGTGATCGTGCCGACTGTTTATATGGATTCACTGACCTCCACCCGCGTCTATCGCGACAATGGTGATGCTGGCGGTCATAATACCGATAGTGCTCCGCGGACCGAGAGCGATGCCTCCATCAGAGTTGCGATCAAAGCGGCGCAGGACCGTGGCCTGGAGGTGATCTTCAAGCTGCATGTGAACATGCAGAACGATGATTGGAATGCCCTCATCGGACCGCCCGCAGGATCTACGCCGGCTCAGGCCAAGGTATGGGCCGACGCATGGTTCGCTTCGTACAAGGAAGCCGTGCTGCACTATGCCAGGCTTGCGAAGGCGGAAGGCGTCACTGCCTTCGCCATCGGCAATGAATGCGAGAGCATGACGCAGCCTCAATACACCGCGTATTGGCGGGACATCATCACTTCCGTCCGCAACGAGGTAGGCTCTGACATCAAGCTCACCTACGCGGCAACTTGGACGGAAGCGCTTCACGTCGAGTTCTGGGATCAGCTCGATTACATGGGAGCCAATCCTTACATCGCCTTCACGAGCAACAATGCGAATCCGACCGTGCAGCAACTTGTCGATGGCTGGACCAAGCCGTCTCAAGTCTCCAGCACGAGCACGCCCATCATCAATAAATTCGGACAGAACATGTCCGCGATGGATGCCTTGAAGCAGGTCGCCCAGCAGTTCGGCAAGAAGCTGATCTTCACGGAAACCGGCTTCCGCAGCATGAACCTCAACAACACCTCGCCGTGGGAATGGGGAGAGGACAATTTCATCGACGAGCCCGAACAGCTGAACATGTTCAAGGCTTTCTACAAGATCATCACCGATCGCGCCGATGAAGGCTGGATGGGCGGCTACTGGCTCTGGAACTACGATGCCAATCAGCCAAACCCAGCTCCTGACGTCGGCTATGGAACCGACGGCAAGCTCTCCGATGCCATCGTGGAGCAGTACTTCAAGAATCCGCAATCGGTCGCCGGTCTCAAGCTCGATGGCACGACTGCGGCTGACAGACTCGCGGGCGGGTTCAACCATGACACCATCGCAGGCGGTGCCGGAGCCGACACCCTGACGGGCGGCCAAGGCGGAGACTTCTTCGTCTATACCAGCGGCGACGGTGCCGACACCATCACCGACTTCCGGTCTGCACAAGGCGACAAGATCCGCCTGATCAATGCGGGGGCGGCCGGGTTCGACGACCTCCAGATCGTGCAAACCAATGGCGGCTATATCGTCCGATTCCCGGATGGCGGCAGCCTGACGATCCTGACGACAGACGCTCCGAACGCGAACTGGTTCACCTTCACGGCTGAATCCGGCCCCTCGATCAAGCCGACGGCTGGTGACGACACCATCACCGGGACCAGCAAAGCGAACGTCATCAATGCCCTGGCAGGCGACGATACCGTCCTCGGCCTTGGCGGCAGTGATCGGCTGAGCGGCGGTCTCGGCAACGACACGGTCGATGGCGGCACGGGCAATGACGTTGTCTACGGCAATGCCGGAGACGACTACCTCGAAGGCGGCAGCGGAGCCGATCGGATCTATGGCGGCGATAACAGCGACATCGTCTCTGGAGGCGCTGATAACGACCACCTCCGGGGCGAGAACGGCGACGACATGCTTAATGGTGATGCCGGCACCGACCTCCTGCGCGGCGGCGCCGGCTATGATGTCGCCAACGGCGGCACAGGCCATGACAAGCTCTATGGCGAAGCCGACAACGACCAGCTCAGCGGCGGAGAGGGTAACGACCTCGTCAATGGCGGTAGCGGGGACGACAACGTTGAGGGCAATGAGGGTGACGACAAGCTCTACGGCGGTGACGGCAAAGACGTTGTTGAGGGCTGGTTCGGTAACGACCAGATGTGGGGCGGAGCCGGCGATGACGTCCTGATCCCGGGTGGCGGGACAGACAAGCTCTGGGGCGGTAAAGGTTGGGATAAGTTTGTCGTCGGCGACGGCATGGGCAAGGACGTCATCTACGACTTCAAGCTCAAGCAAGGCGATCAGCTGATCATTCAAGGCAACATGAACGGAACCGGCATCGGCAGCGGCAACACCGATGCAGAGGTCATGCAGATCTTCAGGAAACTGGTGAAGCAGGTTGGCAGCAACACCGTCATTGATTTCGGCAGCGGCGATGTCTTGACCCTGAAGAATTTTAAAGCCTCCACCCTGCAACGCGACGACATTTGGTTCTGGTAAGAGCCTAAAATTTTTAAGTGAAGACGGCCGGAGAGAAGATCTCCGGCCGTCTTCATTTCAGGCGACAGTCAATCCCATCGCCTGGAACAAGCCGAGTCCTGCTGTCGTTCTCTGGCGGAGCCGGACAATCTGCCCGGCCTTGCAGGAGATGCAGCCATGGCCCGGTTGTCCTGGAAGCGGAACGAGAACGAAGCCTCGGTCAAGGAGGCTATCGATCTCGTGCGTGAGCATGGGGAGCCTCTGCCAGCGATTGCAGATGAAGAGGCTTTCGGCGCCATGTTCGACCGCTTTGCCGATGCCAAGGTTGTGCTCTTAGGCGAGGCCACGCACGGCACATCAGAATTCTACCGCGCCCGCGCTGCCATCACGAAGCGCCTGATCGAGCATCACGGCTTTTCTATCGTGGCCGTCGAGGCCGACTGGCCCGATGCGGCGCGCATTGACGCTTATGTGCGCCATCGCCCTGTTCCCGACGGCGACGACGCGGCCTTCGAGCGCTTCCCCACCTGGATGTGGCGCAACGAGGAGGTGGCCGATTTCGTCAACTGGATGCGCGAGCACAACAAGGACTTGGCCGAGGATGAGCGGGCTGAGTTTCGCGGGCTCGACGTCTACAGCCTGAATGGGTCCATCCGCTCCGTTCTCGACTATCTCGACAAGGTCGATCCAGAGGCCGCGAAGGATGCGAGGGGGCGCTACGGCTGCCTGAGCCCCTGGCAATCGGATCCGGCCCGCTATGGCCGTGCGGTTCTCACAGGTCAGAAGAAGCCCTGCGACGAGGTCTTGCTGAATCAGTTGCAGGAGATACTGGACAAGCGGATGGAGTATCTCCAGGCGGATGGCGGCGAAGCCTTCTTCGACGCGGTGCAGAATGCCAAGATCGTCCATGCGGCCGAGCACTATTATCGGATCATGTACGAGGGCGCGACGGAGTCCTGGAACCTGCGCGACCGGCACATGTTCGAGACCCTGCAAAGCCTGCTCGCGCGGCGCGACAATGCAAAGGCCGTTGTGTGGGCGCACAACTCCCATATCGGCAACGCCGCCGCCACGGCCATGGGCTGGCAGGGCGAGTTCAACATCGGCGAGCTCTGCCGCAAGACCTATCGTGATGAGGCCGTGCTCATCGGCTTTGGCACGGATCGCGGCACCGTGGCAGCCGCCGATGATTGGGACGAGCCGATGCAGGTGAAGAGCGTCCGCCCAGCCCGGCCGGACAGCCATGAGCGGATCTTCCGCGATACGGCCTTAAGCTGCTTCCTCACCGACTGGCGCGAGAACGGCCAAGCCGCCCTCACCGAGGTTCTCTCCCGGCCGCGCCTGGAGCGGGCCGTCGGCGTGATCTACCGGCCGGAGACGGAGCTCTACAGCCACTATTTCGAGGCGGTCCTCGCCGAGCAGTTCGACGCCTTCGTCTGGTTGGAGGAGACCAAGGCCGTCACGCCGCTGACCCATGCCCACGGCAAGGGCATGCCGGAGACCTACCCGTTCGGTTTGTAACCAAAATACGTCATCCCGCGTGGCAAGGCCGATCCGGGATCGGGGGCAGGATGAGGTGCCATTTTCGGCCTACGATCCCGGCTCCGCGCTGCGGCCCCGGGATGACCATCTCCGAAGGCGACACTCCCGCGCCTTGCCCCGGTCGTCCGCCCCTGCTAACTGACGGCCAACTCCATTCACATCTCGATCAAGCAGGGCTTTTTTAAGTGTCCCGTCAATTCATCTACCACATGCGTGGCCTCACCAAGATCTATTCGGGCGGCAAGAAGGTTTTGGACAACGTCCATCTCTCATTCTACCCGGACGCCAAGATCGGCGTGCTCGGCGTCAACGGCGCCGGTAAGTCGACGCTTTTGCGCATCATGGCCGGCACCGATACGGACTGGAACGGCGAAGGCTGGGTGGCCGATGGCGCCCGCGTCGGCTACCTGCCCCAGGAGCCCCAGCTCGATCCGTCGAAGAACGTGCGCGAGAACGTCATGGAGGGCGTGGCCGCCAAGAAGGCGATCCTCGACCGCTACAACGAGCTCGCCATGAACTATTCCGAGGAGACGGCGGACGAGATGACCCGTCTCCAGGACGAGATCGAGGCTAAGGGCCTGTGGGATCTCGACTCCCAGGTCGACCAGGCCATGGACGCCCTGCGTTGCCCGCCGGACGATTGGTCCGTGGACAAGCTCTCGGGCGGCGAGCGCCGCCGCGTGGCCCTGTGCAAGCTGCTCCTGGAGCAACCCGAACTGCTGCTGCTCGACGAGCCCACCAACCATCTGGACGCCGAGACCACCGGCTGGCTTGAGGGCCACCTGCGCAGCTATCCCGGCGCGATCCTGATCGTCACCCACGACCGCTACTTCCTCGACAACGTCACCGGCTGGATCCTCGAGCTCGACCGTGGCAAGGGCATACCGTACGAGGGCAATTACTCGTCCTGGCTGACGCAGAAGCAGAAGCGCCTCGAGCAGGAGGGGCGTGAGGACGAGGCTCACAAGCGCACCATCGAGCGCGAGCGCGAGTGGGTGTCGGCCTCGCCCAAGGCCCGCCAGGCCAAGTCGAAGGCGCGTATCCAGCGCTATGATGATCTCGTGGCCAAGGCCAACGAGAAGGGCCCGACGACTGCACAGATCATCATTCCCATCGCCGAGCGCCTGGGCAATAACGTCATCGAGTTCGACAATCTCAAGAAGGCCTTTGATGACAAGCTTCTGATCGACGGCCTGTCCTTCAAGCTGCCGCCGGGCGGCATCGTCGGGGTCATCGGCCCGAACGGCGCCGGTAAGACGACCCTGTTCCGCATGATCACCGGCCAGGAGCAGCCGGACGAGGGCGGCATCAAGATCGGCGAGAGCGTGAAGCTCGGCTACGTCGACCAGAGCCGCGACTCGCTCGATGCCAACAAGACCCTCTACGAGGAAATCTCCGGCGGCAACGAGATCCTCTATCTCGGCAAGCGCGAGATCAACGCCCGCGCCTATTGCGGCGCGTTCAACTTCAAGGGCTCCGACCAGCAGAAGAAGGTCGGTGTGCTCTCGGGCGGCGAGCGCAACCGCGTGCACCTCGCCAAGATCCTGAAGTCGGGCTCGAATGTGCTCCTCCTCGACGAGCCGACCAACGACCTCGATGTCGATACCCTGCGCGCGCTGGAAGAGGCTCTGGAGGATTACGCGGGCTGCGCCGTGATCATCTCGCACGACCGCTGGTTCCTCGACCGCATCGCCACCCACATCCTGGCCTTCGAGGGCGACAGCCATGTGGAATGGTTCGAGGGCAACTTCGCCGATTACGAGGAGGACAAGAAGCGCCGCCTCGGCACGGACTCCACGATCCCGCACCGGATCAAGTACAAGAAGTTCTCGCGGTAGTTTCCGTGGGGACTACCCTCATCACAGGCATGGGACGCGGGATCGGGCGGGAGCTCGCCCGCGTTCTCTTGCATCGTGGCGAGCGGGTAATCGGAACGGTTCGCCATGAAGGCAGCGTCTCGGCCGAGTGGGCCGATTTCCTGGCAGGCGGACAGCTCAGAATGCTCTTCCTGGACGTGCGGGACGAGGCCTCGATCCGAAAGGCCGCGACACAGGTCGAGGAACCTGTCGATGTTCTCGTCAACAATGCAGGCATCATCGGCCCGCAGCCGCAATCAACCCTCGACATGGATTTCGATGGGTTTCTCGAAACCCTGAACGTGAACACCCTCGGCCCTCTGCGCGTTGCCCAGGCCTTCCTGCCTCACCTGAGGCGCGCGAAAGCCGCCAAGATCGTCACCATCAGCAGCCGCATGGGCTCGATGTCCCACGCCAAGTCCGACCGCATCGCCTATCGCGCGTCCAAGGCTGCCGTGAACAAGGTGATGCAGGGGCTCGCGACGGATCTGCGCTCCGAAGGGATCGTTGCGGTGTCTGTGCATCCCGGATGGGTGCAAACGGATATGGGTGGCGCTGGCGCCGACATCTCCGTGCAGGACAGCGCTGCCGGTCTGGTCGCGCTCATCGACAGGGTTGCGCTTGAGGACAGCGGCGGCTTCTTCGACTGGCAGGGAGACCGGCTTCCGTTCTGAAGCCGGTCCCAATGCAGATCATTAGATCTTCAGGATCGTTTTGGCCTCATCGAGGAGCCTCTCCGACTCGGGATGGTTGCCGGCCTTGTGGGCTTCCTCCCCTCTCTGGCGCAGGCTCATGACCCTTTGCCGATCAGCCGCCGAGAGCTGCGCCGTCTGCATGGCCTTATCGATGGCAGCCATGTCCATCGGACACCGGCGGGCGAAGGCTGGTGCAGCTGTGGCCAGGCTGAAGGCGAGAACGAGACTAACTGTGCGAAGCATTGTATGCCTTCCTTTTCCGCGAGAGCACCCGGCTCTGTGCAGAAGACATCAAGAGTTTTGCCCCCAAGGCTCAATTCTACGCCAGTATCCCGAATGAGGGAACTTCACCTGATGGATAGCTCCTGGGCAGTGCGTAGCCGTGAGCGCCGTGTACGGCGCGGAAAGCCGGTTGATGCGCGGATGCAGTCCATGTCTCGCGGCAACTGTGATCCGGCGTGCTTTTTGAAAGGGAGTTGGGTTCTTCGACGAAACAGTGTATGACCCTTGAGGCACGAGATAGAAGAAAGAAGACGTTCCGTGCCAGTCGACAACATTTCCAGCTTCGAATCCGTTGCCACGCCTGAAGAAGCCGTCGAGCGACTTATCCAGCTCCATGACAGCGCCATCGAGGCGCAACGCCATGCGCTGGAGCATTTCTTCGCCACCGGCACGGCCCCCACGCCCCTCGAACGTTCCCGCTTCCGCTATCCGGAACTGCGCCTGGACTACCGGGCTGCCTCGGTGCCGCCGATCAAGCAGCGCGCCTATGCCAAGTTCCAGGGGCCGGGGGTCTATGCCACGACCATCACCCAGCCCACATTCTACCGGAACTACCTGCTGGAGCAGCTGAATTTCCTCGTGCGCGATTACGGCGCCACCATCGAGGTCGGGGTCAGTGACCAGGAGATCCCCTATCCTTACGTGTTCGAGCGGGGCGACGAGTTGGGCCGGGGCGCGCATTCCGCCTCCGAGCTTGCCCAGCATTTCCCGACACCGCTTCTGGCCAAGGTCGGTGACGAGATTGCCGACGGCACCTGGAATTTCCATGAGAACGAGGCGCGGCCGCTGGCGTTGTTCGATGCGGCCCGGGTGGATTATTCCCTGCGCCGTCTGGTGCACTACACCGGCAGCGACTGGCGCTGCGTCCAGCCCTGGATCCTGCTCACCAACTATCATCGCTATGTGGACCAGTTCATCCGCTGGGCCGTGAAGGAGCTCGCCGACGAGAATGGGCCCTATACGCGGCTCGTCCTGCCGGGCGGCGTCAGCATCGAGCGGGGATTGGACGAGACGACCGTCGAGGATCTGATCGGCTCCTCGCCCTGGCACCGCTTCCAGATGCCGGCCTACCACCTCATGCGCAAGGACGGGCAGGGCGTCAGCCTGGTCAATATCGGCGTCGGTCCGTCGAACGCGAAGAACATCACGGATCATTTGGCCGTGCTGCGTCCCCATTGCTGGCTCATGGTCGGCCATTGCGGCGGCCTGCGCCAGTCGCAATCCATCGGCGACTACGTGCTGGCCCACGGCTATCTCCGGCGCGACCACATCCTCGACGGCGCGGTGCCGCCGGAAATCCCGATCCCGGCGCTCGCCGAGATCCAGGTCGCCCTGCAGGAGGCGGCCGTCCAGGTGACGGGCGAGAAGGGCGAGGAACTGAAGCGGCGCCTGCGCACCGGCACGGTCGTGACCTATGACGACCGGAACTGGGAGCTGCGCTGGAGCCAGGAGCGGCGCCAGATCAACCTGTCCCGCGCCATCGCGGTCGATATGGAGAGCGGCACCATCGCGGCCCAGGGCTATCGTCTGCGCGTGCCCTACGGAACCCTGCTCTGCGTGTCGGACAAGCCTCTGCACGGGGAGATCAAGCTGCCGGGCGCGGCCAACGCCTTCTATGAGCGCGCCGTGAGCGAGCATCTCATGATCGGCTTGGCGGCCCTCGACATTCTCAGGGGGCAGCGCACCTCCCTCCATTCGCGCAAGCTCCGCAGCTTCGACGAGCCGCCGTTCCGGTAAGCTCTCCCTGAATGTCCCGCGAAACCCTCGGCCTGCTCCTGGGCTTCGTCGGCGTGTGCATCTTCGCCGGCACGCTGCCCTTCACGCATATTGCCGTCGAGCATTTGAGCCCGCTCTTCATCACGACGGGCCGAGCGGCGCTCGCGGGACTTCTAGCCTTGGCGACCTTGCTCTTGCTCCGCAAGTGCTGGCCGTCGTGGCGGCAGGCCGGCACCTTGGGTCTCGTCGCCCTGTGCCTCGTTGCGGGCTTCCCCGGCTTCACGGCGCTTGCCATGCAGAGCGTGCCCGCCTCCCACGGCGGCGTGGTGCTCGGCATCCTGCCGCTCGCCACCTCGGCCATCAGCACCCTGATCGCTGGCGAGCGCCCGAGCCCGGCCTTCTGGCTGGCGGCCTTGGCCGGTGCGGCCCTGGTGATCGGCTTCACCCTGCACCAGGGTGGTGGCCAGCTGGGGCAGGGGGATGTGTTTCTCTTTGGGGCTGCCCTGTCGTCGGCTCTTGGCTATGTGCTCTCCGGCAAGCTCGCCCGCGCTGGCCTCCCGGGCTGGGAGGTGATCTCCTGAGTGTTGGTCGTTGCCCTGCCGGTCACGATCCCGGTGGCGCTCTGGACCATGCCGGCGAACCTGGAATCGGTTCCGGCCAGGAGCTGGATCGGCTTCGCCTATGTTGCCCTGATGAGCCAGTATCTCGGCTTCTTCGCCTGGAACGCGGGGCTCGCCATCGGTGGCATCGCCCATGTCGCCCAAGTCCAGCTCCTGCAGACCTTCATCACCCTGCTGATCGCGTCCGTTCTCAACCAAGAGGACATTGCGCTCTCCGCCTGGTTCGTCGCCGGAGCGGTCTTCATGCTGGTTGTCCTGTCAGGGCGCGCGAAGGTCCGCAGAGAAAAGTCCTAACGCCTCTGCTTGCACATACGCCGAAAAAGATATAAACATATCTTTATATGTAAGAGCGAGATTTGGCCGTGCCTGACACCCCGTCTCCATCGCTGAACCTGACCGTGGACGTCCTGCGGGCCGCCGCGGAAGAGACGCGCCTGCGGATCCTGGCCCTTTTGACGGAGGGCGAGCTCTCCGTTTCCGACCTCACCGACATCCTGGGACAGTCCCAACCCCGCATCTCCCGCCACCTCAAGCTCTTGGTCGAGGCCGGTCTCGTGGAGCGGCACCGGGAGGGCGCCTGGGCCTTCTTCCGGCTCACCGACCGAGGCGTGGCCCTGCGCATCATCCGCCCGACCCTGGAGAGCCTCGACCGCTCCGATCCGCAGCTGTTGGAGGACCGCACCCGGCTCCAGGGGGTGCGCGCCCAGCGGTCCCAGGCGGCACAGGCCTTCTTCTCGCGCCTGGCCCCCGAATGGGACAGGATCCGCTCCCTCCATGCGCCTGAAACGGTGGTTGAGGCCGCCGTGCTCGACGCCCTGGGCACGCGCTCGATCCGCAACCTCGTCGATCTCGGCACCGGCACTGGCCGCATGCTGCAGCTGCTGGCGCCACGCGCCTTAAGGACGGTCGGCCTCGATGCCAGCCATGCCATGCTCTCGGTCGCCCGCGCCAATCTGGAAAAATCCGGCCTGCGCGGGATCGAGCTGCGCCAGGGCGACATTTATGCTCCGCCGTTTCCGCGCGACACCTTCGACCTCGTCGTCATCCATCAGGTCCTGCACTACCTCGACGATCCGGCCCGGGCGATCCGCGAGGCGGCACGCCTTGTGGCTCCGGGCGGGCGCATCCTCGTGGTGGATTTTGCGCCCCATAGCCTCGAGTTCCTGCGCGAAGCCCAGGCTCACCGCCGCCTTGGCTTTGCCCCGGCCCAGGTTGCCGGCTGGCTCGACGAGGCCGGGCTCGACTGCACGCTTAACCGGGAGATCGCTCCGCCCAAGAAGGGCGACGAGCATCTGACCGTATCCCTTTGGCTTGGCCAGGATCGCCGCGTGTTGGCGGATTGGCCCTTGAATGAACCCGACAGAGAGGTCGCCTGATGTCACCGCTCACCCTTCGCCCCAGCCGGCAGGCCTCCCGTCCGATCAAGGTCTCCTTCGAGTTCTTCCCGCCGAAGACGCCGGAGATGGAAGCCACCCTGTGGTCATCCATCCAGCGTCTTGCTCCTCTTAACCCGCAATTCGTCTCAGTGACTTACGGCGCAGGCGGCTCCACTCGGGAGCGCACTCACGCCACGGTGTCCCGCCTCGTACAGGAAACAGACCTGAAGCCTGCAGCGCATCTCACCTGCGTGGCGGCCACGAAGGCAGAGGTGGACGATGTCGTGCGTTCCTATTGGGATGCCGGCGTGCGCCACATCGTGGCACTGCGTGGCGATCCGGTGGGTGGCATTGGCACGGCGTACGAAGCTCATCCAGGCGGCTACCGGCAGACCTGCGATCTGGTGGCCGGCATCAAGGCCATCGGCGATTTCGAGGTGTCGGTTTCCGCTTATCCGGAAAAGCACCCCGAAGCGTCATCGCTGGATGCGGATATCGACGCGTTGCAGGCCAAGGTGGATTGCGGCGCGGATCGCGCCATCACGCAGTTCTTCTTCGATAACGATCACTACTTCCGGTTTCTCGACCGCGTGCGCGCCCGTGGCATCGACATCCCGATCGTGCCCGGCATCGTGCCGGTGCAGAACTTCAAGCAGACGGCGAGTTTCGCCTCGAAGACCGGCGCGAGCGTGCCCGCTTGGCTGGCCGCCCGGTTTGAGGACCTCGAAACTGATGTCGAGACCCGCAAGCTCGTGGCCGCAGCCGTTGCAGCCGAGCAAGTGATCGACCTCGTCGATCGCGGCGTCAACGAGTTCCACTTCTACACCATGAACCGCGCCGATCTGGTCTATGCCATCTGCCATCTGCTTGGATTGCGCGACCAGGGCTTGAAGGCTGCGGCCTAAAGTCCATTCCATGCCCGGCCACTCGCCGGGCATTTGCATGTGCCCAATGACATCAGCATCGACGGCCGAGCCAAATCTGCTGCGATGAAAAGAGAACAAATCGAATGACTGCGTTCAATCCTCGCCCTGCCAATGGTTCGGAAGTGCTCAAGGCACTTCGCGAAGCTGCCTCCAAGTGTATCCTCGTTCTCGATGGGGCCATGGGCACGGAGCTGCAGAACTCGCGCTTCTCGGAAGAGGACTTCCGGAGCGATCGCTTCAAGGATTGGAAGCAGGACGTCAAGGGCAACAACGACCTCCTGATCCTCACGCAGCCCGATGCAGTGCGAAGCGTGCATCTCGATTACTTCCGCGCCGGCGCGGACATCGTCGAGACCAACACCTTCTCCGGTACCTCCATTGCGCAGGCCGATTACGGCATGGAGGAGATCGTCTACGAGCTGAACTTCGATGGCGCGCGTCTTGCCCGGGAGGCTGCGCTGATCGCCGAGAAGGAGGATGGCCGCCGCCGTTTCGTGGCTGGCGCCGTGGGCCCGACGAACCGCACACTCTCCATTTCGCCCGACGTGAACAACCCCGGCTATCGCGCGGTCACCTTCGATCAGGTGCGCGAGGCTTATGCCGAGCAGGTGAGGGGACTTGTCGATGGCGGCTCCGAGATCATCCTGATCGAGACCATCTTCGACACGCTCAACGCCAAGGCTGCCATCGTGGCCACGCAGCAGGTCTTTGCTGAGAAGGGCGTGAAGCTGCCGGTTATGATCTCGGGCACGATCACGGATCTGTCCGGGCGCACGCTCTCGGGGCAGACCCCTGAGGCCTTCTGGTACTCCGTGCGCCATGCGGAGCCGTTCTCCATCGGCCTCAATTGCGCCCTCGGCGCGCGTGAGATGCGCGCGCATGTCCAGGAGATCGGCAGGGTCGCCGACACCCTCGTCTGTGCTTATCCGAATGCCGGCCTGCCGAACGAGTTCGGCCTCTACGACGAGCGTCCGGAGGCGACGGCCTCCATGCTGGCGGAGTTTGCCGATGCCGGTCTCGTGAACGTGGTCGGCGGCTGCTGCGGCACCACGCCTGAGCACATCCGCGCTATCGCGGAGGCCGTCGCGGGCAAGGCACCGCGCAGCGTGCCCAAGATGCAGCCGCTCATGCGCCTGTCGGGCCTCGAGCCGTTCACGCTGACCTCAGATATTCCGTTCGTGAACGTGGGCGAGCGCACGAACGTCACCGGCTCTGCCAAATTCCGCAAGCTCATCACCAACAACGACTACGCCGCCGCCCTTGACGTAGCGCGCGATCAGGTGGTGAACGGCGCTCAGATCATCGACGTCAATATGGACGAAGGCCTGCTCGATTCCGAGAAGGCCATGGTGGAATTCCTCAACCTCGTGGCGGCCGAACCCGACATCGCCCGCGTGCCGGTGATGGTCGACTCCTCCAAGTTCCACGTGATCGAGGCTGGCCTGAAGTGCATTCAGGGCAAGGCCATCGTGAACTCGATCTCCATGAAGGAGGGCGAAGCGGCCTTTATCGAGCAGGCGCGGATCTGCCGTGCGTATGGGGCTGCCGTCGTGGTGATGGCCTTCGACGAGCAAGGCCAGGCGGATACGCTGGAGCGCAAGGTCGAAATCTGCACCCGCGCCTACAAAATTCTCACCGAGCAGGTGGGCTTCCCGCCGGAAGACATCATCTTCGACCCCAACGTGTTCGCAGTTGCGACCGGCATCGAGGAGCATAACGGCTACGGCGTCGACTTCCTGGAGGCGACCCGCATCATCCGCGAGACGCTGCCGCACGCCCACATCTCGGGTGGCGTGTCGAACCTGTCGTTCTCCTTCCGCGGCAACGAGCCCGTGCGCGAGGCCATGCACTCGGTATTCCTCTTCCACGCCATCAAGCTCGGCATGGATATGGGCATCGTCAACGCAGGCCAGCTCGCGGTCTATGACGAGATCGATCCGGAATTGCGCGAACTGTGCGAGGACGTGGTGCTCAACCGCCGCCCCGACGCCACGGAGTGCCTGCTGGAAGCAGCTTCTCGCTTCAAGGGCGATGGTGCCGGTGCCGTGAGAACGGCCGACCTCGAATGGCGCTCATGGCCTGTCGGGAAGCGCATCGAGCATGCGCTCGTGAACGGCATCACCGAGTTCATCGAGCAGGATACGGAAGAGGCGCGGCTAACGGTCGAACGTCCGCTGCACGTGATCGAAGGCCCGCTCATGGCCGGCATGAACGTGGTGGGCGATCTCTTCGGCGCCGGAAAGATGTTCCTGCCGCAGGTGGTGAAATCCGCCCGCGTGATGAAGCAGGCGGTTGCCTACCTCATGCCATTCATGGAAGCCGAGAAGAAGGCCAATGGCACAAGCGAGCGTTCGACGGCCGGCAAGGTGCTGATGGCGACCGTGAAGGGCGATGTGCACGACATCGGCAAGAACATCGTCGGCGTGGTCCTCGCCTGCAACAACTACGAGGTTATCGACCTCGGCGTCATGGTGTCGGCACAGAAGATCCTGGATACCGCACGCCGGGAGAAGGTGGACGTGATCGGGCTCTCGGGCCTCATCACCCCCTCGCTCGACGAGATGGTGAACGTGGCGAGCGAGATGGAGCGAGAGGGCTTCGAGATCCCTCTGCTGATCGGTGGCGCCACCACGAGCCGCGTGCATACGGCGGTGAAGATCCACCCGAACTACAACAAGGGCCAGGCGGTCTACGTGACGGATGCGAGCCGCGCCGTCGGCGTCGTGTCCTCGCTGCTCTCCCCCGACATGAAGGACGGCTACGTTGAGACGCTCCGGGCCGAGTACCGGAAGGTCGCGGATGCGCATGCACGCTCGGAAGCCGACAAGCAGCGTCTCCCCATCGAGAAGGCACGCACCAACAAGCTGACTTTCGACTGGGCCTCCTATCAGCCGCCGAAGCCGACCTTCACCGGCGCGCGCGTGTTCCGCAGCTACGATGTGGGCGAGCTCGTACCCTATATCGACTGGACGCCTTTCTTCCAGACCTGGGAACTGAAGGGTCGCTTCCCGGCGATCCTCGAAGACGAGAAGCAGGGTGAGGCGGCACGTCAGCTCTGGGAAGACGCGCAAGAAATGCTCAAGCAGCTCGTCGATGAGCGCTGGTTCAACCCGAAGGCGGTCATCGGCTTCTGGCCCGCCAATGCGGTGGGCGACGACATCCGTCTTTTCACCGGTGAGAGCCGCACAGAGAAGCTGGCCGCCTTCCACGGCCTGCGCCAGCAGCTCTCCAAGCGCGACGGCAAGCCGAACGTCTGCATGTCCGATTTTGTCGCTCCCGCCGAGAGCGGCAAGCCTGACTGGATCGGCGCTTTCGTCGTCACCTCCGGCATCGAGGAGGTGCGCATCGCCGAGAGATTCGAGCGCGCCAACGACGATTACCGCTCGATCATGGTGAAGGCGCTGGCCGACCGCATCGCGGAGGCTTTTGCCGAGCGCATGCACCAGCGCGTGCGTAAGGAGTTCTGGGGGTACGCGTCGGACGAGAACCTCGGCAATGATGGACTCATCGGCGAGGAATACCAGGGTATCCGCCCGGCTCCGGGCTATCCGGCGCAACCCGATCATACCGAGAAGGCGACGCTGTTCAGCCTGCTCGAGGCCGAGCGCCGCATCGGCGTCAGCCTCACGGAGTCTTACGCCATGTGGCCGGGCTCGTCCGTGTCGGGCCTCTACCTGTCGCATCCGCAGTCCTACTACTTCGGCGTCGCCAAGGTCGAGCGCGATCAGGTTGAGGATTACGCGGAGCGCAAGGGCATGAGCGTGACGGAGGTCGAGCGCTGGCTGGGCCCCATCCTCAACTACGATCCGGCGAGCTATCGGGTGATGGCGGCGGAGTGATTTTAGCTGTCATCCGGGCTGCGCAGCAGAACCCGGGATCGTCGGACGAGCACGCGCTGAAACCGCGATACTGTCATTTCCGCGAAGGCGGGAATCCATAACCCCGACCTCATTCCAGTCTGCACCGTCAGCGGTTGTGGATTCCGGGCTCCGCTACGCGGCCCCGGAATGACACTGCTCTACTGGCCCTGCGATCCCGGATCGGCTGTGCCGTCCGGGATGACGTCTTTTTGACAACTACTCACGCCGCAGCGCCTCGATCGGATCGAGCTTTGCCGCGCGTTGCGCCGGATAAAACCCGAAGAAGATGCCGACCAGCGCCGAGAAGCCCACGGCCATGAGGATGGCGTTCGTCGACACGAGCGAGGGCCAGCCGGCGAGTTGCGCCACGAGATAGGCGGCACCGACGCCAAGGCCGATGCCGAGCGCGCCGCCTATGGTGGAGAGCGTCGTCGCCTCGATGAGGAACTGGCTGAGGATGTCGCGCGGGCGCGCGCCGACTGCAAGCCTCAGGCCGATCTCGCGGGTGCGCTCGGTCACCGAGACCAGCATGATGTTCATGATGCCGATACCGCCGACGAGAAGCGAGACGGCCGCGACCGCCGCGAGCAGCATCGACAATGTGTTGGCGGAAGCCGACGCGGTGTTGGCGATCTCGGTCAGGTTGCGGATCGAGAAATCGTCCTCCTGCTCGCCGGTGATCCGATGGCGCTGTCGCAGCAGCTCCGTCATGCTCTCGATGCCGGGCTCTATGTCGCTCTCGTTGGCGAACTTCACGAAGATCGAACCAACGGAGCCGTCCTTGGCATAATTGCGGCCGATCACGCGGCGGCGGCCCGCATCAAGCGGCACGAAGATCACGTCGTCCTGGTCCTGCCCGAAGGCCGATTGTCCCTTCGAGGCCATCACGCCGATGACGCGGAACGGCACGTTGCGCACGCGCACGATCTGATCGACGGGGTCGTCCTCGCCAAACAGGTTACGCGCCACCGTCTGCCCGAGGAGGATGACGATGTCGCCGCGGCGCACCTCCTCTGGATCGAAGGTGCGGCCAGAGGCGACATCCCATTCGCGCGCAGAAAACCAATCGAGATCGACGCCGTAAATCCGCGTGCCCCAATTGCTGCCGCCGGCCACCACCTGCGCGCCACCTTGGACGAAGGGCGCTGCCGCCACTACACCGTCAATCTCGCGCCGAATGGCCTCGGCATCATCATCCGTGAGTGAGGAGGCCGCGCCCGCGCCGAGTCGCGCCCCGCCCTGTGTCACGTTGCCGGGCGTGACGATGGCGAGATTGGCGCCGAGCGAGCGGATCTGCTGGTCGACGAGATTGCGCGCGCCGGAGCCGATCGCCACCATGGCGATGACGGCCGCCACGCCGATCACGATGCCCAGCATGGTGAGCAGGCTGCGCAGGGCATTGGCCGTGATGGCGGAGAGCGCGGAGCGGATGGCTTCGATCAGCCTCATTCGGCGGCCTCCGACGCGAGATCTCGGGCATCGACGGGTGTCTGGCGGTGGTCTTCGATCACGCGACCATCCCGGAAGCGGACGAGACGATGTGCATGGCGCCCCACCTCCGCATCGTGCGTCACGAGCACGATGGTGACGCCCTCGCGGTTGAGTTCCTGGAACAGGGCCATGATCTCGTTCGCCGTGCGGCTGTCCAGGGCGCCGGTCGGCTCGTCGGCGAGCAGGAGGCTCGGGCTGTTGACGAGCGCCCGGGCAATTGCCACGCGCTGCTGCTGCCCGCCGGACAATTGCATCGGGCGGTGATGGGCGCGGTCCGCGAGACCGACACGACCGAGCGCCTGCAGCGCGCGCTCGCGGCGGGTCCTGCGGTCGAAGCCCGCATAGATCATCGGCAGTTCCACATTGGCCAGGGCGTCCACGCGCGGCAGCAGGTTGAACTGCTGGAACACGAAGCCGATCTCGCGGTTGCGCAGGCGCGCTAGACCGTCCGCATCGAGGCTCTCGACGGCGGTATCCGCGAGCCGGTACTGACCGCCCGTCGGCCGGTCGAGGCAGCCGATCAGGTTCATGAAAGTGGACTTGCCCGAACCCGAAGGTCCCATGACAGCCACGAAATCACCCTGGTCGATGTCGAGGGACACGCTGTCGAGCGCCACGACGCGTCCGGCATCGAGGTCGTAGACCCGGCTGAGATCGCGCGTTTCGATGAGAGCCACAGGGAGCGCTCCTAGAACATCCGCGGCGGACGCGGGCGGCGATTGACGCCGCCGTTCGCGTTATCCGCAGCATCGGTACGCGCAGCCCCGACGATGATCGCAGCGCCTTCCTGCAGATCGCCACGAAGGATCTCCGTGTAGGCTCCATCCGTCACGCCGAGACGCACGGGCAGGGGCTGCGGATTGCCGTCGGGTCCGACACGGTAGATGCGCGCTCTGGTGCCCTCATCCTGAATGGACCCGGCCTGTTCGCCACGGGGCCGCCGCCGTGGCCCTTGGCCATCCGGCGCCGTGCCTCTTCCTTCGCCGTTACCAGCCTGCTCATCCGGTAGACGAGGCCGACGTCTTGGCGGCTGGCCATCGGGCGTGCCGTCTCGTGCTTCGGTCGCCGCTGTCGTGATGGCGGGCCGGAAGCGCAATGCAGCATTTGGAATGCGCAACACCTCCTCGCGCTCGTCGGTGATGATCTGGAGGTTGGCCGTCATGCCGGGGAGCAGCGCCTGGTCCTGGTTGCGCACGCTGATGACCGCCGTGTAGGTGACCACGTTCTGCACCGTCTGCGCGGCAAGACGCACCATGCGAACCCGGCCATTGAAAGTGCGGTTCGGATAGGCATTGACCGTGAAGGAGACCTTCTGTCCTTCCTTGAGGCGGCCTACGTCCGCTTCGTCGATATTGGCGTAGATGTCGATCTCGCTCAGGTCCTGCGCGACGGTGAACAGGGTCGGCGAGGAGAGCGAGGCGGCAACCGTCTGACCGAGCTCTACCTCGCGCTTCACCACCACGCCATCGACCGGCGACTTGATCTCCGTGCGAGCAAGATCGATCTCGATGTCTCTCAGCTTCGCCTGCCGCTGTAGGATGATCGCCTCGGAGGATTTCACGTTCGCTTCCGACAGCGCGAGATCGGCTTTCAGCCCAAGCGTCTCTGCCTGGTTGGACGCGATCTGCGCGTCGGCCGAAGCGAGATTGGCTGTCTGAATCTCAACTTGCGTGCCAGCCTGCTCGAGGGCTGTCTGCGTTCCGACCGCGCGAGTGTTCAGCGCAGTTTGCCGATCGAGACCACGCCGGGCTTCCTCCAGCTGGGCCTGCGTCCGGTCGCGCTGCGCCCGAAGGTCAGCGGCCTGCGCTTCTGCACGCGCCAGCGCGGAGCGGGCCTTGTCGATCTGGGCGCGCTTGGTGTCGAGATCGGCTTTCGCCTGGGCGAGGTCGGCCAGCGCCGCATCCCTGCGCGACTTGATCTGCTCCGCGTAGAGGCGAGCCACGACTTGGCCTTCCTTCACGGGCGTGTTGTAGTCGGCGAGGATCTCGACCACCTGGCCGGACAATTGCGAGCCGACGAGAACCGTCGTGACGGGGTTGAGCGTCCCCGTGGCGCGTACGCTCGCGGTAATCGGCCCGCGATCAATCGCCCCGAGACGATAGGCCTGGTCCGAGGCATTGCCGCCTGTTGGCGTCCACAGCAAGAACCCGGCGCCTCCTGCCACCAGGAGAATGACGATCAGCCAGAACCAGACGCGACGCACCCGACAACCCTCAGCACCACATGACCATCCATGCGGGGCAATTGTGGCCGATTTCCTATAGTGTTGCGAGTTAACTCTTTGTCATGTGGCCGCCTGCGGCCGGGCTGCGATCAGATTGCGCAGGGTCATGATGGTGGAGGCGTCCGCCACACCGTCGACGCGCTCGGGCCGGAAATGACGCTGGAAGGCAGCCACCACCTTCTCCGTATCCTCGTCGAACACGCCGTTGATCTTCAGACCGTAGCCGTACATCACGAGCATGGCCTGCAGCGCCTCGATCGGCATGCCCTGGTCACCGCGGGAGAAGAAGCGGCCGTCGCTCATAGCGGCCGGCGCGACCCAGTGGCCGGCGCCCGCCTCATACAGGGCTTTCCAGGGAAAGAGCTCGCCGGGATCGACCTTGCGGCCGGGCGCCACATCCGAATGGGCGAGCACCCGGGTGGCCGGAATGCGCCAACGTGTGACGATATCCTTCGCCAGTGCAGCCACGCTCTCGATCTGCCCATCGGGGAAGGGCGGCAGGCCGCCCGGATGGCCGGGATTGGCGATCTCGATGCCGATGGAGCACGAGTTGATGTCGTTCTCCCCGTCCCAGGTGGAGAGGCCCGCATGCCAGGCCCGCCGTGCTTCCGGCACCAATTGCAGCACGCGCCCGTCGCTGAACACGAAGTAATGGGCGGAGACCTGCGAGACCGGATTGCACAGCCACTGCAGGGCCTCGCCCTCGTCAGGCATGCCTGTGTAGTGGAGAATGAGCATGCTGGGGCGCCGGCCGTCTTTACGCTCCCCGTGATTGGGGGAAGGAAACACCTTGGCGGCGAGGGGGCTCTCCGGTGTCAGCGCGCTCATGCGGTCACCTGATGTTCCGCTCGGCGGCAATGCGTTCCCATGCCGCGTTGATGGTGGCAAGGCGCTCGGTCGCGATCTTTACAGCTTCCGGCGGCAGGCCACGGGCGATCTCCCGGTCCGGGTGGTTGTCGGCGACAAGCTTGCGGTAGTGCCGCTTCAGCTCCTCGTCGCTCAGGCTCCTGTCGGCCTTGAGGATGAGATAAGGATCGTCCTTGCGCTTCACGTGGCGGGCGGCGATGCGCTCAAAGTCCGTTTCCGAGAAGGCGAAGATTGTCGCCACGTCCTTGAGGTAGGCGTATTCGGCCTCGTGAACGGCCTCGTCCGCCTTGGCGATGTGGAAAAGGCCGTCGAGCACGTCCTCGAGAAGCGCAGGCTCCTCCTTGAACTCGTCATGGATCTGCCGGGCATAAGCCTCGAACCCGTCCGAGGTCTGCATGGCCAGGTTGAACAGGCGCTCGACGCGCTCGTGCTCGCTATCGGGGACCTCGACAATCTGCTCGAAGGCCCGGACCTCCACGTCCACCACAACGCCGTCGGCCTTGGCCATCTTGGCGGCGAGCGCCACGAGGCCCATGGTGAACATGACGTCGCGCGGCGGCTTTCCGAACAAAGCGCCTTCGCGATCGACGAGAACATGGCCGGCTACGCCGCCCAGGAGAGCACCGATCGGCCCGCCAAACGCGAGGCCTATGCCGGCACCGCCGAGCTTACCCCAAATCGACTGAATCATCTTGAGATCAGTCGTACGCTCAAGTGCAGGCAAAAGAAAAGGGGCCGAGAATGTCTCGGCCCCTGAAATTCGCTGTCAGGCGTGATTAGCGGCAGTACACGTTGCCGTAGACGTCCTGGTATGTGCCGTAGGGGCAGGCCGGGCCGCGCGGAGTCGTCGAGGCGCCGACGATCGCACCACCGGCGCCACCGATGGCTGCACCGGCCAGGGCGCCGCCTGCCGTTCCGGTTGCTGCACCGCCGATGGCTGCACCAGCAAGGCCGCCGATTGCGGCGCCGCCGACGGCACGCTCACCAGGAGTATTGCAGGCTGCCATCGAGAGGGTGAGGGCACCGGCGGCAATGGCTGTCATGATCTTCTTCATGGAGGCTTCCCTGTTGTTGAGCGGGCTATAGGCAGCCCTGTTTAGCTTGACCTTACGCTGTCGCCAACTCCTGTGCGGAGAAAGAGTTCCTCCAATCCCCGAAAGCGACGAAAAAATCAGACCTGTCCGAGGCAATAATTATGGCCGCAAATCCAAGCAGCGTAGAGGGAACACGGTCAAGCTTGAACGAATTCTGAACAAAATCGCGCCTGATAGTGTCACATCTTCGCCTCATTTCGCCTTCACCCACCGCCCCCTCATGGCTATCGCCGGGTGGAGTTTCGGTTTGACTTGGAAGCACTTCCTCAGAACGCTAACAGTTGCAGGCCTTGGCGCAGCGGCCCTTGTCGCAGCATCACAGGCCCGGGCCAATGGACGCGAGAATGGCCCCATCTCGCCCGATCAGGCCGAGCAGTTTCTTGGTGCTGCAGCGGCTGAAGCAGCTGCCTTCGTCAAGGAGGAGGCTGCCGCGGCCTCTACGGAGGAAGCGCCGGAGCAGGACACCAAGGGAGCGGGCAAGAAGAAGCTGAAGGAGGCTGCCGCTTCCAAGTCCTCCAAGCCTCAAGTGGGCAAGGCAGAAGAGACACAACCCGAGTTGGTGGCAAAAGGGGCAGCCTTGCCGGAAGGAGCGGATCAGCAGACCGCATCCCTTCCTGCGGTATCGGCCGATGCCAAGTCGAGAACCCGCATCTCCGACGCGACTCGGGCCGGCGCGCTCAAGCCTCTCGTTGCCCGCTACGCCTCCGAGAACGGGCTGCCTTACGAGCTGGCGGATGCCGTGATCAGGATCGAGAGCCGCTACAATGCCGGCGCCCGCAACGGTCCGCACATGGGCCTCACTCAGATCAATGTCCGCACGGCCCAGTCGCTTGGCTACAAAGGCGATGCGGCCGGCCTACTCGATGCGGAGACGAACCTCCGCTATGGCCTCAAGTACCTGGCCACCGCCTATAAGCTTGCGGGAGGGGATACCTGCGGCACGATCCTGCGCTATCAGTTCGGCCACCGCACCCAGACCATGACGGCGGCCTCCCGGGCCTATTGCGCCAGGGTGAAGGTCATCACGGCGGCAGCGGATTGACCGGCTGCCCTTGACGGCAGGACCCTTTTGGCACCACATCCCCCCGTCAGCCGGCCGGGCGGCCGCTTCGAGTTCATCTCGGGGAGGAAAGTCCGGGCTCCATGGAAGCAAGGTGCCGGATAACGTCCGGCGGGGGCAACCCTAGGGAAAGTGCCACAGAAAGCAGACCGCCCCACAAGGTCTCCGGACCCCGGGGTCAGGGTGAAAGGGTGCGGTAAGAGCGCACCGCGGACGCAGCAATGCGGACGGCATGGTAAACCCCACCAGGAGCAAAACCGAATAGGGACGACAGGCGCTCGCGCCAGGCCTGCTTCCAGGCTGGTCGTCCGGGTTGGTTGCTAGAGGCGGTCAGCAATGATCGTCCCAGAGGAATGGTCGCCACGTTCAAAGTCTTAGACTTTGGGCCCTACAGAACCCGGCTTACAGGCCGGCTGACCCCATCTATCCACAGGCTACAATCTGCAAGAAAGCGGAGCAAACCTTTGCTCCGCTTACGATTCATTAACCGTAAATGCGTCTCATGGAGAACGCATGCCATAAGGCGTGCGCTCCCTCTCCGTTCCGTTGACGACCATATTATCCCATGTTATCCCAAACCATCCCGTCGACGGTGTCTTCCGAAGAGGGCGTCAAGCACCCGAGAAGTGCTGGCGTACTGCTTCAGAAAGTAGCGTCTCCACTGCCAACGGGTGGCGGATCTTCAAGATCTGCCGGGGGGCTGACAATCAGGAGCGTGAGAGCTGCGGCCAATGAACCGCTTCGTGTCCAATTTCACCAACAAGTTGGATTCGAAGGGTCGTGTCTCGATCCCCGCATCCTTCAGGGCCGTGCTGGCCCGGGATGGATTCGAGGGGCTCTACGTGCACCCGGCGCTCGATGCGTCGGCGTTGGACGCAGGCGGCAACGTGCTTCTGAACGAGATCGATGCGTTCTTGTCGACGCTGTCGCCCTATTCGGACGAACGGGATCAGCTGTCGACGGCATTGTTCGGGACCAGCGAGATTCTGAAAGTCGATCCGGAGGGGCGTGTCATCCTGACGGACACAGTAAAAGTGCATGCCGGGATCGGCGATACGGTGACGTTCGTCGGACTTGGTCACAAGTTCCGGATTTGGGAGCCCGAACGCTTCCGTGCGCACTTGGAGGAGGCGCGCACGAAGGTCAGAGACCTGAAGAAAGCGTTGGGACACCGAGGTCTGGAACCGATGCAGAACACCTCACCAGGAGTACGGGAACGATGATGGGACGCGGCGACGGCCCAGGAGCCGGAGCCGCTGGCGGACCGTCCCGTCACGTTCCTGTTCTCCTGGCGGAGGTTGGCACGGCGCTCGATGCAAACCGTGGTGGCGTTTTCATCGACGGCACGTTCGGCGCAGGCGGCTACACGCGCGCCATTCTCGATGCCCATCCGCAGAACAAGGTGATCGCCATCGACCGCGATCCCGATGCGATCGCTGGCGGTGAACCGCTCGCGGCCAAATTCAAGAAACGTCTGATGCTCGTGCCAGGCCGCTTCGGCGACCTCGACGAGACCGCACACACACAAGGGTTTGACAGCGTCGACGGCGTGGTGCTCGACATCGGCGTGTCGTCCATGCAGCTCGATCAGGCCGAGCGCGGCTTCTCGTTCCGCAACGAAGGCCCGCTCGACATGCGCATGGAGCAGAGCGGCCCAAGCGCAGCGGATCTCGTCAATGAGTCGTCCGAGGCCGAACTCGCTGACATCTTCTATCATTACGGTGAGGAGCGGCGCGCCCGCGCCGTTGCGCGCGCGGTCATCGAAGCGCGCCGTCGCCAGCCTTTCGAGACCACGCGGCAGTTGGCCGATCTCGTGGCTTCTCTGATCAGGCAGGAGCCCAGCGGCATCCACCCGGCCACGCGCGTGTTCCAGGGGCTGCGCATCGCCGTCAACGACGAACTCGGGGAGCTGGCGCGCGCATTGCATGCGGCCGAGCGCATCCTCAAGCCCGGCGGACGTCTCGTGGTCGTCACGTTCCATTCTCTGGAAGACCGGATCGTAAAGCAGTTCTTTGCCTCCCGCACCGGGCGTGCGCCTACCGGCTCGCGCCATTTGCCGACGGCAGCAGCGCCTGAGCCCACCTTCGATGCGATCACCCGCGGTCCCATCGCTCCGAGCGAGCAGGAGATGGCGCGCAATCCGCGGGCGCGCTCGGCGAAGCTGCGCGCAGGCGCTCGCACCGATACGCCGCCGCAGGAGCCGTTGAGCGCCATCACCATGCTGGCCGAACTGCCGCAGACCGCCGAGAAAAAGGGAGGGCGCCGGTGATCCGACTGCTCCACATCATCGCGATCTCCGCCCTCATCGCATCGGCGGGCTACGCCTATTCGGTCAAGTACGAGACCCTCTACTATGTGGAGCAGGTGGCGAAGCTGAAGTCGCAGGTCAGCCGCGAGCGCGAGGCCATCGCCGTGCTGCAGGCCGAGTGGCAGTATCTCGATCGCCCGGACCGCCTCCAGGAGGCTGCCGACAAGCACCTCGATCTGCAGGCGCTGAAGATTCAGCAGCTCGCGCGTCTGTCCGACCTGCCGAACCGGCCATCCCGCGAGGACGAGATCGGCCGCAAGCTCGAAGCGCTCGGACTGCTCGAGCCGACCTCGACGCCGAAGGACAGGAATTCGGACGCCCGCACCCCGACGACTCAAACTCCGAAACGGTGAGCCTCGTGTCGCAAGAGCCCCAAACCGAATGGCAGGGTAAGAGCCTTCCCGCAAAACGCGGCGTGCTCGGGCACGCCCGCGAGCTGTTTCGCCTGCGTCATGACAAGAGCACGTCGCGCGTCGGCCTCGCGGCCGTGTGCTTCGTCGGCCTGTTCGGCCTGATCGGCGGGCGCCTTGTCCACCTCGCTTTGACCAGCGAAAATACGAGCGAAGTGCGCCGTGCGGCGTCGTCCGAGATCTCCGCTGCGCGCCCGGACATCGTCGACCGCAATGGCGATATCCTTGCCACCGATGTGAAGATGGTGTCGGTCTTTGCCGAGCCGCGCAACATCGTCGACAAGGACGAGGCGGTCGAGCTCCTCACCGCCGTGCTGCCCGATCTCGACGCCACGGACCTGCGCAACAAGCTCGGCACCAAGAAGGGCTTCGTCTGGGTCAAGCGCGAAATCACACCGCGCCAGCAGGCGGAAGTTCATCGGCTCGGCATTCCCGGTATCGGCTTCCTGCCGGAGAACAAGCGCGTTTATCCGAACGCCGAGGCCGCCGCTCACGTGCTCGGCTTCGCCAATGTGGACAATGTGGGCATCGCCGGCATCGAGAAATACATTGACAGCATGGGCCTGCAGGACCTCAACGGCGCAGGCTTCAACATCTCGGCCGCCGACCTGAAGCCCATCCAGCTTTCCCTCGACCTGCGTGTACAGCATGCCCTTCGCGACGAGCTTGCCAAAGGCATGGCGAAGTTCAAGGCCAAGGCCACGGCCGGCGCGATCCTGGACGTGAACACGGGCGAGATCATCGCGCTCGTGTCGCTGCCCGATTACGACCCGAACAACCCGGTCGATGCGCTGGATAAAGATCGGATCAACCGCATCAATGTCGGTGTGTTCGAGATGGGCTCGACCTTCAAGGCCTTGACGGTCGCGATGGCGCTCGATTCCGGCAAGTACAACATCAACTCGACCTTCGATGCACGCTCCGGCCTGCGCTACGGCCGCTTCACCATCGGCGACTATCATCCGACGCGGCGCGTTCTCTCCACGCCGGAAGTATTCGTGCACTCCTCCAACATCGGCACCGCCCGTATGGCGCTCGGCATCGGCGTCGAAGGCCACAAGGCCTTCCTGCGCAAGATGGGCCAGCTGACCCGCCTTGAGACGGAACTGCCGGAGAGTGCCCTGCCAATCGTCCCGCCGCGCTGGGGCGAACTCAACACCATGACCATCGCATTCGGCCACGGTCTCGCGGTTGCGCCGCTCCAGGCTCTCTCGGCCGTAGGTACCCTGGTGAACGGCGGCGTCATGATCAGGCCGACCTTCCTCAAGCGCACGCAGGAAGAGGCGCGCCAGAACGCCCTGCAGGTTCTCAAGCCCGAAACCAGCGAGGCAATGCGCTATGTCATGCGCCTCAATGCTTCGACGCCGGAAGGCTCTGCTGGAAATGCCTCGATTGCCGGCTTCTTCGTCGGCGGCAAGACCGGCACTGCGGAAAAGGTGATCAACGGCCGCTACGCCAAGAACAAGAACCTTACTACCTTCACGGCGGTGGTGCCTTCCGACAAGCCGAAATACGTGTTCCTCACCATCCTGGACGAGCCGCAGGCGGTGGAAGGCACCCATGGCTTCTCGACAGCAGGCTGGAATGCCGCTCCTGTGACAGGGAACATCATCGAGCGCATTGCGCCGCTGCTCGGCGTGCCGCCGCGCTTCGAGCCGCCGACTCAGCCGTTCCCGCTCATGTCGCGCCTCGGCGCCTGGGGCAGCAACCGATGAGTGCAGGGTCCATAAATCTCGGCGATCTTCTCGACCTCGCGGCAGGCGACGCTCAGGCGTCCCTTTCCGTGTCGAAGATCGCGTCCGACAGCCGCAAGGTGGAGCCCGGCACCCTGTTCTTCGCCGTGCCCGGCACCAAGGTGGACGGCATGAGCTTCGTGCCGCAGGCCGCTGCCGCAGGCGCGGTCGCCATCGTGGGCGAGGCTGAGCGTCCAGCCGATCTGCCGGAATCTGTTGCCTATGTGCAGGTGAAGGATGTGCGCCGGACGTTGGCTCTTGCGGCTGCGCGGTTCTACTCCAAGCAGCCTGAGAAGGTCGTCGCCGTCACGGGTACGAGCGGCAAGAGTTCGGTGGCTGACTTCATCCGCCAGCTCTTCGCGCATCTGGGCTACAAATCCGCCAGCGTCGGCACGCTTGGCATCATCACGTCGGACGGTGCAGCCTACGGCTCTCTCACGACGCCCGATCCGATCTCCCTGCATGAAAGCTTCGACCGCCTGGCAAATGACGGCGTCACGCGTCTTGCCATGGAGGCCTCTTCGCACGGCATCGACCAGCGCCGCCTCGACGGGGTGCGTCTGCATGCGGCAGGCTTCACCAATCTCGGGCGCGACCATCTCGACTATCACGCCACCACGGAAGCCTATGCGGCGGCAAAGCTTCGCCTCTTCGATACGCTTCTGCCGCAGGACGCACCTGCCGTCATCAATGCGGACGGTCCCTATGCAGACGTGTTCCTTCACGGCGTGCGCAATCGAGGCCTTGCGATCCTCACCACCGGCAGCGCCGGCGAGACCATCCGTCTCGTCGAGGCCCGCGCTGAAGGCTTCACGCAGGCGCTGACCATCGAGGCCTTTGGGAGGACATTCCAGACGAATCTGCCGTTTCTCGGCGCCTTCCAGGTCGAGAACGCGCTCGTCGCGGCCGGCCTCGTGCTGGCGGTCGAAGGCGAGGGCAGGGCAGCCGAGGTGTTCGAAGGCTTCAAGTTTCTCAAGGGCGTGTCGGGACGCCTGGAGCAGGTGGGCGAGACGGATGGAGCCATCTGCATCGTCGACTATGCCCACAAGCCCGACGCGCTTGCTCATGTGCTCGATGCTCTACGCCCTTTCGTGAAGGGAAAGCTTGTCTGCATCGTCGGCTGCGGCGGCGACCGGGATCGGGGAAAGCGCCCGCTCATGGGCCGCATCGCCGCCGACAAGGCTGATGTGGTTATCGTCACGGACGATAATCCTCGCTCCGAGGATCCGGCGGCGATCCGGGCCGAAGTGATGAAAGGCGCGCCTCTCGCTCGTGAGATCGGTGACCGCGCTCAAGCCATCCGCACCGCCGTGAACGAGCTTCGCCGGGGCGATATTCTCGTCGTGGCGGGCAAAGGCCATGAAACGGGCCAAATCATCGGCGACCGCACCCTGCCGTTCTCGGACCACGACGAGGTCCGGGCGGCCATTGCAGCGAGGCAGGGATGAATTCGCCCCTTTGGACATTGGACGAGATTAAAGCCGCCACCGGCGCCCGCATCGGCGCTGGCTTTGCAAAAGGCACGGGCGCGTCCATCGACACGCGGACGCTCGAGCCGGGCGATCTCTACTTCGCCATCAAGGGCGACGTGCATGACGGCCACGATTTCGTATTGGCCGCGCTGGAGAAGGGCGCGTCCGCTGCAATCGTGTCCGAGGAAAAGGCTCCTGCCTTTGCGGGCTCCGACAAGCTGATCGTCGTGCCGGACGTGCTCGACGCTATGCGCCAGATGGGTCGCGCGGCCCGTGCGCGCACGAATGCCAGGATCGTCGCCGTCACAGGCTCCGTCGGCAAGACCGGCACGAAGGAGGCCATGCGCCTTGCGCTCTCGCGCCAGGGTGCGACCCACGCGTCGGTTGCCTCCTACAACAACCACTGGGGCGTGCCGCTGACGCTCGCCCGCATGCCGCGCGAAACCGAATTTGGCGTGTTCGAGATCGGCATGAACCATTCTCATGAGATCCTGCCGCTCACCGGCATGGTCCGGCCGCATGTTGCCGTAATCACCACGGTCGAGCCGGTTCATATCGAGTTCTTTCCCTCGCTCTGGGGCATTGCGGACGCCAAGGGTGAGATTTTTTCAGGCCTGGAGCCCGGCGGCACGGCGGTCATCAACCGCGACAACGCCTATTTCGAGCGCATGCGCGCTCACGCGTTCGCCTCCGCGGCCGGGCGCGTGATCAGCTTCGGCGAGCATGAGGCGGCGGATATCCGCGCAAACCGCATCATCGTAAAGCCCGACCATTCGGTGGTCGACGCCACGATCTTCGGCCAGCCGCTGACCTACAGGATCGGCACAGCGGGCCGGCACCACGCGCTCAACTCATTGAGCGTGCTCGCAGCCTCCCATGCGCTCGGCGCGGATCTCGCGCTCGTGGCGCTCTCCTTCGCCGAATTGAAGCCCCCGGTCGGGCGCGGCGAGCGCACCATGCTCGCGATCGGGGAGGGCGAGGCCCTGCTGATCGACGAGAGCTACAACGCCAACCCGGCCTCCATGCGCGCAGCGCTGGCCAATCTCGGTGCGATCGAACTCGGGCGCGGGGCGCGGCGGATTGCCGTGCTGGGCGACATGAAGGAACTGGGCGAGATAGGGCCGCGACTTCACGCGGAATTGGCAGAGGCGGTTCGCACCCACAGGATTGACCTGGTCTTTGCCGCTGGCGCCCTGATGCAGAACCTCGTCGATGCGCTGCCGAAAGCCCTTGTGGCCGCTCATGCGGAGACCTCCGCCGATCTGGTCGACGCGGTCTGCGCGGCGATCCGTCCCGGCGATGCGGTGACCGTCAAAGGCTCGCTCAGCATGAAGATGGCCCTGGTTGTCAAAGCTCTGAAAGAACGTTACGGCGCGAGCTCAACGGCCCACGCGCTGAAAGGATGATCGATGTTAACCTGGTTGGCTGAGCTCAGCCCCTATTTCAGCCCTCTCAACATCTTCCGCTACATCACGTTCCGCACCGGCGGCGCAACGGCGACCGGCATGCTGTTCGTGTTCCTGTTCGGCCCGGCGATCATCTCGCTCCTGCGCGTGCGCCAGGGCAAGGGACAACCGATCCGCGAGGACGGGCCGCAATCGCACCTGCTGACGAAGCGCGGTACGCCCACCATGGGCGGCCTGATGATCCTCGCCGGCGTGCTGGTCTCGACCCTGCTCTGGGCGAATCTCGAGAACCACTATGTCTGGATCGTGCTGTTCGTCACCGTGGGCTTCGGTGCCATCGGCTTCTATGACGATTTTTTGAAAGTCACGAAGCAGTCGCACAAGGGCTTCTCCGGACGCTCGCGTCTCACCATCGAGGCGGTGATCGCTGTCGTGGCCTGTCTGGCGATCTCCTACATGGCCACGCCGGGATTGGCGAACAAGCTGGCGCTGCCCTTCTCAAAGGATCTGATCATCAATCTCGGCTGGTTCTACGTGATCTTCGCCGGTTTCGTGATTGTCGGCGCCGGCAACGCGGTGAACATCACCGACGGGCTCGACGGGCTCGCCATTGTGCCGGTGATGATCGCCGCCGGCACCTTCGGCTTCATCGCCTATCTGTCCGGTAACGCGGTGTTCTCCAACTACCTGCAGATCCATTTCGTGCCCGGCACCGGCGAGCTCGCCGTGCTCTGCGGTGCCCTCATCGGCGCAGGTCTCGGCTTCCTCTGGTTCAATGCGCCGCCGGCTCAGATCTTCATGGGCGATACGGGCTCCCTGGCGCTCGGCGGCATGCTCGGCGCCATTGCGGTCGCGGCCAAGCACGAAATCGTTCTCGCCATCGTGGGCGGCCTGTTCGTGCTGGAGATCCTGTCCGTGATCATCCAGGTGACGTCGTTCAAGCTCACCGGCAAGCGCGTCTTCAAGATGGCGCCGATCCACCACCATTTCGAGCAGCTGGGCTGGACTGAGCCGCAGGTGGTGATCCGCTTCTGGATCATCGCCGTGGTTCTCGCGATCACCGGCCTCGCCACCCTGAAACTCCGGTAAGACGCATGACGCCCGTCACCTCCTTCTCAGGCAAAACGGTCGCTCTCTTCGGTCTTGGCGGATCGGGGCTGGCGACGGCGCTTGCCTTGAAGGAGGGTGGGGCGCGGGTCATCGCCTGCGACGACAACCCGGCGAAAATGGCGGAAGCTGGCGCCAAGGGCATCGAGACTGCCGACCTGCGCCAGATCGACTGGTCGAAGGTGTCGTCCTTCATCCTCTCGCCTGGCGTGCCACTCACCCATCCCGAGCCGCACTGGTCGGCAAAGCTGGCGCGTGAAGCAGGCGTCGAAACCATCGGCGACATCGAGCTGTTCTGCCGCGAGCGGGCAAAGATTGCGCCGAACGCGCCCTTCATCGCGATCACCGGCACCAACGGCAAGTCCACTACGACGGCCCTTATCGCCCATATCCTGCGCGAAGCGGGGCGCGATGTGCAGATGGGCGGCAATATCGGCACGGCGATCCTATCGCTGGATCCACCCTCCGACAGCCGTATCCACGTGATCGAGTGTTCGTCGTTCCAGATCGACCTCGCGCCTTCGCTTGCGCCTACCATTGGCGTTCATCTTAATCTCTCACCCGATCACATCGACCGGCATGGGACGATGGAGCTCTATGCGGCAATCAAGGAGCGGCTGGTGGCGAAGGCGGGTCTCGCCATTATTGGCGTTGACGACCCGATGAGCCGTGCGATTGCAGCTTCCTGTGAAGCCAAGGGCGTGAACGTCGCCCGCGTTTCGGTCGAGCCCCTTGGTGTAAAGGGCATATTTGCAGACGAAGATACTCTTGTAGGAGTGACGGAGACCGATACAGCCGCTGTAGCCAATCTGTCGGGCATCGGCTCCCTGCGCGGCGCTCACAACGCGCAGAACGCCGCCGCTGCTGTCGCCATAGCCCTAGCTTTGAACGTACCCCCAGAGAAAGTTCGCTCGGGGCTTTATACCTTCCCCGGCCTGCCGCACCGCATGGAAGAGGTCGGTCGCATCCGGTCGACTCTCTTCATCAACGACTCCAAGGCCACCAACGCGGATTCCACCGAGAAGGCGCTGAAGTCTTTCGACGACATCTTCTGGATTCTCGGCGGCAAGGCGAAGGAAGGCGGCATCGAGCCGCTGAAGGAATACTTCCCGAAGATCCGCAAGGCCTATCTCATCGGCGCCGCTGCGGATGACTTTGCCGGGACGCTGGGCACGCAAGTTCCGCACGTCCATTGCGGCACCCTCGACAAAGCCGTAGAGCAGGCGGCATCCGATGCGCAGGCACTCGGTGCTCCGGCTGTCGTGCTGCTGTCGCCGGCCTGCGCGTCCTACGACCAATTTCCCAATTACGAAATACGCGGAAACCATTTCCGCGATCTGGTCCGGGCATTACCCGGCATCGAAGCCAAGGGGGCTTAGACATGGTGTCACGCGCGGAACGCTCGGCTTTCGGCGACTGGTGGTGGACGGTCGATCGTTCGCTGCTCGCAGGCCTCGCCATCCTCATGCTGGCTGGCCTCGTCTTCCTCATGGCGGGCGGTCCGCCGGTTGCGGAGCGACTCGGGCTCTCCACCTTCCACTTCGTGAACCGGCAGGTGATGTTCCTCGTCCCCGCCATGTTGATCATCGTCACGGTCTCATTCCTGTCCCTGCGCCATCTGCGGCGGGTGGCTCTCTTCGTCTATGCGGCCGGGATGGTGCTGATCCTGCTGGCGTTTCAGTACGGTCCCGAGATCAAGGGCGCGCATCGCTGGATCATGATCGGGCCGCTGGGTCTCCAGCCCTCCGAGTTCGTGAAGCCCGCCTTCGTGGTGCTCTCCGCCTGGGCCTTCTCGGAAGGCGCGCGGCGCAAGGACGTGCCGGGCACGTTGCTGGCCTTCCTGCTCCTGCCGGCCACCATCATCCCGCTCATCCTGCAGCCGGATTTCGGCCAGACCATGCTGGTCACCATCGTGTGGTGCGGCCTGTTCTTCGTCGCCGGCCTGCACTGGTTCTGGGTGATGGGCCTCGGTGGTGCAGGGCTCCTCGGCATCGGCGCGGCCTATCAGTTCCTGCCGCACGTGCGCGCCCGCATCGAGCGCTTCCTCGACAAGGATTCCGGCGACACCTTCCAGGTCGACACGGCTATGGAATCCTTCTCCCGCGGCGGCTGGCTCGGGCGCGGCCCGGGTGAGGGCTCGGTCAAGCGCATCCTGCCGGATGCGCATACCGACTTCATCTTTGCCGTGACGGCGGAGGAGTTCGGCATCGTGGTGTGTATCGCGCTGCTCATGGTCTTCGCCTTCATCGTGCTGCGCGGCCTCTCCTTGGCTCGCCGCAGCGAGGACACCTTCTGCCGCCTTGCGGCCACGGGCCTCATCTTCATGTTCGGCCTGCAGGCCTGCATCAACATGATGGTGAACGTCCACCTGATGCCGGCCAAGGGCATGACGCTGCCTTTCATCTCCTATGGCGGCTCGTCGCTGCTGTCTCTGGCGCTCGGCATGGGCTTCCTCATCGCGCTCACGCGGCGGCGCCCGCGCGCCGAGATGATGAACCATTTCGGCCAGGATCGACTTTGAGAATGAACGCTCCTCTCATCCTCCTGACCGCCGGCGGCACCGGCGGTCATCTCTTTCCGGCGGAAGCGCTTGCCAATGCTCTGAAGGCATCCGGCGCGAGGGTGGCGCTCGCCACCGACAAGCGCGCCAACGCCTATGCGGGCTCGTTCCCGGCCGACGAGATCGTCGAGATCCCCTCCGCCACGCCGTCAGGCCGTTCCATCCCGCAGATGGCGAAGGCCGCGCTTATGCTCGGGCAGGGGACCCTGAAGTCCATGTCGGCGATCCGCCGGATGAAGCCTGCGGTGGTCGTAGGCTTCGGCGGCTATCCCACCGTGCCGCCGGTGATCGCCGCCTCGCTCCTCAAGGTGCCGACCGTGATCCATGAGGCGAATGGCGTGATGGGGCGGGCCAACCGCCTGCTCGCCCGCCGCGCTACCGTGATCGCAACGGGCTTCGCCGACATCAAGGGCGTTCCCGCCAACGTGCCGGGCAAACTGATCCATACCGGCAACCCGATCCGTCCCGCGGTGCTGGAGGCGGCCAAGCAGGCTTATGCGCCGCTTGAACCCAACGGCAAACTTCGCCTCCTCGTGGTCGGCGGCAGCCAGGGCGCGCGGGTGATGAGCGACGTGGTGCCGCCCGCCATTGATCTTTTATCGCCAGAGCTTCGGTCCCGCATCGTCATCACGCAGCAGGCGAGGGGCGAGGACCTGGACCGGGTCCGCGATCATTACACGCGCCTTAATGTGGAATTCGAGGCCGAGCCCTTCTTCAAGGACCTGCCGCACCGGCTGGCGCAGGCTCATCTCGTCGTCTCCCGCTCCGGCGCCTCGACGGTGGCGGAGCTTGCGGTGATCGGCCGCCCCTCGATCCTCGTGCCCCTTCCGGGCTCGCTCGATCAGGACCAGGCGGCCAATGCCAAGACCTTAGGCGATCTGGGTGCCGCCATCGTTTGCCCGCAATCGGAGTTCACCCCTGAGCGGCTGGCAAACGAGATTCACGCCTTTTTTCAAGAGCCTGACCGCTTGACCAAAGCCGCCGCCGCCGCACATAGCGCCAGCATCACGGATGCGGCGGAGCGGCTGGCTCAAGCCGTTCTCACCCTCATTTCTGCGAATCATAACGGAAAAACCCCATGAAATTGCCGCCGAAGCTTGGACCCATTCACTTCATCGGCATCGGCGGCATCGGCATGTCGGGCATCGCCGAGGTCATGCACAATCTGGGCTACACGGTTCAGGGCTCGGATGCGGCCGACAACTACAACGTCAAGCGCCTGGCCGATAAAGGCATCAAGACCTTCATCGGCCACAAGGCCGAGAACGTAGAGGATGCCGAGATCGTGGTGGTCTCGACCGCCATCAAGCGCGACAACCCGGAACTGGTGGTGGCCCGCGAGAAGCGCCTGCCCGTGGTGCGCCGCGCCGAGATGCTCGCCGAGCTCATGCGCTTCAAGTCCTGCGTGGCGGTGGCCGGCACCCACGGCAAGACCACGACGACATCGCTCGTCGCAACGCTGCTGGACGCGGGCGGCCTCGATCCGACCGTCATCAACGGCGGCATCATCAACGCCTACGGCACCAATGCACGCATGGGCGACGGCCAGTGGATGGTGGTGGAGGCGGACGAATCCGACGGCACCTTCCTCAAGCTGCCGGCCGATGTGGCCATCGTGACCAATATCGACGCCGAGCATCTCGACCATTTCGGCACCTTCGATGCGATCAAGGATTCCTTCCACTCCTTCATCAACTCGATCCCGTTCTACGGCTTTGCCGTGATGTGCATCGACCATCCGACCGTGCAGGACCTCGTGGGCCGCATCGAGGACCGGCGCATCATCACCTATGGCGAGAACCCGCAGGCCGACGTGCGGATCATGGATGTCGATCCGCGCGGCGGGCAGACCAAGTTCCGCGTGATGATCCGCGACCGTCGCCCCGGCTTCCGCCTCGAACTCGAGGACCTCGTCCTGCCGATGCCGGGCGCACACAACGCGCTCAATGCCACGGCGGCCATTGCGGTGGCGCACGAGCTCGGCGTCTCGCCCGATGCGATCCGCAAGGCGCTCGCGGGCTTTGGCGGCGTGAAGCGCCGCTTCACCCGCACGGGCGAGTGGAACGGCGTCACGGTGTTCGACGATTACGGCCACCACCCCATCGAGATCGCCGCGGTGCTGAAAGCCGCGCGCGCCTCGACCGACGGTCAGGTGATCGCCGTAGTGCAGCCGCACCGTTATTCGCGCCTGTCGTCCCTGTTCGATCAGTTCTGCACCTGCTTCAACGATGCGGATGCCGTCATCGTCGCGCCGGTCTACGCGGCGGGCGAGCAGCCGATCCCCGGTATGGATCGCGACGGTCTCGTGTCGGGCCTGAAAGCCCGCGGCCATCGCAACGTGATGGCGCTGGAGAAGTCGGAAGAGCTCGCGGGCCTCGTCAAGGGCGTGGCGAAGCCGGGCGACTACGTGATCTGCCTCGGCGCCGGCAACATCACCCAATGGGCCTATGCGCTCCCCACTGAGCTTGAGGCTCTGGGCGAGAAGGCAGCCTGATGTTCGCCGACATCACCGCCGACTTGAAAGCCCGCATGCCCGAGCTGCGCGGCAAGCTGGAGGCGAATGCGCCGACGGCGCCCCTGTCCTGGTTTCGTACGGGCGGCCCGGCGCAGGTGCTGTTCACGCCGGCGGATGCGGACGATCTCGCGTATTTTCTGCAGCACCTCGACCGCAGCGTGCCGGTTCTTGTCGTAGGTCTCGGCTCCAATCTGCTCATCCGCGACGGCGGGTGGGAAGGGGTCATCATTCGTCTCGGCAAGGGCTTTACCGAAGTGACGATCGAGCCGAACCTGCGCGTGCGCACCGGCGCCGGCGCTCCCGACGTGAAGGTGGCGCGCGCGGCGGCGGAAGCGGGCATTGCGGGTCTGTCCTTCCTGCGCGGCATTCCCGGCGCCATCGGCGGAGCCTTGCGCATGAATGGCGGCGCCTATGGGGGCGAGACCAAGGATGTGCTGGTCGAGGCCAAAGGCGTGACCCGCACCGGCGAGGCGGTGACCTTCACCAACGCCCAGATGGGCTTCACCTATCGCCACACGAGTGTGCCGGACGACGTGATCTTCACCGAGGCGCTGTTCGAGGGCCGTCCCGGCAATCCGGAAGACATTCTGGCCGAGATGAACGCCATCACCGAGGCGCGCTCCTCGACCCAGCCGGTCAACACCCGCACGGGCGGCTCCACCTTCAAGAACCCGCCGGGCCAGAAGGCCTGGGAGCTGGTCGATGCCGCTGGGTGCCGGGGCTTACGGGTGGGCGATGCCCAGGTGTCCGAGATGCACTGCAACTTCCTGATCAACCATGGCTCCGCCTCCGCAGCCGATATCGAGGGCTTGGGAGAAGAGGTCCGCCGCCGCGTCCGCGAGACGTCGGGCGTGGAGCTGGAATGGGAGATCAAGCGGGTCGGGTTACCTAAGGCCTGATTCGAATCACTTTTGACCCGGCGCGCCGGGGCGCATGACGGAGAGAGACCATGGCGAAGCATGTTGCCATCCTTTATGGCGGCTGGTCGGCGGAGCGCGAGGTCAGCCTGGCGTCGGGCCGGGCCTGCTGCAAGGCCCTGGAGGACCAGGGCTACAAGGTCACTCCCATCGACGTGCAGTCCGATATCGCCACCGTTCTCCAGGCGGTGGCGCCGGACGTGGTGTTCAATGCGCTCCATGGGCGGGTGGGCGAGGACGGGACCATTCAGGGTCTGCTCGAACTCTTGAGAATTCCCTACACCCATTCCGGCGTCCTCGCCTCGGCGCTCGCCATGCAGAAGGACAAGGCGAAAATCGTCATGGAGGCGGCCGGCGTGCCGGTTCCAAAGGGCATGGTCGTTAACCGTTTCGAGGCGGCGAAAAGCCACGTCCTGCCGGCGCCCTATGTGATCAAGCCGATCAGCGAAGGCTCGTCCTACGGGGTCATCATCGTCCGCGAGGACCGCTCCCATCCGCCCCAGGAGCTGCTGCGCGAGGACTGGGCCTTCGGCGACCAAGTCCTTGTGGAATCATACGTTGCAGGCCGCGAGCTGACCTGCGCGGTCATGGGCGACAAGGCCCTCGGGGTCATCGACATCCGGCCCGCCACCGGGGTCTTCTACGATTATGACGCGAAATATGTGAAGGGGGGCTCCATTCACGTCCTCCCGGCAGAAATTAAACCGAATATTTACCAAAAGGTCCAAGAGTTGGCGTTAACGGCGCATCAAGCGCTCGGCTGTCGGGGAATCAGCCGCGCCGACTTGCGGTACGACGACACTCCTGGGGGAACCGGGGAACTCGTCGTTCTAGAAGTCAACACGCAACCCGGCATGACCGAGACGAGCTTGGTGCCAGAACTGGCAGCCCATGCGGGCTATACGTTTGGCGAGCTTGTGCAATGGATGGTGGAGGACGCTACCTGCAACCGATGACGGCCTACCCGGCCGGATTCGCCGTTGCGCGCGCTGCCTCCGGAGGCCGGAGGACCGCCCCCTCGTTCAAGCAGCCCTCCCGAATCAAAAAGCTGTTCGGCGCCTCCGGCAGCGTGCGCCGGCGCTCCTCGGCCGCTCCGATCGAGCAGCGCCTCCCGCGTTTCCTCGGAACCGGCCTGACACTTGCCTTTTTCTCGGCGGTCGTCGGCTACGGTCTGTGGCAGGGCGGCCATATCGACGATTTCATCCGCCAGCACGGCGAGCCGCATCATGCGCTGGCGCGGTCCGTGGGTCTCGGCCTCGAGCAGGTGACGATCTCCGGCATCTCGCAGATGGGCGAGAACGAGGTTCTCGCGGCGGCCGGCATCAACGGCAAGTTGTCGCTCGCCTTCCTCGACGTGAACGACCTGCGCGAGCGCCTCGAGCGCGTGCCGATGGTCAAGTCGGCGACCGTACGCAAGCTCTATCCGAACGAACTCGTCATCACGCTCGCCGAGCGCGAAGCCCATGCCATCTGGCAGAACAACGGCGAGCTCTTCGTCATCGCGGCGGACGGCACGGTGATCGATCTGATGCAGGACGAGCGCTATGTGAGCCTGCCTTTCGTGGTAGGTGAGGGCGCCAACGCCCGCAGCAAGGATTATCTCGCTCTGGTCGAGGCGGCCGGTCCGCTGAAACAGCGCATCCGCGCCGGCACGCTCGTTGCCGGGCGGCGCTGGACGCTGAAGATGGATAACGGCATGGACGTGCGCCTGCCGGAGCTCGGGGCAACTGACGCGCTGGCCCGTCTCGTGAAGCTCGAAAACGAGCAGAAGATTCTGGAAAAGGACGTGCTGGCGATCGATCTGCGCATGGCGGATCGCGTCGTCGTCCGCTTGACGGAAGAGGCCGCCTTGGCCCGCGCCGAGGCGCTCAAGAAAAAACCAATGCGCGGCAAGGGGGTCGATACATGAGTCTCTCGGGTCACGGTTTGACACCTCGCCTGAAGCCACTCTCCGCACGCAAGAGCGCCATTCTCTCGGTGCTCGACGTGGGAACGAGCAAGATCGTCTGCGTCGTGGCGGAACTGAAGCCGGCCGACGAGGTCGAGTCGCTGCGCAGCCGCACCCATGTGGCGCGCATTCTCGGCATCGGCCATCAGCGCTCCATGGGCCTCAAGGGCGGCGTTGTCGTCGATCTGGAGGCGGCCGAGGCTGCGATCCGTCAGGCGGTGCATGCGGCCGAGCGGATGGCGAAGGTCGAAATCCAGTCGGTGATCGTCAATCTCACTGGTGGGCGGCTCACGTCCGAGCATTTCGAGGCGCATGTTCCCGTGCGCGGCGCGGTCAGCGAAAACGATGTGCATCGCGTGCTCGATGCCGCATCGAGCTACGATCTGCGTCGCGGCCGCACGGTGCTGCACGCTCTACCTACGGGCTTTTCGCTCGATGCGCAGAATCACATCGTCGATCCGGCCGGCATGATCGGTGAGCGCCTCGGCGCGGATCTGCATGTAGTGACCTCCGAGGCTGCTGCTGCGCGCAACCTCATGATTGCGGTCGAGCGCTGCCATCTCGGCGTCGAGGCGGTGATTTCCACGCCTTATGCGGCAGGCCTTTCCGCTCTCGTCGACGATGAAGCCGACATGGGCTGCGCGGTCGTCGACATGGGCGGCGGCACCACGAGCGTGGGCATCTTCTCCAACGGGCATCTGGTCCACACCGATGCCATTGCGGTCGGCGGTCATCATGTGACCATGGACATTGCGCGCGGTCTCACGACCCGCGTGTCCGCTGCCGAACGGCTCAAGACCTTCTACGGCTCCGCCATCTCTTCGAGCGCGGATGACCGGGACATGATCGCGGTGCCGCAGGTCGATGAGGACGAACGGGACGTTCCGAATCATCTGCCGAAGTCGCACCTCGTTCGCATCATCAAGCCGCGGGTCGAGGAGGTTCTCGAACTCGTGCGCGATCGGTTGAAAGGTGCGGGCTTTGCAGCCCAGGCCGGACGGCGGGTCGTGCTGACGGGCGGCGCAAGCCAGCTCGTCGGGCTGCCGGAAACGGCGCGCCGCATCTTGCAGGGCCAGGTTCGTGTCGGGCGTCCGCTCGGCATCAAGGGTTTGCCCGAAGCGGCAAAGGGCCCTGCCTTCTCGGCGGTGGTCGGCCTCCTGGTTTATCCGCAGGTGGCACACATCGAGTATTTCGAGCCGCAATCCAGCGGCTTGTTTCAGAGTACGGGAACCGACGGCTACTTCTCGCGAATGGGCCGTTGGATTCGCGACAGTTTCTAAGACGAGTAACGCGTTGGCGCGGCGGGCCATCGTGAGAGTTAAAGTTAGCAAAGGTCAGCGTCAGCCAAACGCTCATCACTAAATGCCAGAAGAGGCGCAGGTCATGGCTATCAATCAGCAAGCTCCGGACATCCGGGAACTCAGGCCGCATATCACGGTTTTCGGCGTCGGCGGTGCCGGCGGAAATGCCGTGAACAACATGATCGAATCCGGTCTGGAAGGCGTCGAGTTCGTGGTGTCGAACACCGACGCGCAGGCACTGGCTTCTTCCAAGGCCCAGCGCGTGGTCCAGATGGGCATTCAGGTGACTGAAGGCCTCGGCGCCGGATCGCAGCCGGAAGTCGGCCGCGCGGCTGCCGAAGAGGTGATCGACGAGATCCGCGATCAGCTCGCAGGCTCGCACATGGTGTTCATCACCGCCGGCATGGGCGGCGGCACCGGCACGGGCGCTGCCCCGGTCGTGGCCCGCGCGGCCCGCGAGCTCGGCATACTGACGGTCGGCGTCGTGACGAAGCCGTTCCAGTTCGAGGGCGTGCGCCGCATGAAGCTGGCGGAAGCCGGCATCACCGAGCTGCAGCAGGCGGTCGACACGCTCATCGTGATCCCGAACCAGAACCTGTTCCGGGTCGCCACCGAGAAGACGACCTTCGCGGACGCCTTCGCCATGGCCGACCAGGTGCTCTATTCGGGCGTCGCCTGCATCACCGACCTGATGGTGAAGGAAGGCCTCATCAACCTCGACTTCGCCGACGTGCGCTCCGTCATGCGCGGCATGGGCAAGGCCATGATGGGCACCGGCGAAGCCTCCGGCGAGAAGCGCGCGATCCGCGCGGCCGAGGCAGCCATCGCCAACCCGCTCCTCGACGACGTGTCGATGAAGGGCGCGCGCGGCCTGCTGATCTCCATCACCGGCGGCAACGACCTCACCCTCTATGAGCTCGACGAGGCAGCCACCCGCATCCGCGAGGAAGTGGACCAGGACGCCAACATCATCCTCGGCGCCACCTTCGACGAGAGCCTGGAAGGCATCATCCGCGTCTCCGTCGTGGCGACCGGCATCGACCACGCGCTCATGGAGAACGGCGGCGATCTCACCGCCACCGAGCAGCGCATCTCCGAGGTCGCCGAGCGCCTGCGGGCCGAAGCCCGCGCCCGCGCCACCCAGGCCACGCCGACCTTTCGCTCCGCCGCCCAGCCCGAACCGGTGAAGGCGGCTCAGATCCTGACCCAGGGTTCGCCCGTTCTGGCCCCGGCTCCGATTGCGGCCCCCATGGCCACGGCCCAGCCTTTGGAGCACACTCTCCAGCCGATCGTGCGCGACGATGTGGTCCTCACCCCGGCCCAGCCGCGGCAGGCGGTTGCCTATGAGGCTCCGGCTCAGGCTCTGGCTTACGAGGAGCCCATGGATCAGGGCGCCTTCATCCCGCCACACGCCGAGCGCGCCATGCGCCCGGCCCGGATGCCGCGTATCGACGAGCTGCCCATGCCCGGGCAGGTCGCCCTGCGCGCCAGCCGTGGCGAGGAGCCGGTCCAGGAGCACAAGCCCTCGCTGATCCAGCGTCTCGCGACCATCGGCTTCGGCCGCCGCGAGGAGCCGCAGCAGGCCCCGGCCGAGCCCCGGCAGGAAGCCCCGCGCCAGTCCATGTCCTCGGTCCACGCCGAATACGCCCGCCGGCCTGCGCCGGCCCAGGCGCAGCGGCCGCCGCAGGGCCAGCCGGCTCCGGCCCCCCGCGCTGCTTCGGAGGACGATCAGCTGGAGATTCCCGCCTTCCTCCGCCGCCAGGCCAACTGAGTGAGCCTGCCAGCACTGTAATGGCTGTTACAGAAGGCCCCCAGTCCGCAACCGGCTGGGGGCCTTCTTCGTTAAAAAAGTATTAATTACAAGAGTTTATGGCTTATCCCCTTTGTAACACACGGTAAGAAAGCGTGATTTGGCCTAGCCTGACCGCGGGACTATGGTGCCTCACATCAAAAGGGGCAGTGCTCACAAGAAGCCTGCCGACGGGAAGCAAAACGCAGCCAATGCAGCTTCCTTCGGCGAAACAGGCTCTGCGAGGCGACAAGGGTAGTTGAGGTCCAGGACTTATGAAGCAAAGCCAGCAAACCACGCTTCGCGCCGCCGTGACCCTCATCGGAACCGGAGTTCATTCCGGCGATGAAGTGAAGATGATCCTTCATCCGGCTGAAGCGAACCATGGCATTGCTTTCCTCCGCACCGGCCTTCCGGGCGGCCTGGACCGGCTGATCGATGCTCGGCATCTGGCGGTGACCGCCACCGAGCTCTGCACAGTGATCGGCGACCGCGACTCGGGCGCGGTCGCCACCATCGAACACCTCATGGCGGCACTTGCCGGACTCGGTATCGACAATGTTCTCGTCGAGATCGACGGGCCGGAGGTTCCGATCCTCGACGGCAGCTCGGCGCCGTACATCGATGCCATCGACCAGGTCGGCATCACGGTTCAGGGCGTCACCCGCCGCTATATCAAGGTTCTCAAGCCCGTCCGCGTCACGCAGGGCCGGGCCTTCGCCGAGCTGCTCCCGAACGAGCGCGCCTTCCGCCTCGACGTGGAAATCGATTTCCCGACCCCGGTGATCGGCCGCCAGCGCAAGGCCATCGATCTGTCTCCCTCTGTGTTCCGCCGCGAGATTTCCCGCGCCCGCACCTTCGGCTTCATGCGCGACGTGGAAAAGCTCTGGAGCGCTGGCTTCGCGCTCGGCGCCTCTCTCGAGAACACTGTGGCCATCGGTGACGACGGCATCATGAACCCCGAGGGCCTGCGCTATGCCGACGAGTTCGTCCGACACAAGCTCCTCGATGCCGTCGGCGACCTGTCGCTCGCCGGCCTGCCGCTGCTCGGCACCTACCGCTCCTATTGCGGCGGTCACCGCATGAACTTCTCGGTGCTGGAAGCCCTGTTCTCGAGCCGCTCCAACTACGCCATCGTCGACGCCACGCCGCGCCGCGAGACGGGCTATGCCGAGATCGGCAGCGCGGTCGCTTCCGTTTTCGCTCCGGAAGTCCACTAAATCACTTCTCTGAAGCAACGCTTCGGCACCATCGGCTTCAAGGCGCCCATTGGCCGCATGATTTCGTGCAGGCTTTCTTAATTCCTATTGGGTAAACCCTGTGCTATGGGCTTGGCTCTTGCCCTGTGCTTGGGTTAAAGAACCTTTGATGCACCGTTAAAATATCGGGCACGGTTTTTGGAGGACCGCGAAGCATGTCGTTCGCGAAGGCTTATTCGGGTATGAAAGGCGCGGCCGCCCGCGCCCTGATCCTTGGCGTCTGCGGCTTGGGGCTCGCGGGGTGCGACACTCTTTCGTCGCTGAACCCGTTCGAGAAGGACACCACCTACAAGCCCGAGATCGTTTCCAACCTGCCGGCCGAGGAGGTCTACAACGACGGTCTCGCCCGGGTGCAGAAGGGCGACTTCGACGGCGCGGTCACCAAGTTCAGCAGCCTCGACAAGCAGTATCCCTACACCGACTGGGCCCGCAAAGGCCTGATCATGGAGGCCTATGCCAATTACGAGGGCGGCTTCTATGACGAGGCCATTACCGCCTCGAAGCGCTACCTCCAGGGCTATCCGAACACCACGGACGCGGCCTATGCCCAGTATCTGATGGCCTCGTCCTATTACGACCAGATCCCGGACATCACCCGCGACCAGGAGAAGTCCGAGCGCGCCATTCTGGCCCTGCAGGAGCTGGTCCAGCGTTATCCCAGCTCCGAGTACGTGGCTGACGCCAAGAAGAAGATCCAGGTGGCCAGCGACCAGCTCGCCGGCAAGGAGCTGGAGGTGGGCCGCTTCTACCTTCAGAAGCGCAACTACGCGGGCGCCATCAACCGCTTCCGCCAAGTGGTTTCGCGCTACCAGACGACCCGCCACGTGGAAGAGGCTCTCGAGCGCCTCACCGAGGCCTACATGGCCATGGGCATCGTGGGCGAGGCGCAGACCGCCGCCGCCGTTCTCGGCCACAACTTCCCCGACTCTCCCTGGTACAAGGACGCCCACGCCCTTCTGACGAAAGGCGGCGTTGAGCCTCGCGAGGACTCCCAGTCCTGGATCAGCAAGGCCTTCCGCGGCGTTCCCCAGGTCGGTCAGCGGACGGGCTAAGCCTCACCATCCATGCTCATCCAGCTGGCGATTCGCGATATCGTCCTCATCGACAGGCTTGAGCTTCACTTCCATGAGGGCCTGAGCGTCCTCACGGGGGAGACCGGCGCTGGCAAGTCGATCCTGCTCGACGCCTTCGCCCTGGCCCTCGGCGGCCGCGGCGACGGCAGCCTCGTGCGCCATGGCGAGAACCAGGGCCAGGTTACGGCCGTCTTCGACTGCCCCATGAATCACCCGGCCCGCCGCATCGCGGCGGATGCGGATATCGACATCGACGGCGATCTGATCTTGCGCCGCGTGCAGGTGGCCGACGGGCGCACCCGCGCGTTCGTCAACGACCAGCCGGTCAGCGTGCAGGTGCTCAAGGCCATCGGCGCAACCCTGGTCGAGATCCACGGCCAGCACGACGATCGCGCCCTCGTTGATCCCGTCTCCCACCGCGCCATTCTCGATGCCTTCGGCGGCCTGTCGTCCGAGGTTCAGGCCGTGTCCGATGCCGCGCGAAAAGTGCGCGAGGCGCGCACAGCCCTGCAGGATCACCGCAACCGCATCCAGAAGGCCCGCAAGGAGGCCGATTTTCTGCGCCATGCGGTCGAGGAGCTGACGAAGCTCAACCCGCTGGCAGGCGAGGAGGAAACGCTGGCCGAGCGGCGCGTGATCATGATGCAGTCGGAGAAGGTGTCGACGGACCTGAACGAGGCCTACGAGGTCGTGGCCGGCAACGCATCCCCGGTCAACGAGCTCTCGGCTGCCGTGCGCAAGCTGGAGCGCCGCGGCGCCCAAGCGCCGGCTCTCGTGGACCCGAGCGTCAAAGCCCTCGACGCCGCGCTGGTCGCCATCGACGAGGCGCGTGCCGCCCTAGAGGAAGCGATCCGCGCCACGGAATACGACCCCCGCGAGCTGGAGCAGACGGAGGAGCGCCTTTTTGCGCTGCGCGCCGCCGCCCGCAAATATGATGTTCCGGCCGATGAGCTGGCCGGTCTGCGCCAGCGCTTCGACGAGGACGTGGCCGCCATCGATGCCGGCGAGGAGAAGCTCGCCGGCCTGGAAAAGGCCCTCAAAGAGGCCGACGCCGCTTATGTGAAGGCCGCCAAAGCGTTGTCCGCCGGCCGCAAGAAGGCCGCTCAGGCTCTTGATGCCGCCGTGCAGGCCGAGCTGCCGCCCCTCAAGCTGGAACGGGCGCGCTTCATCACCGAGATCACCACCGACGAAGAGAGCCGCGACCCGAGCGGTTTCGAGCGCGTCGAGTTCTGGGCCCAGACCAATCCTGGCACCCGCGCAGGCCCGCTCATGAAGGTGGCGTCAGGCGGCGAGCTCTCGCGCTTCATGCTGGCGCTCAAGGTGGTGCTGGCGGACAAGGGCTCAGCCCCGACCCTGGTCTTCGACGAAATCGACACCGGCGTCGGCGGGGCCGTTGCGGACGCCATCGGCCAGCGCCTCGCGCGGCTCGCCCGCAGGGTCCAGGTCATGGCCGTGACCCACGCGCCGCAGGTGGCCGCCAAGGCCGAGAGCCACTTCCTCATCGCCAAGGAGGGCGTGCGCGGTGAAAAGGACCGGGTCGCCACCCGCGTCATCCCGCTGGAGGCCACGCCGCGCCGTGAAGAGATCGCCCGCATGCTCGCCGGCGCGACCATCACCGAGGAAGCCCGCGCGGCCGCCGCGCGCCTGCTCGAAGCGGCGGCGCACTAGACCCGAAGTCTCACGTCTGTGTGAGTGCACAGGCTGCCGCACTTGTGGCGGCGCACGCAAACCCGATTTCCCTTAAGGCGTACCAAGAGTGCGGCCATGGGAAATGAGAACCGCGTGCCCCGTCTGCAGCCGAATATCCGTCAAACCGCCCTTGCGGCTTTCGTCGTCCTGACGGGCGCAGGATCGTCCCATGCCGATGTCGGCCTAGCGTCGGCAGGGCAGACCGATCCGTTCCGCCATGTTCAGGCCCTGCAGGACATTGCGACGGCGAATGGCGGCAACAGGGCGGCCGGAACCCCCGGCTATGACCGCTCCGCCGAGTACGTGGCCGACCAGCTGCGCGCCGCCGGCTACACGGTGCGGTTCGAGGAATTCACCTTTCCGTTTTTCGAGGAGCGGTCTCCGCCAGTCCTTGTCTCGGGGCCCGGCGAACCCGATCCCTTTACGCCGCCTCGGGAGGCGCTGCGTACCCTGGCGAGTTCCGGCTCCGGCGACGTGACGGCGCCGGTCCAGGCGGTGGATCTCGGGTTAGGCGAGGAGCCTCTGCAGATTTCGACCAGTGGCTGCGAGCGTGAGGATTTCGCGGGCTTCAACGCCGGCAGCATCGCCCTCGTCCGGCGAGGCACCTGTCCGTTCCAGACCAAGGCGGAGCAGGCACAGGCGGCGGGTGCCGCAGGCCTCATCATCATGAACCAGGGCACCGGCGACCAGACCGGCACCTTTGGCGGACGCCTGTCGACGCAGGCGGCGATCCCCGTGCTGGGCGTGACCACCGAGGTGGGCCGCAGGCTTGCCGAGGCGGCGCGGGATCCGTCCCGCAGCCGGGTGCGCCTGAAGGTTGATGTCGAGACCGGCACCCGCTCGACCCGGAACGTCCTGGCTGACCGCAATGAAATTAGCGGTTCCTTCATCGTGGTGGGAGCGCATCTCGACAGCGTGTCGGAGGGGCCCGGCATGAACGACAATGCCAGCGGTTCGGCCGCCGTTCTGGAGACGGCCCTGCGGCTGGCAAAGGAGCCCGCCACCGCCACGCCGGTCCGCTTCGCCTTCTGGGGTGCGGAGGAGCGCGGCCTCATCGGCTCGCGCCATCACGTCGATGCGCTCACGGACGAGGAGCGGCGCCGGATCCGGTTCTACATCAATCTCGACATGGTCGGCTCGGTGAATCCCGGGCGCTTCATCCAGCTGTCGCAGACGGAGCGCACCGCCGAGACCGCCGGCATCATCCAGGCCTTCAACGACACGTTCGCGTCCAGAAACCTTGTCGTGGAGGAGCGGTCCCGCAACCAGCGCGGTTTCGGCTCCGACGATGCGGCCTTCGCGGGCAAGAGCATCCCGACGCTCGGCCTCTTCACCGGCGCCGGCAATGCGAAGAGCGACGAGCATGCAGCGCGTTTCGGCGGCCAAGCCGGGCAGCCTTACGATCCCTGCTATCACAAGGCCTGTGACAATGCGGAGAACGTGGATCGCGTGGTGCTGGGGCAGATGACCGATGCGCTGACCCAGGTGCTGCGGAGTGCGCGCCCGATCATGCCGGATCGATGAACATTTAAGGAAGGCGCTGCAGGTTCAGCCGGTTGCATCCGCAGTAACCGACGCCAGCAGCGCGGCCTCCTTCTCGGGCGGCATCCCGGCCTTCAGGGGCGTTGCACGGCGGGTCCGATCCCAGGCGAGGATGTTGTCGAGCGTTTCAGCCAGCGGCCGGGGCCGAAGCCCATGGGCGAAGGCTTTCTCCGTATCGATCTCCAGAAAATGGCGGAACGGCTCGTCGGAATGCGGCAACCAGAGGGGAACCTCGCTCCAGGGCTCGAGGCCCGCGGCCAGGATAGCCTCATCCGGGCGCCAGACGAAGCGCGCATCCGACCCTGAAACCTCGCGGCACGATGCGAGGAGGGCGCTCATCGGAAGAGGGCGACCGGTGAGGTTGAACACACCGCCCAACCCCTTCTTGGCACCCTCGACGATGAAGCGCGCGGCATCGCGGACATCGATGAGCTGAACGAGCCGCTGCGGATCCCCGGGGGCCGGAATGGGGCCGCCCTGATCCACACGACGCACCCAATAGGTGAGGCGGTCCGTATAATCGCCTGCGCCCACCAGAAGCCCGGAGCGAAGAATGAGCGCCCGGTCGCCGAGACGCTCGAGCGCCACGAGCTCGCATTCGCGTTTCAGCGGTCCATAAGCCGTGCCGTAGGATGCCGCGCTGGAGCGTCGCTCCATGGGCAGCGATCGCGCGAGGTCCAGTTGCTCAGGGATCGCGCGGCTCGTCGGCGCCTGCTCCGTCAGGCCGGGCGTTGCGAAATCCGCATAGACGGACGCGCTCGTCACGAGCGCATAGCGGCCGATATCCGGCGAGAGCGCATCGAGCAGGCCCGCCACGGCGTCGGGCGCGAAGGCGCAAGTGTCGACGACAAGGTCGAAGCTGCGGCCCTTGAGAGCCGAGAGGTCGCTGTGCCGGTCGCCGACGATCGTCTCGAAACCGGCTCCGACCGCCGGATTGACGGTCTGGCCGCGGGTGAAGATTGCAACCCTGTGGCCCGCCTTGAGCGCAGCATCCGCAACCGCCCCACCCAGAAACCCCGTTCCGCCGACCACAAGCACATTCATCGCAGCCATCCCGACTCACGTTGAGCACCCACCTATGAGGATGGAGGTTCCTCGGGAGGTCAACTTCCGCAGCGGCATCTTTGCTGATGGTGGAATCAGTGTGGAGCGCTGCCGCCGCTGTCATTCCGGGGCCGCGCAGCGGAGCCCGGAATCCATAACCGCTAACGGTGCAAGAAAGAGGCGCAACGCCGCTCGTCCTTTATTGAGACGTCGTGTTTATGGATTCCGGGCTCGACCTGCGGTCGCCCCGGAATGACAGGAGAGCAGGTGAGAGCCTTCTTATGTTCCCTCTTTGTTCTTGACTTTCCTCCTAACCTTGGCTATAGCTGGTGCCGTCCTGTCTCACGAGGGACGCGCCCGAGGCGTCGGTTGTGGAGGCAGGATACGGTTCTGACCCGCCAGGGGAGTCGCACCCTCCGGTGGTCAGGGTCCTTTAGTGGAGGAGGCAGAAAGACCGACCTGCTCGGGCAGGCTCCTGTCTCCGCTCCTCCCAAGCCTTGCCGGCACCGGTGCACCCGGGGCTGCGCATGCAAGCGCCGTGAAGCTCTCTGAGGGTTCGTCCCTGATGGGCTGAAGCGCAAGGCTTAAGGCCGAAAAGCCGTGCGCGGGAGCAAGGCTGCTTCCCGTCCGGGCGGACCTCCCGTCCCGAACTCACCTCTGCGCGCTCCGCTGGAGCGGCGAGGTTGCCTCACGTCCCGCGCTTCCCTCGACTTCCGAGACAAGCCAGGACCAAGCCCACAGCCGCCAGCCCCACAAGGGGAGGGAACGCCCTCACGTGACCTTAAGAAATGGGTCATCACGAAAGAGGAGAATGCCGGAAACCGGTGAAACCTCTGCGGTAGGCTCTGGAGACTGAAACGCCGAGCGCTATGGTTCAAGCATCCTCAAACCCGATTCGATCATGCCCCCACGCAACACCTCCTCAACGCCCGCCGATCACCTGACGCCCGATGAAGCCCGTGCCGAGCACGAGGCGCTCGGCGCCGAGATCGCGGAGCACGACCGGCACTATTACGAGGAGGATGCGCCCACCGTCTCGGACGCCGAATACGATGCCTTGCGCAAGCGCTACGAGGCGCTGGAGGATCAGTTCCCCGAGCTGAAATCGCCCGAGAGCCTGACCCAGAAGGTCGGCTCCAAGGTGTCGGAGAAGTTCGGCAAGGTCCGGCATCGCGTGCCGATGCTCTCGCTCGCCAACGGTTTTGCCGACGAGGAGGTGGAGGAGTTCGTCGAACGCATCCGCCGCTTCCTCAACCTGAAAGACGACGCGCCGCTCGCCTTCACGGCCGAACCCAAGATCGACGGCCTGTCCTTGAGTCTGCGCTACGAGAACGGAAAGCTCGTGTCCGCCGCCACCCGCGGCGACGGCGCCATGGGCGAGGACGTGACCAACAATGCCCGCACGGTGGGCGACATCCCGCACAAGCTCAAGGGCTCCGGCGTTCCGGAGATCTTCGAGGTGCGCGGCGAGGTCTATCTCTCGCACGAGGATTTCGCCGCCATCAATGCGCGCCAGGAAGCGGCCGGCAAGGCGCTCTTCGCCAACCCGCGCAATGCGGCTGCGGGAAGCCTGCGCCAGCTCGATGCGTCGATCACCGCCTCGCGTCCCCTGCGCTTCTTCGCCTATGCCTGGGGCGAGGTGAGCGCCATGCCGGCGGACACGCAACACGGCATGATGGAGTGCTTCAGGAGCTTCGGCCTCACGGTCAATCCGCTGACGCGCCGCTGCGAGAGCATTGCGGAATTGCTGGAGCATTACCACGCCATCGAGACCGACCGCGCCACCCTCGGCTACGACATCGATGGCGTCGTCTACAAGGTCGATTCATTGAGCCTGCAGCAGCGCCTCGGCTTCGTATCGCGCTCGCCGCGCTGGGCGCTGGCGCACAAGTTCCCGGCGCAGAAGGCGATTACGGTGCTGGAGGGCATCGAAATCAATGTGGGCCGCACGGGCTCTCTCAATCCGATTGCGCGCTTGAAGCCCGTCACGGTGGGCGGCGTCGTGGTGTCGAACGCGACGCTGCACAACGAGGATTACATCAAGGGCATCGGCGGCAACGGCGAGAAGATCCGGGGCGGCGTCGACATCCGCATCGGCGATACGGTCGTCATCAACCGCGCCGGCGATGTGATCCCCAAGGTGCTCGACGTGGTGCTGGAGAAGCGCCCAACTGAGGCGAAGCCATATGAGTTTCCCACCACATGCCCGGCCTGCGGCAGCCACGCGGTGCGCGAGGTCAATCCGCGTACGGCTAAGGAGGATGCGGTGCGCCGTTGCACCGGCGGCCTCATCTGCCCGGCGCAGGCCCGCGAGCGCTTAAAGCATTTCGTGTCGCGCAACGCCTTCGACATCGAGGGCCTCGGGCTGCAGCGCATCGACGAGTTCTATGAGGAAGGCTTGATCCAGCGCCCGCAGGACATCTTCACCTTGGAGGCGCGCAATGCGCGCAGCCTCAAGCGACTGGAGAACCGGGAGGGTTGGGGCGAGACGAGCGCCAAGAACCTGTTCGCGGCCATTCAGGCGCGTCGCTCGATTTCGCTGAACCGCTTCATCTTCGCGCTCGGCATCCCGCATGTGGGCGAGACTTCCGCGCGGCTGCTCGCGCGCCATTTCGGCACCTTCGAGCATCTGCGCGAAGCCGCGAAGGCCGCAGCCGATGAGACATCGGAGGCGCACGCGGAACTCACCTCCATCGGCGGCATCGGCCCGGTGGTGGCGGAAGCCATCGTCGAGTTCTTCAAGGAACAGCACAACGAGGAGATGCTCGATGCGCTGCTGGCCGAGGTCACCACTGAGCCGATGGAGGCGCCGGCTTCCGCGAGTTCGGCGGTCGCGGGCAAGACCGTGGTGTTCACCGGCTCCCTCGAGCAGATGACCCGCGAAGAGGCCAAGGCCATGGCCGAGCGGCTCGGGGCCAAGGTGGCGGGCTCCGTGTCCAAGAAGACCGACATCGTGGTAGCGGGACCAGGGGCAGGCTCCAAGCTCGCCAAGGCGGCCGAGCTCGGTCTCCAGGTCATGGACGAGGACGGCTGGTTCGCCCTCGTCGGGCGGGGGTGAGACTCCTGTCCAAGACTCGGCAGGCTCAATGTGCCATGGTGCGCCCATGACGGTGATCACCCCCGAGGTCTCGCTCGATCCTAATCAGGTTGGGGCAGGCGACGTGACGCATTTCTGGCGGGTGCCGCGCTATCGCGGCCTCGACTGCCTGCGCGCGACCTTCCGCCGTCATTCTTACGCCCGCCACAGCCACGATACCTATGCCATCGCGGCGGTACTGGCAGGCTGCGAGACCTTCTTCCATCGCGGCGAGCAGCGTTATGTCCCGGCCGGCTGCGTAGCGGTCGTCTGCCCGGACGAGATCCACGACGGCGAGCCCTATGGCGGCGGCTTCGAATACCGCACCTTCTATCCGTCGCCCGAGCTGATGCAGGAGATCGCCGAGGACGTCGCGGGCCGTCCGCTCTCCCGTCCGCCCTGGTTCCGGCATTCCGTCATCAACGATCCCGAACTGTTCCAGGCTCAGGTCAGGCTCCATGCCTGCCTCTGCCAGGAGGACAGCTGGGCCTCCGAGATGGAGCAGGACACCCGGCTCATCGACTTCCTGAGCCGTCTGATCGCCCGCTGGGCCGATCTCGATGCGCTGCCGAGTGTCCGCTACGGATCGACGAGCATCCTGCGAGTGCGGGATTATCTCGATGCTCATATCGGCGAGGAGGCAGACCTCGCCAACCTGGCGAACCTGGCATGTCTGTCGCGCAGCCATTTCATCCGCGCTTTCGCCAGGGAGACCGGGCTGACGCCCCATGCCTATCTGCTCGACCGGCGCTTCCGGGCTGCGACGCGCCTGCTGCAGCAGGGCGAGGCTCCAGGCGATGTGGCGGCCGCCTGCGGGTTCTTCGACCAGAGCCATCTCAACCGGGTCTTCAAGGCTCGCATGGGCGTGACGCCAGGGGCGTATCGGGCTGCCTAGAGCATCGGACCCAAAAGTGGATTTGCACTTTTGGGATCTATCCGATGATCCATTCTTGAAACAGCACTTTCATCCAAGACGCCGCGGCATTCATCCCGCATAAGGCCGGGACAATGAGGAATGTCATGGATCAGGCAAGCCCCTTCGTCTCCACACCCCGCCGGGAGATCCGCGCAGGCCTGCGCGATATCGCGCCCGTCGCCGTCGCGGCGCTTCCCATCGGTCTCCTGTTCGGTGCAGTTGCTGCCGCCAAGGGGATGTCGCCGCTCGAAGTCACGCTGATGTCCGCTCTGGTCTTCGCGGGCGGCGCGCAGTTCGCCGCCATCGAGACCTGGATCAGTCCCGCGCCCATCCTCACGCTTACCTTCGCGACCCTGCTGATCAATGCGCGCCATGTGCTGATGGGGGCGTCGCTGACGCCGAAAGTCCGCATGTCGCGGGTCCAGACCCTGTTGGCCTATTTCTTTCTCACCGATGAGGCCTGGGCGCTGTCCGAGCGCCGCGCGCTGGAGCGGCCTGTGACGGGAGCCTATTGGTTCGCTATGGCAGTGGTGCTCTGGGCAAACTGGACGCTCTCGTCGACAATCGGCGCGATCCTCGGCTCCTTCCTCGGAGATCCCGAGCGCATCGGCGCCGACTTCGCCTTCACGGCGCTGTTCATCGGCCTCGTGGCCGGCTTCGGGAGGAGCCGTGTGACCCTCGTTACCGTTGCCGCCAGTGCCGGCGTCGCAGCCCTCGTGCATTACTTCATCGGCGCTCCCTGGCACGTGGCATCGGGTGCGCTCGCAGGCATTGCGGCCGCCTATCTCGCAGCGCCTGAGGAGCCGCGCTCATGAACCTCGACACGACAACCCTGATCGCCATCCTGGCCATGGCGGTGGTGACCTACTTCACGCGCATCGCCGGCTTGTTCGTCGCGGATCGCCTCGTGCTCACGGGACGCGCCAAGGCCGCCTTCGACGCGATTCCGCCCGCTGTGCTCGTAGCAGTTATTGCGCCGACCGCACTCACCACCGGATGGGCAGAAGCCATCGCGGCGGCGATCACAGCGATTGCGGCGTTCAGGCTTCCACTGCTCGGCGCGGTGGCGGTCGGCGTGATCGCGGTCGTGGTGTTGCGGAACTTGCTCTAACCGATCGCCTGCGTCGCGTTCTCCAACCAAGCGCGCGTCTCGGCATCGAGATGCGGACCGGTCTTTTCACGCACCGCTGCATGATACGCGTTGAGCCACGCGATCTCATCGGCTGTCATGATCGCGGGTTCAACGAGGCGCAAGTCGATGGGCGTGAAGGTCAGCGTCTCGAAGCCCATCATCTCGCGGTCGCCACCGGGGATCGTGCGCGGCTCGACGAGGATGAGGTTTTCGATGCGGATGCCATAGGCGCCGGGCTTGTAGAAGCCCGGCTCATTGGACAGCATCATGCCGATCTCAAGTGGCGTGTGTCCGGTCTTGGCGATGCGCTGCGGGCCCTCGTGCACGGAGAGATAGCTGCCGATGCCATGGCCCGTGCCGTGATCGAAGTCGAGGCCTGCTTCCCACAGGGGCTTGCGCGCGAACGCGTCAATCTGCGCACCCGTTGTGCCCTTCGGGAATACCGCCTGGGCGATGGCGATATGGCCCTTCAGCACGCGGGTAAAGCGGTCCTTCATTTCGGCACTCGGCTCGCCCACGATGATCGTGCGCGTGATGTCGGTGGTGCCGTCCTCGTACTGCGCGCCGGAATCGATCAGGAAGATCTGATTGCGCTCGATGGAGCGATTGCTCGAACTCGTCACGCGGTAATGCGGCAGGGCGGCGTTCGGGCCAGCGCCCGAAATGCTCGGGAATGAAACGTTCTTCAACGCGCCCGTCTCGACGCGGAACGCCTCCAGCGCCTCGACCGCATCGATCTCTGTGAGCTTGCCCGATAGCGCCTCTCGGTCGAGCCATGCGAGGAAGTGGGCCACTGCCACGCCATCGCGCAGATGCGCCGCATGCGAGCCTGCGATCTCGGCCTCGTTCTTGACGGCCTTCATGAGGGCAATCGGATCGGCCCCCACATCCACCTTGCCGCCTGCCGCCTCGATGCGCCGGATCAACGCGACTGCGCCGGTCGCCGAGTCGATGCGGATCTTGCCATTGGTCTGACCCAACTCGTCGAGAGCGCCCTGGAAGCCGCTGATCGGCGCGAACGCGGCGAGGTCGCCGACCGCGTTGCCGGCCTCATTCGTCACCTTCGCAGGATCGAAGAACAGGCTGGCGCGGCCCTCTCTGGGGAGGATCGCGTAGCCGAGCGGCAGGGGCGTGTGCCCCACGTCGCCACCACGCAGGTTGAAGGCCCAGGCGAGGTTGTGAGGATCGGAAATGACGAGAGCGTCGATCTTGGCCTCCGCCATCTTGCGGCGGATGCGCTCTAGCTTGGCGGGCGCGGTCTCGCCGGCATAGTTGATCGGATGCGGCCGAACAGGTGCCTGCGGCGGGGCCGGGCGATCGATCCAAACCACATCGACGAGATTCATGTCGACAGGAGCGAGCTGCCCACCAGCCCGGTTCACCGCCTGATCCAGGCGCTTCAGGCTGTCGCTGGTGTGAAGCCACGGGTCATAGGCGAAGGTGCCGCCCTGCGGCAGGTTCTCGGCAATCCAGTCTTCAGGGCTGAAGTCGGCGAGCTGAACCGGCGCGATGACGGAGGTGTCCACCTGCTCGGCCGCCTGGACCGTATAGCGACCGTCGACCACGAGAGCGGCCTTGTTCTGCAGGATGACGGCCGTCCCGGCGGAGCCCGTAAATCCGGTGAGCCACGCCAGACGCTCCGCGCTCTTCGGCACGTACTCGCCCTGATGCTCGTCGGCGCGGGGCACGATGAAGCCATCGAAGCCGCGACGGGCCATTTCGGCGCGCAGCTTGGCAATGTGTTTGGGGCCTTGGGCAGGAGAGGTCGTGTCGTCGAAGAACTGGAACTGAGCCATGGAAAGGTGCACCGGCAGTCAGGAATGAAGAGGTCTGCACGCTAGGCCGGAGAGGGCGCGGCTGCAACTGCTACGACCCTCGGCGGACAGGCCGCGTCTTCAGGCAGAATGCCCGAGGATTATGCGTCAGGTGACTAGATCTTAATCATTTTTAATATCGTCCTGCGACTAGCGCATGGCTTGCATGTGATCTTATGACTACAACCAAAGTCGAACCGCGCTTATCTTCCTCACAACAAGAAGAGAGGAGTGCTGAAGGGTTCTCAGCACCGATCTGTTGGAGATAAACCGATGACCGCAGCTGTATTTTCGTCCCACCTCGCCGATTCTTCGACCGTGCCATCCCGGCTTTCGCAGGTCGCAACGCGCGTGATGAACGCTCTCATCGAGAGCCGTGCCCGGAGCGCCGCGCGGGAACTGCGCCGCCACGAGGCCCTCATGTCGGATCTCGGCCGCCGGCAGGATCACTCGCCGCTGTTCCTCGACCAGTCCGACGATTTGCCCTTCAAGCTTTAATCACGCCATTTTCGAAGAAAGATAAGACAATGATCATCATCACCGCCCTCAAGGCCGTCCGCGAAGTCTGGACCGAGACCCTCAAGCTCCGCCGCGAACTCTCCAAGCGCTACCCAGGCGTTCTGTCCGAGTAAGTACGCTCACAGACGAGGCAGTGCCCGGGCGCTGCCTCGTGTCATGACCAACGCCGCCCAGCCGTCCAGATTGTACCGGCGCTGCAGATACCAGCCCTGGTGCGCATAGGCCGACAGGACGCCAGGAACGTCGCGGTAGAGAAGCCCCGACAGAATGATCGTCCCGTCATCGCTCGCCACATGCGCCAGCGCCGGAGCCAGCATCCGCAGGGGTTTGGCCAGGATATTAGCGAAGACAAGGTCGAAGTGCCCGGGACGGTCCGCGTCCGCATGGCGGATGCCGGGACCGACATAGAGCCTCATCCAGGTCCCGATCCCGTTGAGCCGCGCGTTCTCCCGCGCCACCCGCACAGCTTCCGGATCGATATCGCCCGCCACGACGGGACGTTTTAGAACCTTTGCCGCAGCAAACGCGAGGATGCCGGTGCCGGTGCCGACATCGAGCACGTGACGCGGCGTGCGCATTTTCAGTTCATCCACAAAGGCCAGCAGGCAGCCTTTGGTGGTGCCATGGTGGCCGGTGCCGAAGGCGAGGCCCGCCTCGATCTCGATAGCGATGTCGCTGGGCAGGCGCTGCTCGCGGTCATGGGAGCCGTGGACGAAGATGCGGCCGGCGCGAACGGGCTTGAGCCCTTCCAGCGACGACTTCACCCAATCCTTCTGCTCGAGAGGCAGGAAGACACCCTTGTCGGCCTCTGCGCCCACGATGGGGCGCAGCAGGTTGCGGATCGCCGCCTCATCCGGCTGATGCGCAAAATAGGCCTCCAGCATCCAGGGGCCGTCGTCTTCCGTCTCAAAAGACGCGACGGCCGTCTCGGCCGGATCGAATATCTCGCCGATCATGTCGGTCATGGCGCGCGCGGAGCGCTCGTCCGTGGTGATACGGAAGATGTGGGTGGGGCGGTTGGGGTGAAGACCTTCAAGCATGCGGTCGCCTTATCACTGCTCGAGGCGCAGGTCACCTGTCTGTTAGGTCGGGATTGTCTGAAGCGTCATAGGTGACCCATTTGTCAGCCGTTATCCAGCGGCATCGCAGCCGCGGCACTTTTCTCATCCGGGATATTCAGTCTGTACGGCTTGAGAAAACAAGGATTACGAGACCCTGGCCCAAGCGATGAGGCGCTGCGTCTTCTCGGCTCATGGCAAAATCATGGAACATATGTGCTGACCCTCTGGTTATGGGCGTGAAAATAGTCCGTTCAGGACGGGCTGCTCTTTGCCACGAAAGCCATAGGAGAAAGCCATGGTTGATCATCCGGCGACGCCTCGAAACCTTGGCGATAAAGATGCGCCGCATATGTCCCCGGTCACTCCGGCCGAAGATGCGCGCACCATCATGCTAAACCGCATCTCCTGGGGTGCAGTGCTGGCCGGTGTGGTGACGGCGCTGGTGACCCAGCTTATCCTCAACATGCTCGGGATCGGCATCGGCGTGGCGACGCTCGATCCGGCGACGAGCGACAACCCGCAGGCATCAACCTTCTCGATTGCCGCCGGCATCTGGTGGACGCTCTCGGGCATCATCGCCTCTTTCGCAGGCGGCTATCTGGCGGGCCGGCTCTCGGGACGTCCTAAGGAATCGACGGCAGGTTTCCACGGCTTGATCGCCTGGGCTGCAACGACTTTGGTCATCTTCTACCTGCTGACCTCGACCCTCGGCAGCCTGCTGGGTGGCGCCTACAACACCCTGTCCAGCGCAGTCGGCGGCTTAGGCCGGACGGCGGTTCAGACCGCAGCGCCCGCTTTGGCGCAGAACCCGGATCCGTTCGCGGCTATCGAGCAGCAGGTGCGCGGTGCAGCAGGCGGAACTGATCCCGCGCAACTGCGGGACACGGCCGTCACGAGCCTGCGCGCCATGCTGACCGGCGATCAGGCACAGGCTCAGCAAGCCCGTGACCGGGCGACCGATGCCCTGGCTCGTGCGCAGAACATCCCGCCTGAGGAAGCCCGCAACCGGGTCACGCAGTACGAGCAGCAATACCGCCAGACCGTGGATCGGGCGAAGCAGGCAGCCGACACGGCCGCCACAGGTGTCTCGACCGCCGCACTCCTCGGCGCGCTGGGTCTCATCCTGGGGGCTCTTGCCGGCTGGTTCGGCGGTCGTGCAGGCGCCGTCGATCCGACAATCACGTCACGGCATCTTGCCGGCGAGCGACGCTGATCAAGACTTGAGATCAAGCTGACGCCGGTTCCTCAAACCGGCGTCAGCTCCCTGGCCGGCTCGAGAACCTTGAGACGCTCCGCCTCCTTTTCTTTGTACTCGCGCTGCACATCCGTGACGTAGTCGCGCACGATCGGTGCTGCATCGCGCTTGCGCCCGAGCTGCATGTGGAACACGAGCTGGCTGCCTGTCGTGAACATGGTCTCGGCGCTGATGAGATAGAACTCGAACATGCGGCAGAAGCGCTCGTCGTACATGGCGGCGATCTTCTCGCGGTTGGCCTCGAAGCGTCGGTGCCAGTGATTGAGTGTCTTCGCGTAATGCAGGCGCAGGAATTCGAGATCCGTCACCCACAGCTGATTCTGCTCGACGACGGGGAACACCTCCGACAGGGCAGGGGAGTAGGCGCCGGGGAAGATGTACTTGCGCAGCCACGGGCTTGCGGTGCCGGGCGGGCTCATCTTGCCGATGGAGTGCAGCACCATCAGCCCGTCATCGTCGAGCAGCGCGTTGATCTTGGCGAAGAACTCGCCGTAATGATGCACGCCCACGTGCTCGAACATGCCGACCGAAACGATGCGGTCGAACTTCCTGTCGACCTTGCGATAGTCGAGGAGTTCAAAGCGCACCCGGTCCGACAGGCCCGCGCGCCGCGCCTTCTCGTTGGAGAGTTCATGCTGCTCCTTGGACAGCGTGACGCCGGTCACGTCCACGTCCTCCATGGCGGCGAGATAAAGCGCGAGATCGCCCCAGCCGCTGCCGATATCGAGGATCTTCATGCCGGGCTTTAGCCGGAGCTTTGAGGCAATGAGACGAAGCTTGTTCTGCTGTGCCTCTTCCAGCGTGTCATCATCGTTGACGAAATAGGCGCAGGAATACTGCATGCCCTTGTCGAGGAACAGCTTGTAGAAGTCGTTGCCCAGATCGTAGTGATGCGCCACGTTCTGTTGCGCCTTGCCGACAGGGTTTGCCTGCTGAAAGCGCTTCACTCCCCGTGAGATGCGCTTGAGCACACTCTGCAGCGGATAGTTCGCCAGGGACGAGCGGTTCATCGAAAAGAGGTTCAGGAAGTCGCGCAGGTTAGAGCCATCCTCGAAGCTCATGCGGCCGTCCATATAGGCTTCGCCGGCATGCAGTTCCGGATTGAGGAACAGCTTATGATAGAGCGAGCGGTCCGTAAGCCGCATGGTGACGCTCGGTCCCGGTCTTTCCCCGCCGAACGTGTGGGTGCCGCCCTCCGCATCGATCACCTTCAAGGTTCCGGCGCGGATGAAGGATTTCAGCATGTTGGACAGGGGAAACATCGGTACCTCTCGCGATCAGTCGTTTGGGGCCGGATGGTTCCACAGTTGCGGGCAGGTGGCTAGAGGGAGGTCAGATCAGAACTCGTCTAAAGTACAGGAACCACGACCTAAAATGGGAACAACAGGGAATCGCCTTGGTTGGAAGGCTGACTCTTGTGGGGCTGAGAGTCGCCACTCAATCCACCAGACAGGAGCAGCCGATGTTCTTCCGCCAGAAGCAGATGGCGTATCACGCCAAGCCTGACAAACCCGACCCGCTCTTCGCCAAGATGCTCCAGGAGCCCCTGGGCGGCCAATGGGGCGAGATCAGCGTGATGATGACCTATCTGTTCCAGGGCTGGAACTGCCGCGGTCCGCAGAAATACAAAGATATGATCATGGATATCGGCACCGAGGAGATCGGCCATGTCGAGATGCTGGCCACCATGATCGCGCGCCTGCTCGAGACCTCGCCGATCGAGCAGCAGGAGGACATGGCCAAGAATTCGGTTGTGGGGGCCGTGATGGGCGGTGCACGGGTCGAGGATGCCATCATGGCCGGCATGAATCCTCAGCACTACATCGTATCCGGCCTCGGCTCGCGCCCGTCGGACAGCATCGGCAATCCGTGGACTGCAACCTACATCATCGCGAGTGGAAATCTGCTGGCCGACTTCCGTTTCAACGTGACAGCGGAGAGCCAGGGACGCCTGCAGGTCGCCCGTCTCTACAACATGACGAACGACACCGGCGTGCGGGACATGCTGTCCTATCTCCTCGCACGCGACACCATGCACCAGAACCAGTGGCTCGCCGCAATCCGCGAGCTGGAAGAGGACGGCCTTGAGATGACGCCGTGCCCGTCGAATTTCCCGCAGAACCTGGAGAAGAGCGAAGTCGCCTACCAGTTCCTCAACCATTCCGAAGGCACGGAGAGCGAGCAGGGCCGCTGGGCTCAGGGACCTGCGCCGGACGGGAAGGGCACCTTCACCTATATTGATCGTCCGCCGGCCTATACGGAGGACGAGGGCAACCTCAATCCGGTGGATCCCCGCACCTATGGTACACCTCCGATGCCGGTGCCGCCGGCTGCTGCGGAGTGATCGCTACCAACTTTAAATTACATCATGGCCGGGCTTGTCCCGGCCATTTGCATTTTGACGTCCCACTGTCATTCCGGGCTCTCGCTTTGCTCGCCCCGGAATGACAGCCGAAGTGTGCCGCGCCTCAGCCCAATGCTTCCACGAAACTGTCGAGCACCATCTTCCGTCCGGCCTTGTCGAACTCGACCGTGAGCTTGTTGCCGTCCACAGCCTCGATGGTGCCGGGGCCGAACTTGGTGTGCAGGACGCGCCCACCCAGCTTGAAGCCCGAGCCGCCGCTGGACTTTGCCACCAGCTCGCCTTCGATCAGCATCGGCCCGCGCCGGTCGCCGGAGCGGCGGGCGGAGTAGCCGCCATCGTCCGTCGTTGCGCGATGGGCCTGGGCCCGCTGCCAACCGGGCGTCTGGTAGGACGAGCCGCTGAAGGGCTGCATGCGGTCAAAGCGCGAGCCGCCATAGGAGAAATTGGCCGGAGCCTCGGCGATCTCCACATTCGACTCGGGCAGGTCGTCAATGAAGCGGCTCGGCACGGTCGAATTCCACAGGCCGTGGATGCGCCGGTTGGAGGCAAAGTAGATTTTTGCCCGGCGCCGGGCGCGGGTGAGGCCCACATGGGCGAGGCGCCGCTCCTCTTCAAGTCCAGCGCGCCCGATCTCGTCAAGAGCGCGCTGGTTCGGGAAAAGACCTTCCTCCCAGCCGGGCAGGAAGACCGTGTCGAATTCCAGGCCCTTCGCCGCATGGAGCGTCATCAGGCTCACGCGCTCAGTGGTGTCGGATTCGTTCGCTTCCATGACCAGCGAGACATGCTCAAGGAAGCTCTGCAGGTCCGGGAATTCCTCCATGGAGCGCACAAGCTCCTTGAGGTTTTCGAGCCGTCCCGCCGCATCGGCCGATTTGTCCTTCTGCCACATGTCGGTGTAGCCGGATTCCTCCAGCACGGTCTGCGCAACTTCGGACTGCGACAGGGTCTCGGAGAGCTTCGCCCAGCGACCGAAGGAGATGAGAAGATCGCGCAGGGTGCCGCGCGGCTTCGGCTTCAACTCGTCGGTCTCGACGATGAAGCGCGCGGCCTCCATCAGCGGCACGCGAGCCGCACGGGCATGGTTGTGCAGCACCTGGATCGTCGCATCGCCCAGGCCACGCTTCGGTGTATTCACGATCCGCTCGAAAGCGAGGTCGTCAGCCGGCTGGTTGACGACGCGCAGGTACGCAAGCGCATCGCGGATTTCCGCACGCTCATAGAAGCGCGGGCCGCCGATGACCCGATAAGGCGCGCCGAGCGTCACGAGCCGGTCTTCGATCTCGCGCATCTGAGCGGAGATGCGCACCAGGATGGCGATCTCGGAGAGCGAATGCTTCTTAGCGTGCAGCGCCTCGATCTCCTCGCCGATGAGCCGGGCTTCCTCCTCGGAATCCCAGGCGCCGGTGATCGTCACCTTCTCGCCGGGCTCGTCTTCGGTGCGAAGCGTCTTGCCGAGGCGCCCCTGGTTCTTGGCAATCAGGCCGGAGGCTGCCGAGAGGATATGACCGGTGGAGCGGTAGTTGCGCTCCAGGCGGATCACGGTCGCGCCAGGAAAGTCGTGCTCGAAGCGCAGGATGTTGTCGACCTCGGCGCCGCGCCAGCCATAGATCGACTGGTCGTCGTCGCCGACGCAGCACAGGTTCTTGCGCGTCTGGGCGAGAAGCCGCAGCCAGAGATACTGGGCGACGTTGGTGTCCTGGTACTCGTCCACCAGCATGTAGCGGAAGCGGTTCTGGTACTGCTCCAGAATGTCCGGATGCTCGCGCCACAGGCGCAGGCATTCGAGCAGGAGGTCGCCGAAATCGACGGCATTCAGAACCTTCAGGCGCTCCTGGTAGGCTCGGTAGAGCCGCCCGCCCTTGCCGTTGGCGAAGGCCCCGGCCTCACCGGCCGGCACCTGATCCGGTCCGAGGCCGCGGTTCTTCCAGTTATCGATATGGCCGGCAAGCTGACGGGCCGGCCAGCGCTTCTCGTCGATGCCCTCGACCTCGATCACCTGCTTCATCAGGCGAAGCTGGTCGTCTGTCCCTAAGATCGTGAAGTCGGAGCGCAGGCCGACAAGCTCCGCATGGCGGCGCAGGATCTTGGTCCCGATGGAGTGGAACGTGCCGAGCCACTGCATGCCCTCGGCCACAGGGCCGATCACGGCCGTGATGCGCTCGCGCATCTCCCGCGCGGCCTTGTTGGTGAAGGTCACGGACAGGATCTGGGACGGGTAGGCTTTTCCGGTGGCGATCAGGTGGGCGATCCGCGTGGTGAGCACGCGGGTCTTGCCGGTGCCGGCGCCGGCCAGCACAAGGACCGGGCCCTCGGTCGCCTCCACGGCGGCGCGCTGCTCCGGGTTCAGGCCGTTCAGATAAGGGGATTGCGGCGCAACCGCCGCACGGGCGCGGGCGCTCAGCGAGCCGGACGCCGGCTCATGAGCCAAGCTGTCCTGCGGATCGGGTCTGGGATCGGACTGATTCATCGGCGGGACCATGGATCAAAAGGCGAACGGCGTCGAGCCTGAATGCCTGTCGATCCTGCCGCAGGCGTGAACTTCGGAGCCAAGTTGTCATTGTTGACGAGAGGGCTCATCCTCATATGGGGATGAAGATCCTGAAGAGGAATATCCCATGCGTTTCATGGTGGCCCTTGCCATCGGCTCAAGCCTCATCCTGCCCCTGGCCGTGCCCGCCGACGCCCAGACGCGCCTGCCCCGCGTGAGCCCATCGGAGCGGAGTTCGAAGGAGACCAACAGGAGGATCCGTCAGGATCAGCAACTGCTGAACCTGGAGGAACGCATCCAGATGGAGAACAACCAGATCCGGCAGGACATCCAGCGCGAGCGTCTCTTTGCGCCCCGTACACTGCCCGCAATCCGTCGCGGAGCCTGCCCGCGCGGCTCGATCAGCTGCTAGAGCATCGGACCCAAAAGTGGATTTGCACTTTTGGGATCAATTCGATGCTTCTTCTTTGATGCGCTAGTGACGGGTGCCCGAGGCTGATAAAGCCTCCTGGATTTCGGCCCGGTGCGGGATGCCGATGATGCGGCCCAAGGCTGATGGCCTCGGCAGCCGGGCATGGGTGGTCCTCATCACGGCAAGATTGGCCATGATGTCATCCGGGAAAGTGCTGACCTTCCGGGTCTCCATGTCCACGTGAAGGGACAGACCCTCCATGGTGGCGGCCACCCAGCCTTCGCCCGCATGGCGGATTTCCATGTAGTAGTGAATGCGCTTCTCGTCATGATCGATCAGTTGGAGCGTGACGCGCACCCTGTCGTGCATCGTCAGCTCGCGCTTGTAGGTCGTGTGGATCTCGGCCGCGAAAAAGGAAGCTTTGCGCTTCTCCAAATAGGCGTGACCCAGCCCGACCAGGCTGAAGCCCTCCTCAACGGCCCGGTCGAAGAGCACGTGGTAATAGGCCATGTTCATGTGGCCGTTGTAATCGATCCAAGCAGGCTCGATGCGCATCGTGGAGGACACGAAGGGCGCGAAGAAAAAGACGGGCGTCCGCTTCTCCATGGTCAGTCTCGTCCCTCGACGCTTCTCGGATGCTCATCCTGCAGGGCCAGAAGAAACAATGTTAGCATGTTCCGGCAGATTGTGCATGAGGGGTGCGGCATCTTTCTCATCCGAGTGTTGCCTTTGCAACGGTTCTGGTAGCTATGGATCACCTGAGCATCACAACCGGATCTGAAGCCTCCATGAATGCGCCCCACGCTGCCACCCGCCAGAAAGCGACGGATGCCGCCCTTGCCTCCCTCCAGACCGAACTGTCCGGGCGCTTCGGCGACCGGGTCGCCACTTCGGCCGCTGTGCGCGAGCAGCACGGGCATTCTCTCACTTGGGTGAAGAACCAGCCGCCGGACATCGTGGTGTATCCCCGGACGACGGAGGAAGTGTCGGAGATCGTCAGGCTCTGTGCAGCGCACGAGACCCCGATCATCCCCTACGGCACCGGCACCTCGCTGGAAGGGCACATCAACGCCCCATACGGCGGCGTTTCCATCGATCTGAGCCTGATGAAGCGCATCATCGCCGTCCATGACGAGGATCTGGACTGCGTGGTCGAGGCCGGCGTGACGCGCAAGGAGCTCAATGAGCACCTGCGCGACAAGGGCCTGTTCTTCCCGATCGATCCCGGCGCGGATGCCTCCATCGGCGGCATGGTCGCGACGCGAGCCTCCGGCACCAACGCGGTGCGCTACGGGACCATGAAGGACGTGGTTCTGGCGCTGACCGCCGTGCTGCCCAATGGCGAGATCGTGAAGACGGCAAGCCGCGCCAGGAAAAGCTCGGCGGGCTACGATCTCACCCGGCTTCTGATCGGCTCGGAGGGGACGCTGGGCATTGTCACCGAGATCACCCTCAAGCTCAACGGCATTCCTGAGGCGATCTCAGCCGGCATCTGCCCGTTCCCGTCGGTGAAAGCCGCCTGCGACGCCGTGATCATGACGATCCAGTCCGGCATTCCAATGGCCCGTATCGAGCTGCTCGACGAGGTCCAGGTGAGGGCGGTCAACCTCCACTCCAAGCTGGCCCTGCCGGAGAGCCCCCTGCTCCTGCTTGAATTCCACGGCTCCGGGGCCGGCGTGCAGGAACAGGCCGAGCGCTTCGGCGAGATCGCAGCCGAGTTCAGCGGCGGGCCATTTGAGTGGGCCACGAAGCCCGAGGAACGCTCGCGCCTCTGGCAGGCCCGGCATGATGCCTATTGGGCCGCCAAGGGCCTGCGTCCGGGGGCTCAATCGGTGGCAACCGACGTCTGCGTGCCGATCTCGCGCTTGGCCGAATGCGTCGATGCCACGAAGCAGGACATTCTTGAGAGCGGACTCATCGCACCCATCGTGGGCCACGTGGGCGACGGAAATTTCCACGTCCAGCCCCTCGTGAACACGGACGATCCGGCGGAAATCGAGGCCTGCGAGGCGTTTATCGACCGGCTCGTGCGGCGGGCGGTGGCCATGGAGGGCACCTGCACGGGCGAGCATGGCGTCGGTCAGAAGAAGATGAAGTACCTGGAGATCGAGCATGGACCAGTAGCGCTGGGCCTCATGCGCGTCTTGAAACAGGCCATCGACCCACACAACATCATGAATCCGGGCAAGATCATCGTGCTTTGACGGTGGACCACGGTGAACAGCGCTCCCGGTCCTGGCCGTCATGGGTTAAGGACGTCTCAGAGTAACGGAGAAAAGGCAGCTTCTTGCGCGATATCCTGACGATCATCGCCTCCATCGTGATCCTGATCCTGGCGATTGCCGTGGCGGCTCCTCCCCTCATCTCCTGGGAGGCCCATCGCGACACCATCGACCAGATGATCGCGCGCGCATCGGGAACCGAGGCACAGACCGAGGGCAGCATCGGCATTCGCCTGCTGCCTGAGCCGCGGATCATCCTCGACCGGCTGAGGCTTGGCGGGAAGACGCCGGACTCGCCGGTTCTGACCGCCGACAATGTCTGGGCCGAAGTCGCCCTCACGCCGCTGCTGCGGGGCGAGGTGCGCTTCACGGAAACTCGGGTCGGGCGCGCCGATATTCGCATCCCGGTATCCGGCGACGGCGAGTGGCGCTTGCCGCCGGAACTGGTCTCGGGCAGCGGCCGAGCGCGTGAATGGGCGATCGAGAACCTCACGGTCGGGCAACTCCTCGTGACCACCCAGAGCGCAAGCACCGGCCGCACCAATCAGGCTTTTGCCGAGAACGTCCTTATCGAGGGGCAGAAGCTCATCGGCCCCTGGCGGGTCGAGGGAACGACATCCGGAGTTCCCTTCCGGCTCGTGACCGGAGAACTGGCTGAGGACAAGACTATCCAGGTCAAGCTCTCGGGTGGTGGCGACATCTATCCGCGCTTCGATCTCGATGCCCGTCTGGGACTGAGCGAAGGCACCGGCGAGGCTGCGACCCCGAACGTTTCCGGCAAGGCGAAGATCCTGTTCGGCCCCCCGGCGCAGGTCGCCGCAGCCGGCATCCCGATTCCGATCGTCGTCGAGACCGAGTTCAAGACGGTGCCGGGCGCAGTCGAGCTCAATCCCGTCAGCGTGGAAGCGGGCGAGGGCGGGGCGAGCCTGCGCATGACCGGCGAGGGAAGAGTCGGGCTTACCGATCCGCGCATTTCCTTACGTCTCGAAGGGCGCAGGCTCGATGCGGACAGCTTCATCCTCTCCGGCAATGGGCAGGACTTTGCGAGCCGCCTTCAGCAATGGTCCCTGCCGCTGATCCGGGTGCCCATCGATCTGAATCTCAAGATCGACAGCATCGGGTTGGGCCAGGAGGATTTGACGAATGCCAATCTGCGCCTGTCCCTCGATACCGGACGGGCGACGTTGGACCGGATCGAGTTCACGGCTCCGGGCGACACGAAGGTGGCTCTCGAAGGCCAGCTCGGCCTCAACACGAGAGGCGGCATCAATGGCAAGGTGGCGTTGGCCTCCAACCAATCCGACCGTCTCGCGCGCTATCTTGCCAAGATCCGCCTGAACTCGCCGCTGCTGACGGCCCTGGATGGGCGACCCATCGAGCTCTCCTCGGAGGTCGCTTTCTCGAACCCGGTCCTCTCCTTCAATCGGCTGCGGCTGAAGATGGGCGAGTCCACGCTGACCGGCAACGTTCGCTACACGGCCCCGGAGGCGAACGACCGCGGCAGGCTTGAGGCGCAGGTCGCTCTTCAGGGCCTGAACCTCAACGATCTGCCTGAGGTCTCGAGCGTGTTCCAGGCGACCGAGAACCTTGATATCGGCTTCATCCTGGATGCCCGCGGGGTCAGCGCCGGCAGGAGCCCGGCGACGGGGCGCATCACGGCCCGCATCCTCTCCGACGGCCCGGCGTTGCTCGTCGAGACCCTCGACATCGTGGATGTCGCCGGCGCCAACGCCCGGGTACGCGGGCGGATCGCGCCCGACGGCTCAGGTCGGATTTCAGGCAAGGTTACGGCCCAGCGTGCCGATCCCCTGGTGGATCTCCTGGGCAGCGTCTGGATCGGCGGGATCTCGAAGCTCGTGCCGCACTTCGTCCGCGAGGGCGCGCTCGATCTCGATGTCGCCTCCGAGCGGGTGGCGCCGCCTACCGGCTCGACCGAGCTGCGGCTGCGCACGACGGCCACGGGCCGCATGGCCGGCGGGCCATTCGAGGGGCAGGTCGAGTCCATCGACGGACGCACCGAGAGCCTGACCCTCGCCCTTTCCACCGACAATACCGGGCGCTGGGTCAACCGGGCAAATATGGCTGGCCTTAACCAGTCTTCCAGAATGGATCTGCGCGGCTCCCGCGTCGGATCCGGCCGGTTCAGCGTGGCTCTCACCGGGGATGTCGCCGGATTGAAGGTGGCGACGACGAAGCCGTTTGCCCTGAGCGAGGGCGACGATGTGGTGGACAGCGGCGAGGCCGAGATCGCAACGCCCGACATCACTCCCTTCCTGCGCCTGCTCGGCGATGGGGCCGGCGTCGCCCCGCCGGTGCCGGTGAGCGGGCGCGTGACTCTCGGCCGGGAGCGCGGCGCGACCCTTCTCGACATCAACGCCAAGGTTTCCAACGAACCCGTGCAGGCGCGCCTCGTGGCCGCTTCGCGGTCTGAGATCGGCGGCGAGGTCTCCTTAGGCCGCCTCTCCATGCCGTGGCTCGCGGCGGCGCTGGCGCTCAACGTGCCGGGCGATCAAACCACAAACGCGATCTGGTCCACGGCCCAGTTCGGCCAGAGCGGCCGTCTTGTCTCCGGCGGTCAGGTCACCTTCCGGGTCGGCACGCTCGAGCTGGCCCGCGGCCTCCAGGCCACGCGGGCTGCGTTCGTCGTCGGAGCGCAGCCGGACGGAATCTCCATCCGAAACCTTGAGGCGACGATCGGTTCGGGCAGGATTACAAGCACAGCGACAATCACCCGGCAGGGAGCGCTTGCAACCATCGTGGGCGAGGGGGCGTTGGACCGGGTCCCGCTCTGGGCCCTGACAGGCTCCACGCCTTTCGAGGCTGTTCTGTCCGGTCCGCTCCGGTTCGGAGCAGCGGGTGCAAGCCTCTCCGAACTTGTCGCCAATCTCGGTGGCGCCGGCGACTGGCAGGTCGCCAATCTGCGCATTCCCGCCGCAGATCCGAACGTGTTCGACCGGGCGCTCAAACGTGCACTTGCGGAGACAGATCCGCTGGTGGAGGGCAAGGCGGAAGCCATCTTCGGCATGGAGCTTGGACGGGGGCCTCTCAACACAGGTCTGGTCCGAACCTCGGCGGCCCTCGTGAGCGGTGTGCTGCGGCTTTCGCCCTTCGTGGCCGAGAGCGGGCCGGCCGTCTGGCAGGGCGGCATCACCTACGACCTGAAAACCCTCCAGCTCGATGCCCGCGGCGCGCTCACGGCGAAAGCTGCTCCGCCTGAATGGGTCGGCGCCCCACCGTCGATCGGCTTGAACTGGCAGGGTTCCTTGACGGCTCCCGTTCGACGGATCGACGCGGGGCCGTTCCGCAACGGGTTGGCCGCCATCGTGTTGAAGCGGGAATTGGAGAAGATCGAGGCGTTCGAACGGGCTGCGGCGGAGCGCCAGCGCCAGATCGATGTGCAGCGCGAGGCCGAGCGTCAGAGGGCGAGGGCGGCGGAAGAGGAGGCGCTCCGGCAGGCCAGGGCCCGGGCCGAGGCCGAGCGAGTGCGCCGGGACGCGGAACGGCTGCAGTCGGAGCAGCGGAGACAACCGGAAGAGCCTGAGCCGGCCCCGTCGCAGACCTCCCTGCCGCCCTTGAACCCGCCGGTCGAAGTGGCTCCCCCGCCTTCCGTCTATGGGGCTCCACCGACACGCTGATCGGTGGCTTCCAATTGGCTTCGCAAATCGTCGAGCACGAAGACACGGATGGCTGAGGACAGGTTCTGCTCGCCACGTTCCGCATCGATGCGGCCGATCAGAGACTGAACGGAACGCTTTTCCCGCTCCGCAATCTCTCGCAAACCCTCCCAGAAGGGCTCCTCAAGAGAGATGCTCGTCCGGTGGCCGGCGATGGAGACGGAACGCTTGATGACGGCAAAGCCCATTCACCGCGTCTCGTCGGAATCGCGCTGGTGGGCCTCAAGACGGCTCTTCGCCAGATCCTGCTCGGCCTTCGTCAGCGTCTTCTCGGCCTTGGTGCGGCCGAAGCTGACACGGTTCTCGGCGGCGCGGGCCTCTTTCTCGGCCCGCGCCTTCTGCTTGCGCGCCTGGCGCAGATTGATGATCTCGACCATGGCGCTTGTCTTACCTTATTCGCCCGGCTGAAGCATCGTCTCGGGACGAACGACGGCGTCGAAGTCCTCAGATGACACTCCAGCCTTGAGGGCCTCTTCCTTGAGCGTCGTGCCGTTCTTGTGCGCCGACTTGGCGATAGCGGCCGCCTTGTCGTAGCCGATGGTTGGGGCAAGCGCCGTCACGAGCATGAGCGAACGCTCCATCAGCTCCTTGAGCCGTTCCCTGTTCGGCTCGATGCCGACGACGCAATTGTCGGTGAAGCTGACGGCGCCGTCAGCCAGCAGGCGGATCGACTGCAACACTGCATTCACGATCACCGGCTTGAACACGTTGAGCTCGAAATGGCCCTGGCTGCCGGCGAATGTGACCGTCGTCTGATTGCCGGCAACCTGACAGCACAGCATCGTCATGGCCTCGGCCTGGGTGGGGTTCACCTTGCCGGGCATGATCGACGAGCCGGGCTCGTTCTCAGGCAGGGAGATCTCGCCGATGCCGGAGCGAGGGCCGGAGCCCATCAGGCGGATATCGTTGGCGATCTTGAACAGGCCGGCCGCGAGGCTCGCCAGCGCGCCGTGGGTGAAGACGAGGGCATCCTTCGAGGCCAGCGCCTCGAACTTGTTGGTGGCTGAGGTGAAGGGAAGCGCCGTGAGTTCCATGGCCTTCGCGGCGAAGCGGTCCGCGAATTCCGGATGCGCATTGAGGCCGGTGCCGACGGCGGTGCCGCCCTGGGCCAGGGCATTGATGCCGGGAAGGGTCGTCTCGATGCGGGCAATGCCGAGGCGGACCTGCGCGGCGTAGCCGGAGAATTCCTGGCCAAGAGTGACCGGAGTGGCATCCTGCAAATGGGTGCGGCCGATCTTGACGATATCCTTGAAGGCTTCCTGCTTGTCCTCCAGCGCCTTCAGCAGGTGCTTGAGGGCAGGGATCAGCCGATCATGGACCTCGCGGGCGACCGCGATGTGCATGGCAGTCGGAAACGAGTCGTTGGACGATTGGCCCATGTTCACGTGGTCGTTCGGGTGAACCGGCTTCTTGCTGCCGCGCTCGCCGCCGAGACGCTCGATGGCGAGGTTCGACAGAACCTCGTTCATGTTCATGTTGGACTGGGTGCCCGAGCCGGTCTGATACACCACGAGCGGGAACTCGTCGTCATACTTGCCCTGCACCACATCGGCAGCCGCCGCCGCAATGGCATCGGCCAGGCGCGGCTCCAGCTTGCCCAGATCCTTGTTCACAAGCGCCGCCGCCTGCTTCACGATGGCCAGCGCATGGACCAGGGGAAGCGGCATCCGGTCCGTCCCGATGCGGAAGTTTTGCAGGGAGCGCTGCGTCTGAGCACCCCAGAACTTGTCGGCGGGAACGTCGATGGGGCCAAAGGTATCTGTTTCGATGCGGGTGGAGGGCGACATCCTGACCTCTTTCGATGGAGTTGCGTGTTCTTATCTCAAATGATGGCGCTCGCAACCGCGAACGCGCATCGGAGGCCTTGGAAATTCGCATGAGCGACACCCTGGAAACGCCCCTTTTCCGCCCGCCTCACCCAAAACCCCGCACCGAGCTGCTCGGCATGATGGCCTTCCTGCGCGCCGTTCGCGAAAACCCCCTGAACATGTGGATGGAGACGCATTTCGAGGAGCCGGTCGTCACGGGCGAGGGAGCCTTGGGCCGCATGACGGTTGTGAGCGATCCTGCCGGCATCCGCCACATCCTGGTGGACAATGTCGCCAACTACCGCAAGGACGACCTGCAGATCCGGATCCTGGCGCCGGGGCTGGGCCGGGGCCTCGTGACGGCGGAGGGCGACGAGTGGCGCCTGCAGCGGCGTACCCTCGCGCCGCTCTTCACCCCGCGTACAGTCACCAGCTTCTTTCCGGCCATGGTCGAGGCGGCTGATCGCCTGATGAGGCGATGGCAGAGACGGCCCGACGGGCGCGTGGTCGATGCGGCTCTCGACATGACCCGGGTCACCCTCGATGTGCTGGAGCGGACCATTTTCACCCAAGGGGTGCCAAAGGACCCGGACGCCTTGGGCCGGGCGATCACCCGCTACTTCAACTCCATCGGCCGGGTCGATCCACTCGACATCTTCGGCTTCCCGGACTGGGTGCCCAGGATCGGACGACTGCGGGCAAGGCCGTCGATCCAGTTCTTCGAGGAGACCGTCAACGAGTTGATCGACGCCCGTAAGGCGAGGCTCGCCAGCGGCGAGCCTGCTCCCCGCGACCTTCTTACTCTCCTATTGGAGGCGGCCGATCCTGAGACCGGCAAGGGCCTGAGCGATATCGAAGTGCGGACGAACATCGTGACCTTCATCGGCGCCGGGCACGAGACGACGGCCAATGCCCTGTCCTGGTCGCTTTATCTCCTCTCCCAGGACGAACGTGCCCGCGCCCGGGTCGAGCAGGAGGTGGACGAGGTGCTGGGAGAGGGGCCGATCGAGCCCCATCACCTGGAGCGGCTCGTCTATACCCGTGCGGTGATCGACGAGGCGGTCCGGCTCTATCCGCCCGCACCCTACATGAGCCGGACGGCCATCGCGGATGATCGGATTGGGGATGTGGACATACCGGCCGGATCGATGGTGGCGATTGCGCCCTATGTGCTTCACCGGCACCGGAAGTTGTGGGACGAGCCCGATGCCTTTCGGCCCGAGCGTTTCCTGCCGGAAAACCGCAAGCAGATCGATCGATTCGCTTATCTGCCTTTCGGTGCGGGGCCGCGGGTCTGCATCGGCGCGAGCTTCTCGCTGCAGGAAGCCGTGATCGTGCTGGCGACCATCGCCCGTTCCATGCGGCTCGACCTCGTGGAAGGGCACGCAGTCGAGCCCGTGCAGCGTATCACGTTGCGGCCGCGGGGCGGCCTGCCCATGCGTCTGACGCAGCGTGTGACGAAGGAGGCTTTGGTCGAAGCTTAGGAGGAGGGTGCTTAGCTCTTCTTGCGGAAGGCGTCGAGGCTGACGACCTCGGCGCTGCCTGACGCGGCTTCGCCCTCGGGCGCCTCTTCCGTGGGCGCTTCGGCCTGCTCGGCCTTGGCGGCAACCGCCGGCTTCTCCGCTGCGGGCAGCACCTTGCGGGGCTGCTTCAGTTCCACCGGCTCGGACGTGCCGCGCGCCGGCTGAGGCGCGGGCGCGGCTTCGGGCGCTTCCTCCGCTTCATCATCCTGGCTGTCGAACTTCAGGCCGAACTGCACGGACGGATCGAAGAAGCCGGTGAGCGCATCGAACGGGATGAGCAGCCGCTCCGGGATGCCGGAAAAGGAGAGGCCCACCTCGAAGGTGTGCTCGGTGACGTTCAGGTCCCAGTACTGATGCTGGAGGACGATCGTCATCTCCTGAGGATATTTCTCGCGCAGGCGGTTCGAGAGTCGAACGCCCTGAAAATCCGTCTGGAAGGAGATGTAGAAATGGTGCTCGCCCGGAAGCCCGTCCTTCGCATCGATCAGCACCTTGCGCACGACACCCTTGAGGGCGTCCTGCACCAGAAGATCGTAGCGGATCAGGTCTTTACCACCGGCCATGCGCGAGCCCTTACAGAAACGACAGTGGAAGCTTCTGTTGCCAGGCGCCTCCGGGCCCCGCCTTACGGTGCTAACCGCAAGGGCTTTGAGTCGGCTTTAGGGACCGCTTACGCAGCCACTGCAACCGGAGCATAGTTGTCGTTGGCAACTATAGATTCGGTCCGATAACGGCGGAACCATGCCGAGCGAAAGTCTACCCTTTACGCCCTCGTCGATCCTATTTCGCCCCCGCCGAAAGCCAGATCCGGCCTGGATTTTGGTGGAGGCGCCGGGTACCGCCCCCGGGTCCGATGGGTTTATTTCGATAGCCGTTTATCGCCATAGCCGATCTCGCGACCGGCACCTCCAATATAGGCGGGGCAGACGGATTTTGAAAGAGTGGGGATCAGGATGAATTGCGACTCGGAGAGCCAAACCGGCTGACCTATAATGGGGCGAGGAGTACCGCATGCAGGCCTATCACGATCTCATCCGCCGCATCATGGACGAGGGCGTCCGCAAGGACGACCGGACCGGAACGGGCACCATTTCAGTGTTCGGCCACCAGATGCGCTTCGATCTCAGCGAGGGATTCCCCCTCGTCACCACGAAGAAGCTGCACCTGCGCTCCATCATTCATGAGCTGCTCTGGTTCCTGAAGGGCGACACCAATATCCGCTACCTGAAGGAGAACGGTGTTTCGATCTGGGACGAGTGGGCGGACGAGAACGGAGATCTTGGCCCCGTCTACGGCAAGCAGTGGCGATCTTGGGCCAAGCCCGACGGCGGCACCGTCGATCAGATCCGATGGGTTCTCGACGAGATCCGCCGCAATCCGGACAGCCGCCGCCTGATCGTGTCCGCCTGGAACCCGGCCGACCTCGACAAGATGGCGCTTGCGCCCTGCCACTGCCTGTTTCAGTTCTACGTCGCGGAGGGGCGGCTCTCGTGCCAGCTTTACCAGCGCTCGGCAGACGTGTTCTTAGGGGTCCCCTTCAACATCGCATCCTACGCGTTGCTCACGCACATGATGGCGCAGGCGACCGGCCTGCAACCGGGCGATTTCGTCCACTCCTTCGGCGACGCGCACCTCTACCTCAACCACCTGGAGCAGGCCTGCCTCCAGCTCTCCCGGGAAACGAGGTCGTTGCCGAAGCTGCGCCTCAACCCGTCCGTGCGGTCGCTGTTCGATTTCACCTACGACGACATCGCCATCGAGGATTACGACCCGCACCCGGCCATCAAGGCTCCCATCGCGGTCTGACTGTCATGAACAGGCGCGAGATTATCGAGAGCGCCGTCCGCATCCTCGCACCACGCATTCCACGGCACGAGTTCGAGGCAGTAATCGATCATGCGCTGGGGAGCCGCGGCCTGCACAGCGCCTCGCCCGAGATGGCGGCTTGGCTGTCCCTCACCGCCTATATCCGCCACAGGCTGACCGATTACGACAGCCTTCTGGATGACGGCTACGACGTCGAGAGCGCCCGGTTCTTCGTGCTGGACGACATGAACGCCATCCTGGAGGAGTGGGGTTCGCCTCGGCGGGTGATGCAGGATGAACCGGAATAGCCTCGACAGTTCTGACAGAAATCGCCACAAGGCATCATGACCCTCTCGATCCGACCTGCCACAGCGTCCGATGCCGCTTTGATCTTTCGCTTCATCCGCGAGCTCGCCGAATATGAGCGGCTGGCGCATGAGGTCGATGCGACCGAAGCCGATATCGCTAAAGCGCTCTTCGGCCCTAACCCGCGCGTCTTCGCGGACATTGCCGAGTGGGAGGGTGAGCCTGCCGGGTTTGCCCTGTGGTTCTACAATTTCTCCACCTTCCGCGGGCGCCACGGGATCTATCTGGAGGATCTCTTCGTGAGGCCCGAGCTGCGCTCCAAAGGGATCGGCCGCGCCCTGCTGCGGCACCTGGCGCGCAGGTGCATGGCGGAGGGTCTGCCGCGCCTCGAATGGTGGGTGCTCGACTGGAACGAGCCGGCGCTCAAGGTTTACCGTTCCATCGGGGCCATGCCGATGGATGAGTGGACGGTGCAGCGCATGACGGGCGAGGCTTTGCAACGACTGGCGGAGGAGCCATGACCATTCCCCTCATCCTCGTGGTCGCGATGGCCGAGAACGGCGTCATCGGGCAGGACAACCGCCTGCTCTGGCGGATCAAGACCGACATGGGGCGCTTCCGCCGCCTTACTTTGGGCAAGCCGATGATCATGGGACGCAAGACGTTCCAGTCGATCGGCAAGCCCCTGCCGGGTCGGGAGACCATCGTGCTGACCCGTGATGGGAGATTTTCCGCCGAGGGCGTGCACGTGGCCCATACCTGGGAGGAAGCCGTTGCGAAGGGGGAGGAACTCGCCGCCAAGACAGGATCCGATGCGGTCGCCGTGGCCGGTGGGGCGGAGATCTATGCCCTCGCCCTGCCGCATGTGCAGACTCTCTTCCTGACCCAGGTTCATACGGCGCCCGAGGGCGATGCCGTTTTTCCGTCCTTCGACCGGTCACAGTTTCGCGAGATCAAGCGCGAGGACCATCCGAAAGGCCCGGATGACGAGCATCCGTTTACCTTTATTGATCTCGAAAGGCGCCGTTGAGCCGTCTCAAGGTTGACGAAGCGGTTCGGAATCCCCAATTCGCAGGCTTGACAGGCGGAAGAGGCAACACCCACAACCGTCTCGAGTTCTTATCGGCCGTCTCGGCCGGTCTCTTCTATAAGTAAGGAAAGGCGTCCTATGCCTTGGAGTAACCAAAGCGGCGGCGGTGGCCCCTGGGGGCAGCGTGGCGGATCGGGAGGCGGCAAGAGCCCTTGGGGCTCAGGCGGGCCGCAGGGGAACGGCAATCCTCCGGATCTCGAAGATATCCTGCGCCGCAGCCAGGACCGGCTGAAGGACTTCATCCCCGGCGGCTCCATGGGAGGCCGGGGCCTAATCATTCTTGTCTTGGGTGTCATTGCCGTCTGGTTGCTCACCGGGTTCTACACGGTGCGTCCGAACGAGGTCGGCATCAACATGATCTTCGGGGAATATACCCGGTCGTCCGGCGAGGGCCTGCGCTACAACCTGCCTTACCCGATCGGCCGCGTGATGAAGCCGAACGTTACGGCCCAGCAGCGGGTCGAGGTCGGCTACCGTTCCACCCCGACGGGGCAGGGACGGGCTCGTGACGTGATCGAAGAGAGCCTGATGCTCACCGCCGACGAGAACATCGTCGACATCGATTTCGATGCCGTCTGGCAGATCAACCCGGCGCGTCCGCAGGATTATGTCTTCAACCTGCAGAACCCCGACGGCACCATCAAGTCGGTGGCCGAAAGCGCCATGCGCGAGGTCATCGGCCGCCGCAACATCCAGGCCATCCTGACCACCGAGCAGGCCAGCGTCGCCCAGGAAGTGCGCGATATCATGCAGGAAGCCCTGGATGCCTACGGGGCCGGTGTGCTGATCAACGTGGTTCAGCTCCAGGCGGTCAGGCCGCCGTCGGAAGTCCAGCAGGCCTTCTTCGACGTCAACGCCGCTCAGCAGGATGCGGTGCGCGTCCAGAACGAGGCCGGCGCTTTCGCCAGCCGCGTTGTCCCCGAGGCCCGAGGCGAGGCCGCCCGCACCGTCCAGCAGGCCGAAGGCTATCGCGAGCAGTCGGTTGCCGATGCGTCCGGTCAGGCCGCCCGCTTCCGTCAGGTCTATGAGGAGTACCGGAAAGCTCCGGAAGTCAGCCGCGAGCGCATCTTCCTCGAGACCATGGAGCGCGTGTACGGCGGCGTCGACAAGATCATCGTCGACCAGAACGGGCAGGGTGTAGTGCCCTTCCTGCCGCTCAACCAGATGCAGCAACGCCTGCAGCCTCAGGGCAACGCAGCCAACCCGCAGGGAGCTACCCGATGAACGGCTCGACTCTTCGCACGGGCCTCCTGATCCTGGTAGGCTTGATCGCCATCGTTCTCTACAGCTCGATCTTCATCGTACAGCAGACCCAGTACGCGCTGGTGCTGCGCTTCGGCGCCGTGCAATCCGCGATTTCGGAGCCCGGACTGAAGTTCAAGCTGCCGTTAATCGACAACGTCACCTACTTCGAGAAACGGGTGCTCGATCTCGACCTGCCGGTCCAGACCCTTCTGTCGGCCGACCGTCAGAACCTGGAGGTCGACGCCTTCACCCGCTACCGGATCATCGATCCGCTGCGCTTCTATCAGGCTGTCGGCAACATCGCTCTGGCCAACCAGCGCCTGCAGAGCTTTACGAACTCGGCCATGCGCAACGTGCTGGCAGGCGCATCCCGCGATGCCATCGTTCGTACAGAGCGTTCAAATCTGATGGAGCGTATCCAAGAGGATGTGAACCGGCAGGCGGCAAGTCTGGGTATCGAGATGATCGACGTGCGCCTGACCCGCGTCGATCTGCCGGCCGCGAACAGCCAAGCGGTCTATCAGCGCATGCGCACCGAACGTGAGCGAGAGGCGGCGGATCTTCGGGCTAACGGCCAGCAGCAGGCGCAGACCATCCGCGCCCGGGCGGAGCGCGAGGCGACCGTAATTCGCGCCGAAGCGAACCGGACCGCCGAGGAATTGCGCGGCCAGGGCGATGCGGATCGAAACCGCATTCTGGCCGAGGCATTTGGGCAGGATCCGGAATTCTTCGCCTTCTACCGGTCCATGCAGGCCTATGAGGCAGGACTGAAGGGGAGTGAGACCCGCCTCGTGTTGAGCCCGGATTCCGATTTCTTCCGCTATTTCAATGATCCGACAGGTCAACGCGGTCGCGCAGCCTCTCCAGCTCGACCGGCCCCAGCGCCGGCGCCGGCCCAACCGGCTCCAGCTCAATAAGTCTGCCTGATGTTAGACTTGATTGCAGCCCTCGGCCTCGCTCTCGCGGTCGAGGGCATTCTATTTGCGGCCTTCCCGGAAGGGATGCGCCGGGCCATGTACGAGGCGGCTCACAGCCCGAGCGACCAGATGCGGATCGTGGGCATCATTTCGGCCGTGCTCGGCCTCGGGGTCATCTGGCTTGTGCGTCAGTTCGGATAGGCGGCGGCCGAGCTTCCGCTGCATTGCCCGCTTGAATGCCGGGGCCAAGCACCAATCTATATGCACAAACTCCGAAAGAGGATTGTCGATGAACACAGCCACGAACGCGCTGGCGCCTTCCAAGACGGTGCTGCCCCAGCGTCCCCTGCGCCGGCTTGCCGCGTCCTGCTTCGCGGTCCTGACCCTGGTCGCGACAGCGATGCCGCTGCCGGCCTATGCCCGCTCGGCTCCTGAATCCTTTGCCGACCTGGCCGAGGAGGTCACGGGCGCCGTGGTCAACATCTCGGCCTCGACCACTGTCGAGGCCCGCAACCGCACCCTGCCGCAACTGCCACCGGGTACGCCCTTTGAGGATCTCTTTGAGGAGTTCTTCAACCGTCGCGGCCAGAATGGTGGCCCTGGAGGCCCTGGTGGCGGTCCCGGTGGTGAGAATTCTCCTTCGCGTCCCCGCAGCTCGAATTCGCTCGGTTCCGGCTTTGTGATCGACCCGTCCGGTATCGTGGTGACGAACAATCACGTGATCGGCGATGCCAATGACATCAGCGTGATCTTCCCCGACGGGACGCGCCTGAAGGCGGAGATCATCGGCAAGGATTCCAAGGTCGATCTCGCCGTCCTGAAGGTGAAATCCGACAAACCCCTCAAGGCGGTGAAGTTCGGTGACTCCGAAACCATCCGCGCAGGCGACTGGGTGATGGCGATCGGCAATCCCTTCGGCCTCGGCGGCTCCGTGACGGCTGGCATTATTTCAGCCCGAGGCCGTAACATCGAGTCCGGTCCCTATGACAACTACATTCAGACCGATGCCTCCATCAACAAGGGCAATTCCGGTGGTCCGCTGTTCAACATGAACGGCGAGGTCATCGGCATCAACACGGCGATCCTCTCGCCCACCGGCGGCTCGGTCGGCATCGGCTTCGCGGTTCCCGCCTCCACGGCGGTGCCGATCATCGATCAACTGCGCCAGTTCGGCGAAACCCGCCGTGGCTGGCTCGGGGTGCGCATTCAGAACGTGGACGACGCAACGGCCGAAGCCCTGAGTCTCGGTACGGCGCGCGGCGCGCTGATCGCCGGCATCGACGATAAAGGTCCCGCCAGACCGGCCGGTCTCGAGGTCGGTGACGTGATCGTTCGCTTCGACGGCAAGGAAGTGAAGGATTCCCGTGACCTGCCGCGGATCGTGGCCTCCTCACCCGTGGGCAAGGCGGTCGACGTGACGATCATCCGCAAGGGCCAGGAAATGACCCGGCAGGTCACCCTGGGCCGTCTTGAGGATACCGAGAAGCAGGCGAGCCTGCAGCAGCCCTCGACCGAGCCTCCCACGGCAACCCGGCAGGCTCTCGGTCTCAACATGTCCGGCATGACGGACGAGCTGCGCCGCCGCTTCAGCCTGAAGGACGACCTGAAGGGCGTGGTGATCACCCGCGTTGACCCGAACTCGGCTGCTTCCGACAAGCGGATCCAAGCCGGTGAAGTGATCGTCGAGGTCAACCAGGAGCCGGTCTCCAACCCGGCCGATGTGACCAAGAGGATCGACGATCTCAAGGCTCAGAACCGCAAGTCGGCACTGCTCCTCGTTGCCAACGCGCAGGGCGAAGTTCGTTTCGTGGCCTTGTCCATCGAGTAAGCTGATCACTGCGATCACCAATCAGAAAGGCGGCCTCCATGGCCGCCTTTCTCATTTCCAGTGATGTCTCAGAACAGCCTTGGCTTATTCCTGCACGATCTCGCTGGCCTTATAACCCTGCACATAGAGCAGCGCCGTCAGGTCGGCATGGTCGAGCCGCGCATGAGCCGCTGCCGCCACTGCGGGCTTTGCCCGGAAGGCCACGCCGAGACCCGCTTCGCCCAGCATGGCAAGATCGTTGGCGCCATCGCCTACGGCCATTGTTTCATGTGGAGCCAAGCCAAATCGGGTGCGCAATTCGATCAAGGTCGCGAGCTTCGCCTCGCGGCCGAGGATCGGCTCCTCAACGAGGCCGGCGAGCTTCTCGCCATTGAGGATCAAGCGGTTGGAACGGTCCTCATGAAACCCGATCTTTGTCCCGATGGGACCGGTGAACAGCGTAAAGCCGCCTGAGACGAGGCAGGTATAGGCGCCATTGGCGCGCATCGTCCGGACGAGAGCCGTCCCGCCGGGGGTGAGGGTGATGCGCTTCGCGATGATCTCGTCGACCACATTGACCGGCAGATTTTTCAGCAGGGCTACGCGTTCGCGTAAAGCCGGCTCGAAGGCGATCTCGCCGCGCATGGCGCGCTCGGTGATCTCGGAGACCTCGCTTTTAAGCCCCACGTAATCGGCCAGTTCGTCGATGCATTCCTGGCCGATCATGGTGGAATCCATGTCGGCCAGGAACAGGCGCTTGCGCCGCGTCTGCAATGGCTGAACGACGATGTCGATGGGCTGGCCGTCCAGGGCTTGGCGCAGTGCGGCCTCGACAGCTTTGACGTCGTGCGAGCCGGATATCACCAGATCCGCCGCGATCCCTCTTGCCAGAATGAGCTGTTCCGTCTCTTGTCCGAGCGCCACGGCAGCCAAGGCCACGATCTCGTCGGTGAGAGCTGGCTCGGACGGGTTGGCGATCAGAGTTGCGACGAGGGAATTCGAAGGTGACGCCATTGGGGAGACCTGGCTGTGAGTGACGTTCGGGTCGGCGCGGTTCTCATCGCAGGGCCGACCGCATCAGGCAAGTCCGCTCTGGGCATCAGGCTGGCGCAGGCTCTGGATGGCGTCGTGCTCAACGCCGATTCCATGCAGGTTTACCGCGACTTGCGCGTGATCACGGCCCGTCCCACGCTGGATGAGGAAGCCCAGGCTCCCCACCGGCTCTACGGTCATGTGGATGCCGGAGTGAATTTTTCCGTTGGGCGCTATGTGGCGGATGCCGTCCAGGTCCTTCGGGATATCGAGGGCACGAAGCTGCCGATCTTCGTGGGCGGCACAGGCCTCTACTTCAAGGCCCTGACGGAGGGGCTCTCCGACATGCCGCCTGTTCCGGAGGAGGTGCGCGAGCAGGTGCGCCGGGAGAGTGAGGGACTGGAGACGCCCGAGCTTCACAGCCTTCTCTCCGAGCGCGATCCCGAAACGGCCCGGACCTTGCGTCCCTCCGACCGGCTGCGGGTGCAGCGGGCTCTCGAAATCTTTGCGGCGACCGGTCGCCCGCTTGTGTCGTTCCATGGCGCCCGCGAGCCGGGCCTCCTGGCGGATCGCCCTCTCGTCAAACTCTTCCTGGCCCCTGACCGGGATGAGCTGCGCCGGCGGATCGACCGGCGTTTCCAAGCCATGATGGAGCAGGGCGCACTTGAAGAGGTGAAGGCCTTGGGAGAACGAAACCTTGACCCCATGCTGCCGGCCATGCGGGCTCACGGCGTGCCGGGTCTCCTGGCATACCTGCGTGGCGAGATCTCCCTCGATGAGGCCATTGCCAAAGGGCAAGGGGATACGCGGCGCTATGCCAAGCGCCAGTTCACCTGGTTTCGCCACCAGCTGCCGGACTGGCAGTGGGTCGAGCCCGAGAGGGGTTTCGAGGCGGTGATGGCTCGCATCAATGTCCCGTCAGATAGCCTACAGCCATTTGATAGAAGGTGATGAAGATCTCGAACACGATCAGGAGGACGATGATCAGTTCGAGACGCAAGGACCGCTCGGTGTCGATGATATCGGTTAAGGCCTGTGCGGTGTCGCCGAGCACGTCGAGCTTGCGGTGGAGTGCGGCCGCGCGTTCCTTCAACTCGTATTCGTCCTCAAGGCGGGCATAGAGACGCTCCAGGTCCGGGCGGTCCCACAGGACGTCCGGCTTCTCCTCCACTGCCACGCCTCCGGACATGCGCTGACGAACCAAGAGGGCATGGCCCACCTGCTTGAGGATCCTGCGTCGGTCGCGCGGGCGGCGTCCTTGTTCGGCGAGGTGCTGAACCGAGGGCTCCACCAGCTCGAAGGCCGCGGTGGCCTCCCGCTCGTCACGGGCGAGGGTGGCGCTCTTGGATAAGGCGTCTGCGATGACGAGAAGCCGCTCGGTAGACATCTGCTTGATGTAGATCGGGCCACCTGGAGGGATCTGGTCGTCCCGGTCGGGCGAGATCTCGATGATGGCGGTTTCTTCCTCATGGCGGGCGAACTCGCCGGAGATCCGCTGGCGCAGGCTTCGGATGACCTCGTCCTCCTCGAGAGGCGTGAGGCCGACCAGAACGGCCACGCCGTAGCGGAACAGGGCCACGAACCCTTCCTGCCCGGCCCGGAAGGCGAGGGGCGTCGTGGACAGAACGTCGCTACGCTCCAGCCCCGCGACATCGAGGCGGTCGCCCAGGAGGAGGGCGCGGGCCGTGAGGCGCAGGTTCTGCGTCGGTGCCACGGTGGAAGAGATGGTATCGGTCATGGTCATACGACTAAATAGGGGGGCTTAAGCTAAAAGCTAAGCCGCTTCGTGCCAAGTTGTCCCCGCTTGACCGAATGAAATGGATCGTCTAGCGTCTGCGCAACTTTCGAACTTAAGAGTCGCGCAAATGCGCAAGCTTATTCTCGTAGTACGAGCGCCATCGACGGAGCGGGATTGACCCGCATCTCCGGCGATGGCGCACAGGCCCCCTCAGGGGCCTTTTTTATTGCCTAGATTCCTTGAGACAAACGCAGACGAGACCGACGGAGCGAGACCCATGAGCGAGACGATGACCGGAGCCGAAATGGTGATCCGAGCCCTGCAGGATCAGGGAGTCGAGCATATCTTCGGTTATCCGGGCGGCGCCGTACTCCCCATCTACGATGCGCTTTTTCATCAGGAGAAGGTGCGGCACATTCTCGTCCGTCATGAGCAGGGCGCGGTCCACGCGGCCGAAGGCTATGCCCGCTCCTCCGGCAAACCCGGCGTGGTGCTTGTGACCTCCGGTCCGGGCGCGACGAACGCGATCACGGGTCTTGCCGATGCGATGATGGATTCGATCCCGCTGGTCTGCATCACAGGCCAGGTGCCGACCCACCTCATCGGCTCTGACGCATTCCAGGAATGCGACACGGTCGGCATCACGCGCCACTGCACGAAGCACAATTATCTCGTCAAATCCATTGAGGATCTGCCGCGCGTTCTGCACGAGGCTTTCTATGTGGCCCAGAACGGCCGCCCGGGCCCAGTCGTGGTCGATCTGCCGAAGGACATCCAGTTCAAGACGGGTTCCTACGTGCGGCCTCTGAGCAACCAGCACAAGACCTACCGCCCCAAGGTGAAGGGCGACATGGAGCACATTCGCGCGGCCATCGAGCTGATGGCCAATGCCAAGCGTCCGGTCTTCTACACGGGCGGCGGCGTGGTCAATTCAGGGCCGCATGCCGCGACGCTGCTGCGCGAGCTCGTCAGGCTCACGGGCTTTCCCATCACCTCGACCCTGATGGGGCTCGGCGCCTATCCGGCCTCCGACAGGCAGTGGCTCGGCATGCTGGGCATGCACGGCACCTACGAGGCCAATCTCGCGATGCATGAATGCGACGTGATGATCAATATCGGGGCGCGCTTCGACGACCGCATCACGGGGCGCCTCGACGCCTTCTCGCCTTTCTCCAAGCGCATCCATGTGGACATCGATCCGTCATCCATCAACAAGACCGTAAAGGTGGATATTCCGATCGTCGGCGATTGCGCCCATGTGCTGGAAGACATGGTGCGCCTCTGGCGCCAGGATGCCCATCAGGCAGACAAGGTGGCGCTGAAGGATTGGTGGGGCAAGATCGAAGGTTGGCGCGCGCGCAACTGCCTCGGCTTCCGGAACTCCGCCGAGACCATCAAGCCGCAATATGCGATCCAACGTCTCTACGAACTCACCAAAGACCGCAAGACCTATATCTCGACCGAAGTGGGGCAGCACCAGATGTGGGCGGCCCAGTATTTCAGGTTCGAGGAGCCGAACCGCTGGATGACATCGGGTGGTCACGGCACCATGGGCTACGGCCTGCCGGCCGCTGTCGGTGCGCAGCTGGCGCATCCCGATGCGCTGGTGATCGACATCGCAGGTGAAGCCTCGATCCAGATGATGCTGCAGGAGATGTCAACGGCGCTCCAGTACAACCTGCCGGTCAAGGTGTTCATCCTCAATAACGAGTATATGGGCATGGTGCGCCAGTGGCAGGAGCTGCTGCATGGCGGCCGCTACTCGCACAGCTATTCCGAGTCGCTGCCCGACTTCGTGAAGCTCGCTGAAGCCTATGGCGGCGTCGGCATCCGCTGCGACAAGCCGGGCGATCTCGATGCGAAGATCCTGGAGATGATCAACGTGAACCGCCCGGTCATCTTCGACTGCCTTGTCGACAAGACCGAGAACTGCTTCCCGATGATCCCGTCGGGCAAGGCGCATAACGAAATGCTGCTCAACGACTATCTCGGCGAGACGGGAGCCGATATCGGCTCCGTGATCGACGAGAAGGGCAAGATGCTTGTCTGATTAAGAACCCCTCTCCCGGGTGGGAGAGGGGCAGGGGTGAGGGAATGCCGTTTTATGACTAGAGAACCACGCCAATTTGCGCGCAACCTCCGCAAGACCCTCACGTCTGCGGAAGATGTGCTGTGGCAGGCTCTCCGTGGGCGTCGCTTCCATCGCCTCAAGTTCAGGCGGCAGGTTCCCTTCCTCAACTACACCGTTGATTTTCTATGCGTGGAGCGAAAGCTGATTGTCGAGATCGATGGAAAGCAGCATGAGTGGTACGCAGAGTATGATAGTCGCCGCACGAAAGAGATCGAGCACCACGGATTCAAGGTCATTCGCTTCACAAATTATGATGTGATGAACGATCTTGAATCTGTTCTGTTGAGGATCGCAGAGGCTGCGGTGCCTCCTGCAGCCTCTCTCCCTCACCCCTGGCCCCTCTCCCACTCGGGAGAGGGGAAAGGAGCATGAAGATGCCCACCCTCGTCATCGCCAACAAGTGCTACTCGTCCTGGTCGCTGCGGCCCTGGTTGCTGATGAAGCAGCTTGGGGTGGCCTTCGACGAGATCACGATTCCGCTCGATCTTCCGGACACCAAGGAGATGGTGCTTAAGCACTCGCCTGCCGGCAAGGTGCCGATCCTGATCGATGGCGATGTGACCGTGTGGGAGAGCATCTCTATCATGGAGCATGTCGGCGAAGCCTATAGTGTTCCCGTATGGCCCGCGGACAGCAAGGCGCGCGCGATGGCGCGCTCGGTGGCAGCCGAGATGCATGCCGGGTTCTCGGCGCTGCGTTCCGCATGCCCCATGAATCTCGGCAAAAAATATGCCTCGAGAGATCGCGGCGAGGCGGTGGCTCGGGATGTCGATCGCTTCAGCGCGATCGTGCGCGAGGCGTGTGAGCGGTTTGGCGCGGGCGGTCCATTCCTGTTCGGCGCCTTCTCGGCGGCGGACGCCATGTATGCGCCGCTTGCGACGCGCCTCGATACCTATTCCATCGCCCTCGATGCTACGACGCGCGCCTATGTGGACGCGATCCTGTCGCTGCCAGCCTTTCAGGAGTGGCGTTCGGCGGCGCTCAAGGAGGAGTGGATCGTCCCGGCCGACGAGGTGGACGAGGACGCCATTGAGAACTACCGCAAAGCGGCTTGAGGCTTGAAAGACATTCGGGAAATCAGACAATGCTCCAGATGAAGACCCACTATCCCGATGCGACCCGCGTCGAGCCCTCCCACCGGCGTACGCTTGCCATCATTGTCGACAACGAGCCCGGCGTGCTCGCCCGCATCGCCGGCCTGTTCTCGGGTCGCGGCTACAACATCGAGAGCCTGACCGTCACCGAAACCGAGCACGAGGCGCATATCTCGCGCATCACCATCGTGACCACGGGCACCGACAGCATCATCCAGCAGATCAAGAGCCAGCTCGAGCGCCTCGTGCCGGTGCATCGTGTGGTCGACCTTACTCTCACCGGCGAGGCTGTGGAGCGCGAGCTCTGCCTCGTGAAGGTGGTGGGCAAAGGCGATCATCGCGTGGAGGCCATGCGGCTGGCCTCCGCTTTTGGCGCCCGCACCCTCGATGCCACGCTCACGTCCTTCGTCTATGAACTGACCGGCACGACGGACGAGGTCGAGCGTTTCATCAAGCTGATGACGGCTGTGGGTCTCGTGGAAGTGTCCCGCACCGGCGTCGCCGCCATGGCGCGGGGCGCGGAAGGGATGTGAGGTTTTAGCCCCTGAAGTCGCTTTCCTTCAGGAACGCATCCTCCTCTGGTGTCGTCTCGCGACCCAAGATGGCGTTGCGGTGGGGGAAACGGCCGAAGCGGGCGACGATGTCGTGGTGGTGGCGGGCATACTTGACCGAATCCTCTTCGCCGAGGGCTTCGTTCAGGGTCACCGAGCGTTCCTGATCTGCCAGGGATTCGGAGTGCATGAAGGGCAAGTAGAAGAAACGGCGGAACTGCGGTTCCACCTTGTGGTCGTATCCCCGCTCGATGGCACGGTCTGCTGCCATGAGGGCAACCGGGTCGGTCCTATAGGTTTCGCGCTTTCCCCGGAACATGTTCCGGGGGAACTGGTCGAGGAGGAGAATGACGGCGAGAGCCCCATCCGGGGTGAGCTCCCATTCATTGAGATCGCCTCGAGCGGCGGCCTCATAGGTGGGCAGGAAACGGTCACGGCAGGCTTGATCGAAGGCGCTGTCCTTCGAAAACCACTTCTCCGGGCCGGCTTCGCGCCAGAACGATATGACTTCGTCGGGAGTGGCAAGGCGCTGCATGCGGCTTCGTCCTTATCGGTCGAGAGATGAAATTCCAATCTAGAGCATGGGGGAGCGGTTTGAACTCTCCGGGCTTGGATCGTTTGGGCAGAGTGGGTTTGCCCTGCACAGGATGCAGGGAGGGATCGTAGTTTTGCTACAAACAACAGCTTGTCAGCGCAGTTTTATTCGCTAAAAGCGGCGCCTGATAATTCAATGTTGCGCCAAGTCCATCCGGCGGTGCAGCGTCAGTAAACCTGGGGGGATGCCCCCTTTGAGACAAGGGACTTGAGGACCATGCGTGTCTATTACGATCGCGACGCAGATATCAACCTGATCAAGGGCAAGAAGGTCGCCATCGTCGGCTATGGCAGCCAGGGCCATGCCCATACGCTGAACCTGCGCGATTCCGGCGTGAAGGACATCGTGGTGGCGCTCCGCAAGGGCTCGCCTTCCGCTGCCAAGGCCGAGAAGGCCGGCATCAAGGTCATGGAAGTGGCCGAGGCCGCCAAGTGGGCCGACGTGGTCATGATGCTGACCCCCGACGAACTGCAGGCCGACATCTACCGCAACGACCTTCAGGATAATATGAAGGAAGGAGCCGCGCTCCTCTTCGCCCACGGCCTCAACGTCCACTTCAACCTCATCGAGCCCCGCAAGGACCTCGACGTGCTCATGGTCGCCCCTAAGGGGCCCGGCCACACGGTGCGCTCCGAGTACCAGCGCGGCGGCGGCGTGCCGACGCTGATCGCGATCCACCAGGACGCCACGGGCAATGCCCATGATATCGCGCTCTCCTATGCCTCCGCCAATGGCGGCGGCCGCGCCGGCATCATCGAGACCTCATTCAAGGAAGAGTGCGAGACCGACCTCTTCGGCGAGCAGGTGGTGCTCTGCGGCGGCCTCGTCGAGCTGATCAAGGCCGGCTTCGAAACCCTGACCGAGGCGGGCTATGCCCCGGAGATGGCTTATTTCGAGTGCCTCCACGAGGTAAAGCTCATCGTCGACCTCATCTACGAGGGCGGCATCGCCAACATGAACTACTCGATCTCCAACACCGCCGAGTTCGGCGAGTATGTGACAGGCCCGCGCATCATCACGGCTGAGACCAAGGCCGAGATGAAGCGCGTTCTGGAAGACATTCAGTCCGGCAAGTTCACCCGCGACTGGATGCTCGAGAACAAGGTCAACCAGACCTCGTTCAAGGCCACCCGCGCCCGCAATGCCGCCCATCCGATCGAGGATGTCGGCTCCCGCCTGCGTGACATGATGCCCTGGATCAAGGAAAAGGCTCTGGTCGACAAGAGCCGGAACTAAGTCCGACAGGCGGGGCGAGGCGGCAGAAACCCTTGTTCCGTAAGGAGCAGGGTCCTGCCTCGCCTGTCTGTTACTATATTTCATTACTCCGGATGTGGATTTGCGAGCCTGTTGGTTTCCCGCTAGTGGGCTCTGAAGAGCAAGTATCCGCCAGCCCATGAGTGCATCGATCCTGACTGAAGACCTCCCGGAATTCGAGGCGCCCCTTTGGGCGGGCCTCGATCCCGTGACGCGCCTTGAGCTCCAGGCGGAACTCCAGCAGGTTGTTCTGCCGGGTGGCGCGGTCCTGTTCCAGGAAGGCGACCCAGCGGACGCGCTCTACATGCTCGTGTCAGGAGCGCTCGGGGTGTCCATCCAGGGCAGCCACGGCGAGCAGAGGCGCGTTGCCCGCATCTTCCCCCCGGAGACGATCGGGGAAATGGCCCTGATCTCCAACGCACCCCGCTCGGCCAGCGTGACGGCCCTGCGGGACTCGGTGCTGCTCAAGCTGACCCGGGAGGCCTTCGAGCGCCTCGTGGAGCGCTGCCCCTCGGTAATGGTTTACCTGTCGCGGCTGCTCGCCGACCGGCTTCGCGCAACGACCCGCAGCAGTCCCGTCACCTTCAAGCCGACCACCTTCGCTATTGTGCCAGTCACTCAGGGCTTGGCGGTGGCCGACTTCGCCCACGCCTTCCTGGAGGAGATGCGGCGCAGCCAGGGGACGAGGGTCGATCTTCTCGATGCGATGCCGTCCGAGGAGGACGAGAACTGGCTCTACCGCTTCGAGGCCAGTCGGGAGCGCGTCATCTATGTTGCCTCCAAGCCATCGGGGCCTTGGACGGGGCGCTGCATCCGCCACGCCGACCACGTCATGTTTCTGGCCTGCCCAGGCGAGCCCCTGGTCCCCGAGGCGGAGGCGCTGACTTGCGCCGTGTCGTCCTGGCGACGTCATGACCTCGTGCTGCTGCAGAAGGCCGATGCCGCCCGCCCGACGCCGGCCCACCCGTCGCTCGCCCGCCTTCCGGTGGACCAGCGGATTCATGTGCGGGCGAAAAGCCCAGCCGATCTGCAGCGCCTCATCCGTACTTCGAGCGGGCGCGCCGTCGGGCTGGTGCTGGCCGGGGGAGGAGCCAGGGGCTTTGCTCATCTCGGGGCCATCCAGGCCCTGCGCGAATACGGCTTTCCCGTCGACCTTGTCGGAGGGACCAGCATCGGCGCCGTCATGGCGGCAACGGCCGCCATCCAGATTGGGCTGGGCGAGGCCAAGGACCTTATGCGGGAAGCCTTCGTCACGAACCCGCCGCTGAACGACTACACGCTCCCGCTGATCGCGTTGGTGAGAGGCAAGAAGGTCGATGCGCGACTGTTCGAGCATTTCGGCGACCTGAACATCGAAGATCTCTGGCTGCCGTTCTTCTGCGTGTCGTCGAATCTCACAACCGGCACAGCCCATGTGCATCGTCAGGGCCCGCTCTGGCGCGCCTTGCGGGCGAGCCTTGCCATTCCCGGTCTGCTGCCGCCGGTCATCGAGCCGGAGGGCGTGCTCGTGGACGGAGCCATGATGAACAACATGCCGGCAGACATCATGGCCGACCTGCAGAGAGGCCCGGTCCTTGGCATCGATGTGGCGCGGGACGTAGCTTTCACCACTGCGGGCGAGGAGGAGAAGAAGGCGCCCTTCCTGCGCCGGCTCCTCGGTCTTTCGGCTCAGGCGCCGGATATCGTCAGCCTGCTGTACCGGGCGGCCACGATCTCCAGCGATGCCCAGACGCTCAAGGCCCGCGCCCATGCAGCCCTCGTCATCCATCCTCCGCTGGCCGACGTGCCGCTGAGAGGCTGGGAGCATTTCGAGAGAGTGGTCGAGATCGGCTACGAACACACCCGGGAGCGCATCGAGGCGGGCGCTCTCGATGGGTTCAGGACCGTCTGAGGACTTACGCGCGGTGCCATGTCATGGCAGCCGCAGCCACCAGAAGGCAGAGGACGAGGCTCAGCCTTTCTGAGCGGTGCCGGCAGAACTGGTAAACGGCATAACTGCTTCCAAGGACCAGGATCAGGCACCAGAGATCCTGCGCCAGATGATTGACCTTCGTGGGGCCGATCAGGGACTGCGCCGCCCTCCAGCTCTCGGCCATCCAGAATACGGAATAGACCAGAGATGCAAAGCTCAAGACACAGGGCCACCAGATAACCGGCAAGCCTGTCGCGAGCGGGTTTGCACCCTCCGAGGCCAGGGGTGTCGGTGCAAGGTCCGTGTAAGAGTCAGGTGAAGATAATGTCACAGCAGCTTTTCGCAATGTTATAGCTAAGCCAATAACACCGCGAAATGCTGCTGTGACCTATGGAAATGGAGAGGATCGCGGATAGGCGAAACGAAAAACTGTCAGCTCTTACTGCTGGTTGCTCTTCGTGTTCTGAGCCTTGTTGTTATCCTGCTTTCCAGGGTCCTTGCGGTTCTTCATCGTGCCGCCCGAGCCGCGGGTATGGTCGTCGAGGTGCTTCTTGCTCTCACCGGAGTTGTTGCCGTTCATCTTGCCTTTGCCCATAAGGACCTCCTTTGGCGATGGAGGTTAATGAGCCCTCGGACCGCAGGTTCCCTGGTGCGCCGCCCTACCACAGCAGGTATTGCGCCAGTCCCGCGCCGGGCGCGAGGATCACGAAAGCCCAGACGGAGGCCGAGGCCAGGTTGGCGGCCTGGAACAGCACGCCCGGCATGAGGAAGATGCCGGCGATCAGGGCAATGACCGCCCGAATAGGGCCGAAGAAGCGTCCCAGGAATACGGCCCAGGGGCCAAAGCGCTGGAAGAAGTCCTCGCCTCGTTCGATGAGCCTGGGATTGCGGGACAAGGGCCAGACCCCATAAGCCGCCTTCTTGTAGCGTTGGCCGATGGCATAGGAGACCCAGTTGCCCAAAAAGGCCCCGCAGACGGCTCCGGCCCAGGCCTGCCAGAAAGGGATGTCCGCTGCGGCAAGCACGAAGCCCACGGCGATCAGGATCGTCATGGTCGGCAGGAGCAGGGACACGAAGGCAAGCGACTCGGCAAAGGTCATCAGCCCGAGTACGAAGGGAGTATAGGCTTGGTGGGTCTGCACGAACCCCAGAACGCTGTTCTTCCAAAACTCGATATCCATGAATCCGATCCGGCTCCTTCGTCGTTGGGGGCATATAAGCACTTTCGTTGGGTCAGATAGATCCAATCGCATCCGTGATGAATACGATCACATCACACGATTTGAAGCAGGGCCCGCGTTGCGCTAACCCGTACTCAAGGGGGCAAGAGCCATGAACGTTCTCTCGATCCAATCCCATGTCGCCTACGGTCACGTGGGCAACGCCTCGGCGGTCTTTCCGATGCAGCGCCTCGGCGTCGAGGTGTGGCCCATCCATACGGTCCAGTTCTCGAACCACACCGGCTACGGCTCCTGGAAGGGGCGCGTGTTCGATGGCCCCGCCATCGAGGATCTGGTGGAGGGCATTGCCGAACGCGGCGTTCTCGACCGCTGCGACGGAGTTCTCTCCGGCTATATGGGGTCGGCCGATATCGGCAACGCCATCCTGTCCGCCGTCGCGCGGGTGCGGTCCCTCAACCCGGATGCCCTCTATTGCTGCGACCCGGTGATCGGCGATGTGGGTCGCGGCGTGTTCGTGCGTCCCGGCATTCCGGAATTCATGCGCGAGCAGGCGGTGCCCGCCGCCGACATCATCACGCCGAACCAGTTCGAGCTGGATTACCTGTCTGGCGTCGCGGCGCAGACGCTCGACGATGTAAAGAAAGCCGTCGCGATCGTGCACAGAATGGGCCCCAAGGTCATTCTCGTCACATCCGTCGAGACGAAAGAAACGCCCTCGGACAGCGCGGATCTCATCGCCGGCGAGAACGGGCGCTTCTGGCGCGTGCGGACGCCGAAGCTGTCGCTGTCCGTCAACGGGGCAGGGGACGCCATCGCGGCGCTCTTTTTCGTTCATTATGCACGCTCACGCTCCGCTCCGACGGCCCTTGCCGAAGCCTCTGCCTCTGTCTACGGCTTGCTCAAGCGCACGGAAGAGGCAGGCTCCCGCGAGATCCTGACCATTGCGGCGCAGGATGAATTCGTCTCGCCCACCCGTCGCTTCGACGTTGAAGAGGTTTGATCCGCATGCCCCGCCGCTTTGTCACTCTCGATGTCTTCACGGGCGAGCGCTTCGCCGGAAATCCTCTTGCCGTCGTGCTTGACGCCGAGGGACTCGACACCGCGGCGATGCAGCGGATCACAAAGGAATTCAACCTCTCCGAGACGGTCTTCGTCTTTCCGGCTTCCGAGCCGCGCCAGCGCGCCGACATCCGAATCTTCACGCCGGCTCGCGAATTGCCTTTTGCCGGCCACCCGACAGTGGGAACCGCCGTGCTCCTGGCGCTGCTCGACCAGGATGGCCTGCCCGGTGCGGTGGCCTTCGGGCTCAAGGAGCAGGTCGGCATTGTGCCCTGCGCCGTCGAGGTGAAGGATGAGGTAAGCGGTACGGCGCGTTTCCGTCTGCCGCGTCTGCCATTTGTGTGGGGCGAGGGCAAGGAGAGCAAGGATTGCGCCTGGTCCCTCGGGCTCGACCCGACGGAGATCGGCTTCGATCAGCACATGCCGAGCCGCCATTCGGCAGGGGTGGCTTATGATCTCGTACCCGTCTCCTCTCTTGAGGCGCTGGCACGCTCCAAGCCGCAAGGTGAGGCTTTCGACAAGGTGTTCGGCGACAGCGATCATCCTTCGGCCTACGTCTATGCCCGCATTCCCGATGAAGAGGGCTTGCGGTTTCGCGCCCGCATGTTCGGGCCCGGCATGGGCATCGCCGAGGACCCTGCGACCGGTTCGGCTGCAGCCGCGTTTGCGGGCGCCCTCATGCAATGCGAGCCGCTGGGTGATGGCGAGCACAACATCGTCATCGAGCAGGGCGTGGAGATGGGCCGCCCAAGCGAGATTCGTCTGCAGATGGTGATCAAGGATGGCGCGCTCGCATCCGCCGAGATCGGTGGTGGCGCCGTGATGGTAAGCCGCGGCGAGATTTTGGCGTGAGCCGCGAGATCGAGATCAGGCGTGTCTCCCGCGTCGAAGCGTGCTGCCGTCCGTTGGATTGGGCTTGGCCCAACCAGAACAGAGCTTTCATCGAGGAGAACTGGAAGCGACGCACGGCGGGCAAGCCGCAGATGTTCAACGGGCGCGTGCTGCTGTTGCAGGACGTGGTCGTCGAGCGGGACCTGTGTCGCAACACCTATTTCGAGGTCGACTACGCCGACTTCGTCGCCTGGATCGACAAGGGCTATCCCGATCCAGCCATCGCCAACGGCTTTGCCATGGGGGCGCTGCGCGGGTCTGATGGCGCTTTCATCTGCGGCTTGATGGGGAACGGGACGACAAATGCGGGCCGCGTCTACTTCGCGGCTGGTACGCCGGATCCTTCCGACCTGAGGCCAGACGGCACTGTCGACCTTGCCACCAGCCTCACCCGAGAGCTTGCGGAGGAGACGGGCTTGCAGGAGGGCGACTACCATGTGGATGACGAATGGATCATCGTCCAGCGCTGGCCGACCATCGCCCTCCTACGCATGGTGACCCTGCCCGTGACGGCGGAGGAGGGCGCGGCTAAGATCCGCGCCAATATCGCCCGGCAGCACGAGCCCGAACTGCAGGACGTGCGCATCATCCGCGGGCCAGAGGACATCGACCCCGAGCGGATGCCGCTCTTCCTGCAATCCTTCTTCGGCTGGGTTTTCGATCAGAGATAGCCGTGGCGCGCCTTCGTGGCGTTGACCATCCGCACAGCTTCTGCATCGCGCCCAGCAGCACAGGCTGTCTCGGCCTGTGCGATTTCCCGATCCACTCGGTTGTAGACGGATTGGTTCACATGCCCCATGGCCAGGTCATTGCTCATGACGGCGCGGTAACGGCTGACTTCGCCATTGCAGCCGGTGCCGGAGCTGCTGGTCATGATGCCAGTGCTGGCAGGCGCCGAGGCGGTCTGATTGCAGGCGGCCAGCGCGAGAGCGCCGATCCGGAATACGGCGGGGGTGACGATCTTCATGAGTGTATCTCCTCGATGGAACTCGCGAGCGAGGAATAAAGGCCAAGCTTCGTCTGTTCTAGGGCGCTTTCCCGGGAGACCAGCCCTGTCGCGCTTCGTGTCATAACCCATCCAATAGTCGAGGCTTCTCTTTTCATTTGTTTCAACAGCTTGCCATTCGAGTGGAGCGCCGTTACAAACGAGCCCGTTGTTCGCGGCTTAAAGCCCGCGGCCGAGGAGGATTTGGGCAGCGATGATCATCGGCTCCCCCAGCGCAAGGATGAACGGCACCGCTTCCGCGGCCGGTCGTGCGCGTCTTCTTGGCCTCCTTCTCCTTAGCTGCCCCTGAGGGTCGTCTGGGCGTTGCCGCCTGGGCTCTCAGGGGTTCTGAAACAGCAGGAACAACCTTGAGCCCTAAGGCTCTTCCCTCCGAGAAGGACTAGACTGATGACCGCTTCCGTATCCGGCTCTTCCAAGGACCGCGTTCTGATCTTCGACACCACCCTGCGCGATGGCGAACAATGCCCCGGCGCCACCATGACCCTGGAGGAGAAGCTCGAGGTTGCGGAACTGCTCGACACCATGGGCGTCGACATCATCGAGGCAGGCTTCCCCATCGCATCGAACGGCGACTTCGAGGCCGTCGCCTTGATCGCCAAGCGGGTGAAGCGGGCGACCGTCGCCGGCCTCGCCCGCGCCATCTCGGCCGATATCGCCCGCGCCGGCGAGGCCGTGCGCCATGCGGCGCGGCCGCGCATCCACACCTTCGTGTCCACCTCGCCGATCCACCTGGCGCATCAGATGCGCAAGTCGGAGGAGGAGGTGCTGGAGATCATCACCACGACGGTGACCCAGGCGCGCAACCTGATCGAGGACATCGAGTGGTCCGCCATGGACGCCACCCGCACCCCGATCGAGTATCTGTGCCGCTGTGTGGAAGCCGCTATCAAGGCCGGCGCCACTACCATCAACCTGCCGGACACGGTGGGCTATGCCACGCCCGACGAATACCGCGCCATGTTCCGTGCGGTGCGCGAGCGCGTGCCGAACGCCGACAAGGCGATCTTCTCCGCCCATTGCCACAACGATCTGGGCCTCGCGGTCGCCAATTCCCTGGCGGCGCTGGAGGGAGGCGCACGGCAGATCGAGTGCACCCTCAATGGCATTGGCGAGCGCGCCGGCAATGCGGCCCTGGAAGAGATCGTCATGGCGATCAAGACCCGCGGCGACGTGCTGCCCTACGACACCGGCATCGAAGCCACCATGCTGACCCGCGCCTCGAAGCTCGCATCCGCCGCCACCTCGTTCCCGGTGCAGTACAACAAGGCCATCGTCGGCCGGAACGCTTTTGCGCATGAGAGCGGTATCCATCAGGACGGCATGCTCAAGAACGCCCAGACCTACGAGATCATGACGCCCGAGAGCGTCGGTGTGTCCAAGACCTCCCTGGTCATGGGCAAGCATTCCGGCCGCGCGGCCTTCCGCAACAAGCTGGAGGAGTTGGGCTACAGTCTCTCCGACAACCAGTTCCAGGATGCCTTCGAGCGGTTCAAGGAACTCGCCGACCGCAAGAAGCACGTCTATGACGAGGACATCGAGGCCCTGGTCGATCAGAACATCGCCATGGCGCATGACCGCATCAAGCTGGTCTCGCTCCATATCGTGGCCGGAACTCGGGGGCCGCAGCGAGCCACCATGCGGCTCCAGGTCGATGACCGGATCGTCGTGGAGGAGCAGGAGGGCAATGGCCCGGTGGATGCCACCTTCAACGTCATCAAGGCCCTGGTGCCTCACGAAGCGGTGCTGGAGCTCTACCAGGTGCATGCAGTCACCGAGGGCACGGACGCCCAGGCCGAGGTCTCTGTGCGCCTCTCGGCCGACGACCGCAGCGTGACCTCCCGCGCCGCCGACCCCGACACCCTGGTCGCCTCCGCCCAAGCCTATCTCGGAGCCCTCAACAAGCTCATGAGCCGGGGCGCCCGCCTGCACGCCCAGCACGCAGCTGAATAATCAGACGGAAAGGCCCGCCCGGCGAGCCTTTTTGCTCGGGTCTTACCCGAGCCTCGAACCCTCAAGCTTGAGGGTTCGAGGCAATCGCTCTGGTAGACGCGCCTTTCATAGGCTTGGCGAGATTGGCTCGACGCTGCACAATGGAGTAAAGCTCAGTCTCGCCTCGCTCATAGAAAATCCGCCTCTAGGCAGAAAACCTTGCTTGAAGGGCTAGACAGGGAGCAAGCCGTTTGTTAAACGCACGGCCTCTTCAGCGGACATCGCGCCGCTGAATTCGCTTCGGCGACGGGTGATTAGCTCAGTTGGTAGAGCAGCTGACTCTTAATCAGCGGGTCGTAGGTTCGAGCCCTACATCACCCACCAAATTCCGCAAGAAAATCAAGAATTATTCTAAAATACGCTGGTTCGAATTTGGAGCGGTGCGGGCCGCTTTACAGACTTGGTTCTCTTTTCCCTTTCGCGGTTGCGCATTGCAGTTCCCGCAAGTTTATCATGCCGCTAAATAGTGGGAAGCCAGGATAGCCTTGACATCCTTCAATGAGTGGCTGGCAATGAATGCGACTTCCGGCCCTGTGAAGCCCGCTATCGCAAGGCACGTGACAGTCGATTGTTCCCTTCAGTATCGGTAGGAACGTGACGGCGCAGCACGACGCCTGGCTGAGATGATCCCGCAGAGTAGGATCGGCCGGCATGCAGACATAATAGCCATACTTAAACGCTTCAGCTTGGTTGCCTTCGTCATAGGCAGATCACAGGAGGCGCAGGAGATCGCCTTCGTGAAGGCAGCGCAAGTCTGATGGCCCAGGTTCCGGAACGATGAGCGTTGCTGTGGCATTGCCTCGTACCTTCATCAACACACACAGGGATGACAGCAGCCATGTTCGACAATCTGCCTGCGGTGTTGCTAACACTCTTTTTGGCTGCGTGCGTCCTCTGGCTGATCTGGCAGGCGTTCCGCCGTCTTTTGTCGCCTCGGAAGGAAAGGCTGGAGCCTTCTCTTGCAGACGAACCCGGTGATGGCCGGGTCGAGCCGACTAGCTCTCGGGCGGCAGCCACGATGTCGACCATTCCGGATGCAGCCGACGTCCTTGCTCTCAAAGCCGCCATCGATAACTTGGCGCGGCAGGTTGCTGCGCTGGAGAAACGTCTCGCGAGCGGTCCAACAAGCCTTCCACCCCAATCTTTGTCGAGTGGCAGGACCGTCGACCAGAGCCCCGTGATCCCATCCGTCTCGCCAGACCATAGGATTTGATGCGGGATTACCGGTATATACCCGTTACATAGTCCCTAAGCGGCGCCGGGCTTGCATGGCGACTATAGCCCTTTGCACCTCACCCGTTGACCGTTGAGGTGAGCGCATAACTGTCTTGTGCCTACTGAAGAGACCAAGCACTGTCATGACCTTACATCCGATCTAGCTTGTGCAATATGAATGCCCCATCTGCCAAGCTGGCTATGGGCAATGTCGAAAGCGATCTACAAGTTATGAACGATACCACTGCCGCAGTGGCTCAGCCCGCTGTGAAGCCTGGCTTTATTGCGCTTCTCATCGCTGTGTCTGCTGTGAGCCCATTGGGCATCAATATGTACCTGCCCTCAATGCCCGGAATGGCGCGGGCGCTTGGCGTCGATTTCACCACCATTCAGCTTACCCTGTCGCTCTATCTCGGCGCGATGGCCTTGGGACAGCTGATCATCGGGCCCCTATCCGACAGATTTGGTCGTCGCCCCGTGCTTCTGATCGGGCTTCTCACTTTTGTGGTGGGCTCTGCCATCTGCCTGTTGTCTCAGAGCATCGGCGTCCTGATCTTCGGTCGCATCGTGCAGGCAATTGGAGGCTGCGCAGGCATTACCCTGAGCCGCGCCATCGTGCGTGATCTCTTCGGGCGCAATCAGGTGGCCAGCATGATTGCCTATGTCACCATGGGAATGGCAGTCGCTCCCATGATCGCACCAACCATAGGTGGTTTGCTCGAAACGTTTTTCGGATGGCGCGCCTCGTTCGCTTTTCTGATGGGATTCGGTGGGCTCGCGCTCTTTTTTGCCTATTCGGGGCTCAGCGAAACAAACCACAATCGTGCCTCAGGGGAGACTGCCCACGAACTCCTGCAGGGCTACTCGAGCCTCTTTCGGTCCCGCCAGTTCTGGGGCTACACACTGGTGACCAGCTTCGTATCGGCCATGTTCTTCGCTTTCTTGGCGGGCGCTCCGTATGTGATGATCGAGCTACTGGGGCGCAGCCCAGCGGAGTACGGGTTCTATTTTGCCATGGTGCCGTGCGGCTACATCCTCGGCAACTTTGCCACGGGCCGCATAGCAGGCACGATGGGGCCGAACCGGATGATCCTGGCAGGCACGCTCCTGTCGCTCATCAGTATCGCGGGCATGGCTTTCTTGATCGCTTCAGGCTTCCTGTACCCGGTCGCTCTGTTCGGGCCAATGCTTTTCATCGGCGTGGCGAACGGGCTAGTGCTGCCGAGCGGCATTGCGGGTGCTGTAAGCGTAAGACCGGATCTCGCGGGCGCCGCTTCAGGCTTGTCGGGAAGCTTCCAGATTGGTTTTGGCGCGCTTGTCGCTCCCATCGTTGGCGCCGCACTCACTTCGACAGTCTGGCCGCTGATCGTGATCATGACGATCTGCTCATTACTGGCAATTGTCTCGTTCGCACTGGTTGCAGGTCAGCGCATGCAAGCGAAAGGCAGCTAATCTATCTAATTGCCGTGGAGCCGGTCTTATGGTTCCGGAGCGACGCTCGTTGCCTGCAAAGGCTGATCCGGATACCGAGAAACCTAACATTCACAACTGCTCGGTCCAGGATCTTCAGTCTGCTGAAGCTTGTTCCTGACGTTGACCCAGTGATAGACCGGTATGTGCCATTGCCCCTACAGGTTACATCTCGGTGAAGTGCCGGAGCATCCGTCCTGCATCTGGGTCTAAACCTGTGAAGAGCTGGAAAGCGCCGACGGCTTGAAAGACGGCCATGCCGCCACCCGACATGGTACGGCAGCCACAGGCGCGGGCTTGGCGCAGCAGCTCCGTCTCCAGAGGGAAGTAGACGATATCGGCAACCCACAGTTCGGGGCGCAGTAGGTTAGCGGGTACCGCCATACCGGGATATTTCTCCATGCCGAGCGGTGTGGTGTTGACCATGCCGTCAGCTCCAGCCATTGCATCAGCGACCGAAGAACTGACAGACGCGCGGCCTTCACCGAACCGTTCCCGTAGGGCGGCAACCAGATCTGCGGCACGGGTTTCATTCGTGTCGATGATGATAACTTCACCTGCCCCAAGCGTGAGAAGGGCATGTGCAACTGCAGCGCCAGCGCCCCCGGCGCCGAATTGAACGACCCGATCGCAGCGCACGTCGGACAATTCACGCCGGAAGCTCTCGGCAAAGCCCCACCAATCGGTATTGTGTCCAACGCGACGGCCGTCTTTCAGCACGACCGTGTTCACGGCCCCGAGAGCCGCCGCTTCCGGCGACAACTCGTCGAGAAGGGGGATCACGGCCTGCTTGCATGGATGTGTGATGTTGAGCCCGGCAAAGCCAAAGCGTTGGGCGGCCGTGAGGATCTCCGGTAGTGCGCCTGCATTGAGGCCGAGCGCCTCTAGGTCGATCAGCTTGTAGACATAGAGCAAGCCCTGCTCGGCTCCCTCCTGCTCGTGGAGGGCAGGCGTTCGGGAAGCCTGAATGCCGGTGCCGACCAATCCGACGAGGACGGACTGATGGCGCCGCGAACTTGCGGCTTCACCGGTTCGGGAACATGGCTCGTATGAAGTGGAGCTTGCCATAAATGTCAGGTCTTTGCCCGTAGCATGCCGATCATGGCGCGCACGGCTACCGGATATCCATCGGTGCCAAGGCCTGCAATGACGGCTGTCGCAATCGGGGAAATATAGGATTTGTGATAGATCGGTTCGCGCTTGTGGATGTTCGAGATGTGCAGCTCGATCATCGGGCCTGGAAACATCTTCAGGGCATCCATGATCGCCATGGAGGTGAAGGTGAAGGCCGCCGGATTGATAATGATGCCGCCACCCTCGTCGATCGCCTCATGCACCCAGTCGATGATTTCGTACTCGCGGTTCGACTGTCTGAAGACGATCGAGTACCCTGATGCCGCCTCCCGGCACATGGCCTCGACTTCGGCCAAGGTTGTGCGACCGTAGATCTGCGGCTCCCGGGTCCCCAATCGATTGAGGTTCGGGCCGTTGAGAATATAAATCGGCTTGCTCATTGGTATCCGTCTCCGAAAGGGAGCAGGCTCATCCCTGGTAGCCAAAGAGGCGCGGCAGCCAGAGCACGGTTTCGGGAACGAAGGTCATGATCCCCAATGCGACGATCATGGCGAACAGGAAGGGAAGCGAGTCGCGGACGATGTCGCGCAACGGCTCTCCGGAGATGTTCGCCATGATGAACAGGAGCAGCCCATAGGGCGGCGTGATGAGGCCGATCATGATGTTGACGACCACCACCACGCCGAAATGCACGAGGTCAATGCCCAGCGCCTGGGCTGTCGGGATGAAGACCGGCACCACGATCAGCAGGATCGCCGTTCCCTCCAGCACACAGCCCAAAAGCAGCAGCAGGACATTCACGAAGATCAAGAAGCCAACGGGAGATAAGTCCCACCCTGCCAGCAGCGCCTTCACGCCTTCCGGAATGTTCTCGACCGTGATGACATAGTTGAACACGAGCGCGCCGGCGATCAACATGCCGATGGAGGCCGTCGTCCTGGCGCTGACGGCAAGCGCATTGTAGAAGTCGCGCCAGCTCACGCTGCGATAAAGCCCCGCCGATATGAGAAGCGCGTAACCGGCCGCGACAGCTGCGGCCTCTGTCGGAGTCATTACGCCGCTGTAGATGCCGCCAAGAAGGACGACAGGCATCATGAGGGACGGGAAGGCCTCCCAGGTGATCCGCGGAATCTTGCGCAAGGGGACCGGCTTCTCGACGGGGAAGTTCCTCTGCCGCGCATTCATCGCAACGATGATCATCTGGCTCAGGGCCATCAGCAGGCCCGGGACGACGCCACCCAGGAAGAGAAAGCCGATCGAGGCGTCAGAGACGAGAGCGTAGAGCACCATCGGAATGGATGGCGGGATGATCGGTCCGATCACCGATGAGACAGCTGTCAGCGCAGCGGCGTAACTTCCCGGATACCGACCGTCGCGGGTCATCATGGCCTGCATCATGCGTCCCGTACCGGCGGCATCGGCAATGGCTGAGCCGGACATCCCGGCGAAGATGATGCTCTGCAGGATGTTGACCTGGGCGAGGCCGCCGCGGAAGCGGCCCACCAGGGCATTGCAGAACGCCATGAGGCGGTCCGTCATGCTGCCGATGTTCATGAACTCGGCGGCGAGAATGAACAGCGGAACCGACAGAATGACGTAGTTGGAGTACATGCCGTTGAGCAGCTGCTCTGCGGCCGTTCCCATGTCCAGCCCCGCCAGGAGCAGGTAAAGGATCGAGCCGGCGATCATTGCATGACCGATCGGCAGGCCGAGAAAGGCGAGGGCGGTGATCGCGACGAGCGAGATCGAAAAGGGGCTGGTCAGGTTCATACGCCGGAGCTCGCTTTGGTGGGATCGAATTCATCCGGCGCCACGCCCCGCATGGCCTGCCAAGCGATCCAGATGTAGCGAATAATGGTGGCGATGGCGAAGACGATGTAGATCGAGAACAGCCAGTCGAACCTGATCTTGAGGTAACTTGTCCTCTCCACCTTCATGAAGGTGACGTAGTCAACGATGGCCGGGAGCGAGATGGCGTAGAGTGCGATCACGGCGAATGCGCTGATGAGCGCCATCACTCGCCGAGGTCCAGGACCGACAGCCCCATAGATGATGTCGAAGCGGATTTCCTCACGTTCGCTGACGACGAAGGCCGCGCCCCACAGGACGAGCCAGAGCCAGAGGACGACACTGATCTCGTGCGTCCATCCGATTGGAAGGCCCAGGAGATACCGGAAGGCGATCTGCAGGAGGAAGGCAGCGAACATTGCGGCCAGCATGGCGGCTGCGATGTTCTCCGCGCGCCGGGCGAGCCACGAGCCGGTCGCTCGCGATGATGAGGTCATGAGAGGCGTTCCCTTCGCGAGAAGGCGCTGAACAATCGTCAAAGCTCGGCCGCCAGAATGGGATATCCTAGCGGCCGAGTTCAGGCTTTACATTGCGTTGATCTTGTCGACCATGCCGGCCGGCCAGCTCTTCGCCAGATCGGATGCCAGGTACTTCTTCTGCGCGAATTCGCGGAAGGCCTTCAGGTCGGGCGTATAGACCTCGAGGCCTTTCTCCTTAAAGAAGGTCGCGAGCTGCGTCTCCTGCTTCAAGTGCTCCTGCGTGCTCCACTCGATCGCCTTGTCGGCGGCCGCCTGGAAGGCAGCCTTCTTCTCTGGCGACAGGGAGTCCCAGACCTTGTTGGACACGGCCAGAACGTCAAAGCCGACGAGGTGGGAGGTCAGCGCGATCTGCGACATCACCTCGTAGAACTTCATGTTCTGCACGTTCGGCAGCGGGTTGTCCTGGCCGTCGATGGCGCCCGTCTGCAGCCCCGTATAGACCTCAGCATAGGCCATCGGTGTCGGGTTCGCGCCTAGGGACTGACCGAGGAACTGCCAGGCGTCGCCGCCGGGCATGCGCAGCTTGATGCCGGCAAGATCCTCAGGCTTGGTAATCTTCTTGTTGGGCTTGAGGCCCACATGCCGGGCACCGAAATAGGTAGGGCCGAGGATGTGGATGCCGAGCTTTTCCGAGGCCATCTTCTTAAGCTGCTGGCCCACATCGCTGGCAAACACCTTCTTCAGGTGGTCGGCATCGCGGAACAAATAGGCCGAGGTGACGATGGACCATTCCGGAATCTGGTTCGAGATGTCCTGCGGGGCGATGTTGCCCATCTCGAGGTTGCCGCGCTGCATGGCGACGAGCTCGGTGCCCTGCTTGAACAGAGTGCCGCCGTAATAAGGCTGGAGGTTGAAGCCCTGCGCCTTCACCGCCTCGCCGAGCTGCTTCATCATGTTCGCTCGGATGTCCTGCTCCGAGAAGACAGCCGAGAATCTCAGGTTCGTTGGTGCTTGTGCGGCGGCTGGCCCAGCCGCGCCCCATGCCAGAAGGGCAGCACCTGCAGCCATCAGGACGCGCCGATTGATATCAAATCCCATTGTTTCCTCTCCTTCAAGTTACTGCGCATTGGTCTGCGTCTTGGTGGCACTATCAGCTCGGATAATTATTAAATCAATAGGCATTATCAAAATCATCTGATATTTTATCTTTCAACATACGAATTAGGGCCATCCTTTAAGTTGGAGCAGCTCTGTGAGAGTCCATTGATGTCAAGCCATGAACCAAGGGTAGCCCGATGAGCATCGAGCTTCTGGCAACGTCCATTGCAGATCGCGCCCACGACCGAATTCGGGCCGATATTGTATTCGGTCGTCTGGCCCCTGGAGCGCGCCTCCGGTTGGATCGGTTGGCGAGCGATTATGGTGCGAGCGTCAGCACCCTGAGGGAGATCCTCAGCCGGCTCTCGTCAGAGGGTCTCGTCATCGCCGAGGGCCAGCGAGGCTTCCGGGTCGCTTCCGTATCGCCTGCGGGATTTGAGGATGTGGCGGCGATGCGGCTGCTCCTTGAGACCCATGCGCTTCCTCTCTCCTTTGCAACTGGCGACCTTGAGTGGGAGAGCCGCGTCGTGGCCGCCCATCACAAGCTGGCGTTCATGGAGCGGCGGATGATGACCGGAGATCAGGAGGGACCCGAACTCTGGAAACGCTATGACCGCGAGTTCCACCAGTCCTTAATCGAGGCCTGCGGCTCCCAAACCTTGCTCGATCTCTACGCCGGCGTGTTCGATCAGTATCTGCGATATCAAATGGTGGCAGTAGTGTTTCGCGGAGAGATCGCCGCCGAAGAGCATAGAATTCTCCTGGATTGCGCCATGACGCGCAATGCTGACAAGGCGTGCGCGGTGCTCACCCAGCATGTGAACGGATGCGTGGCTTATACGCTGAAAAGGGGAGTGCTGAAATGAGCGACGACGTGCACGTGTTGCCTCAGCCTTCGACGGTTGGGGAAAATGCCTATCAGAAGATTCGGTCCGACATCGTGTTCGGCCGGCTTCTCCCTGGCAAGAAGTTGAAGCTCGAGCGCCTGAAGGAGGATTACGGCGCTAGTGTCAGCACGCTCCGAGAGATCCTCAACCGTCTCCATTCCGAGCGACTCGTGGTTGCCGAGGGTCAGAAGGGGTTTGAGGTGGCGCCTGTCTCGATCGCGAATTTGCGGGAGATCGCCGCGCTTCGGCAGCTTCTCGAGGGTCGGGCGCTGGAGCAGTCGTTCCGGGTCGGTGATATGGAATGGGAGGGCCGCATCGTGGCCGCCCACCATCGTCTCGCCCGGATGGAAGAGCGGATGGCTCAAGGGGATAGATCCCATACCGAAGAATGGAAGCGTTACGACTGGCAGTTCCACCAGGCGCTCATCTCCGCCTGCGGGTCGAAGATGCTGATCGACAACCACGCCGCGGTCTTCGACAAGTATCTGCGCTATCAGATGATCGCCCTAAGCTATCGCGGCGACATCGCCGCCAACGAACATGCCGAACTTCTGGAATGTGCCCTGGAGCGGAACGCAACGCGCGCCTGCGAAGTGCTGACGCGCCACGTTGCCGGTGGGGTCGAGCACGCGCTTGCTACGGGAACTATCAGCTGACGACAGAAGGAGCGGGCCGGATCGGAAACACGCTCCCTTACATGCAAGAGGAAATGGATCGACGAGCATGCGAAAAGCCATCGCCACCGTCTGCCTGAGTGGAACCCTGACTGAGAAGGTCGAAGCCATAGCGGCTGCGCAATTTAAGGGCGTGGAGATCTTCGAGAACGATCTCCTCTCATTCAACGGCGCGCCTGCCGAAGCGCGACGCATGATCGAAGGCCTCGGGCTCGAAACCGTTACCTTTCAGCCCTTCCGTGATTTCGAGGGCATGCCCGAGCCGCAGCGATCCAAGGTGTTCGCCCGAGCCGAGCGCAAGTTCGACGTGATGGAAGAACTGGGCTGCGATCTCCTGATGGTGTGCAGCAACGTCTCACCGGACTCGCTTGGCGGGATCGAACGGGCCGCTGCGGATTTTCATGAGCTCGGCGAACGTGCCGCCAAACGCGGCATAAGCGTCGCCTTCGAGGCCCTCTCCTGGGGGCGCCACATTCACGATTATCGCGATTCTTGGGAAGTCGTGCGGCGCGCGAACCACCCTGCGGTCGGGCTCGTGCTCGACTCCTTCCATGTGCTGGCGCGGGGAACAGATCTATCGGCGATCCGCGCCATCCCACCAGACAAGATCTTCCTCGTGCAAATGGCCGACGCACCGAGGCTCGATATGGATTACCTGTCCTGGAGCCGACACTACCGTTGCTTCCCAGGACAGGGCGATCTGGCGATCGACGACTTCATGGACGCGCTGCAGGCAACAGGATTCGACGGACTGCTGTCCCTGGAGATCTTCAACGACCGCTTTCGCGCAGGATCTGCGCGCAGCGTCGCTATCGATGGGCAGCGTTCGCTCATTGTCATGCTTGATGAGCTTTATACGCGAACAGGGGTGGCTTTTCCTGGAAGTCAGGCTCTCCCACCCAAGGCCATGTGCTCCGGTGTGGATTTCGTCGAGTTCGCCGCGGACGAGCGGAGCATCGATGGACTGGAGCGGACCTTGAGTGGACTTGGCTTCCGAAGAGCCGGCCTTCACCGCTCGAAAGCTGTAACCCGCTGGCGTCAGGGGGACATCAACATCGTCGTGAATGCGGACAAGGAGGGCTTCGCCCATTCCTTCAACATCACACATGGCACCGCCGTCTGCGCTCTTGCTCTGCGCGTCGATGACGCTCTGGGAACTGTGGACCGTGCCGTGACGCTCCTGGATCAGCCCTTCCAGCAGCCGGTCGGGCCCGGCGAGATGAATATTCCTGCCGTTCGAGGGCTTGGCGGGAGCCTTCTCTACTTCGTGGATGAGAAGGCTGGGCTTCACCGACACTGGGACATAGACTTCGAACCAGTCGATACTGACGACTTTACCGGAAGCGGTTTGAACTTCGTCGATCATATCTCGCAATCGATGCACTATGAGGAGATGCTGACCTGGCTTCTGTTCTACACATCGCTCCTTGATGTCAGGAAAACGCCGGTTCAAGCGGTGATTGACCCAGGTGGCGTCGTGCAAAGCCAGGCTATCGAGACCCGCGATGGCTCGCTGCGCCTGATTCTCAATGCCTCCCAAAGCCAGCGTACCCTGTCGTCACGGTTTCTGAATGAGCTCTTCGGGTCGGGAGTTCAACACATCGCGCTTTCAACCAGCAACATCTTTGCGACCGTCGAACACCTCAAGGCAAACGGCGTCGATCTCCTGCCGATTCCGGAGAACTATTACGACGATCTCGAGGTGCGGACCGATCTCTCCGCAGACGATGTGGGGCGACTGCGTGAAGCCAACATCCTTTATGACCGTGAAGGGCAGGACGAGTACTTCCAGGCCTACACCAAAACACTGGCTGGCGGTTTCTTCTTCGAGATCGTGGAGAGGCGCAACTATAGAGGTTATGGTGCTGTAAATGCTCCCATACGGCTCGCATCCCAGACGCATTTAGCTTCGGAAGCAGCACCATCGGGACTCTGAGACTGGAGTCCGCCGAAAGCAGAATGGAATGCACTTGCCGATAGAAGTCTTCGAAAAACCTAGCTTGGCTTATCCGGATGCCCAGCTGGAAGCGTAAGATGTTCGTTCAGGATCCGCACGATCCCGACAACATCCTCCCTGGGAATCGCGAAAGCGAGGGGGCCGTAAGATGGGTGGTCGAATGCGAGCAGCGAGCCGTCAATGCTTGCGACCTGCACATACCAGGGTGGCTCGATTACGGTTTCCACGGCCTTTCCATCGAGCGGAAGTTTCTGTGAGCCCTCGACCATGCGGGACCTCGCCTGGCCCAGCAACTGGATCAGCTTCGTCAGCTGGTTGAGGTCAAGCCCGACCGGGTGAGACGGGCCTGCCGTCGAACCGATCTCGATCGCTACCGTCTGCCGATCGTCGGAGACCTTCACGCCAACCCGCACTTCGGCCATGACACACGCCTCCATCCTCATTGGGGTCATGTGGTTCAAAGCGGTCAAATCAACCAGGCACAGCCCGAATGGGCTTTCTGTACCGCTAAAGTGGTGGAGCTGCGCCGCGACCGATCCTTGCGCGAGGGGCTAGGTGCTCGCCATTGAGGTAGAGAAGGGTAGGCTTTCAAGCTGGCAAGCCCTGGGAGCGCCCGGGTCACTTTCCTCGATCGGCTAAAGGCACGCCCGCTTCCTGGTCAGGAGCGTGGCCCCGGCCTTTGATGCATATCTCGGCGCCTCCGGGCGCACCCATAGCCGTGCGGTCTGACAGCACGGCGCGACATCAAGACTTATCGTCGCTGGCTTTTGCCGCCACCTTAACCATCATCTCGAGGCGTGTTAGCGCCTCCAGGAGGAACTCGGCCTCTGGCCCGAGTAGGTCCAGCAGGCGGCGCTCGAAGGCGAGCGCCTTGGGGATGATCTGCCGGTAGGCGCTCACGCCCAGGACCGTGAGGGTCAGGACCTCCTCGCGCCGGTCCTCCTCGCTCGGGCGGCGCCGGAGCCAGCGCCGCTCCTCCAGCGCCCGCACTGCCCGGCTGACCTTGGTCTTGTGCATGGCCGAGTGCCGGCCGATCGCCTTGGCGCTCATGGCCTCGAACTGCCCCAAAGTTGCCAGAACCCGCCATTCCGGGATCGTCAGGTCATGGTGCGGGCCATAGACGGAGCGGAACTCCTGCGAGACCGCGGCCGCGACCCGATTCAGCCGATAGGGCAGGAAAGCTTCGAGCTGGAGTTTGGCCATCGGGTTGTTGGTTACAAAATGGATAGTTACATTTGTGACCAAATGTGGAGGTCATGCCCATGAATGTCCAGAACCCGCCCCTGCCTCAGGCTTCCGAGCGGATCGAGAGCGCCATCCAGCCCGGCTACATGTCCGGTTTTGGCAATGGCTTCGAGACCGAAGCGCTGCCGGGTGCCCTGCCCATCGGGCGCAACTCGCCCCAGAAATGCGCCTACGGGCTTTATGCCGAGCAGCTCTCCGGTTCGCCCTTCACGGCGCCGCGCACCACCAACGAGCGCTCTTGGCTCTATCGCATCCGCCCGACAGTGTCGCACTGGGGCCAGTTCCGGAAGGCCGATATTGCCCTGTGGCGCACGGCTCCTGCTGCCGAGGTGGAGGTGCCGATCGCGCCCATGCGCTGGGATCCGATCCCGATTCCGGATGAGTCCGTCTCGTTCCTGGAGGGCATTCGCACGATTACCACGGCGGGCGATGCCGGCTCCCAGGCCGGCATGGGCGCGCATGTCTATCTCATCACCCGCTCGATGGCGGATGAGTATTTCTACAATGCGGATGGCGAGCTGCTGTTCGTGCCGCAGCAAGGCTCCCTTCGCCTCTGGACCGAGTTCGGCATCATCGACATCGAACCGGGCGAAATCGCAGTGATCCCGCGCGGGGTGAAGATCCGCGTGGAGCTCACCGGCGGTCCGGCGCGCGGTTATTTGTGCGAGAACTACGGCGGCGCATTTACCCTGCCGGAGCGCGGGCCGATCGGCGCCAACTGCCTGGCCAATCCGCGCGACTTTATCACGCCTGTGGCGGCCTACGAGGACAAGGATGTACCCTCGAAGATGTACGTGAAGTGGGGCGGCACGCTCTGGGTGGCCGACATGGATCACTCGCCGCTTGATGTGGTGGCCTGGCACGGCAATTATGCGCCCTACAAGTACGATCTGCGCCGCTACTCGCCGGTAGGGCCGACCCTCTACGATCACGCCGATCCGTCGATCTTCACGGTGCTGACCTCGCCTTCCGAGACGCCTGGCACGGCCAACATCGACTTCGTGATCTTCCCCGAGCGCTGGCTGGTGGCGGAGAACACGTTCCGGCCGCCCTGGTACCACATGAACGTGATGAGCGAGTTCATGGGCCTGATCTATGGCGTCTACGATGCCAAGACGGGCGGAGGATTCGTGCCGGGCGGCATCTCTCTGCACAACACCATGCTGCCGCACGGGCCTGATATGGATGCGTTCGAGAAAGCAAGCAATGTCGAACTCAAGCCGCATAAGTTAGAGGGCACGATGGCGTTCATGTTCGAGACGCGCTTCCCGCAGAAGGTGACGGCCTTCGCTGCCAACACGGAGTCTCTGCAGAAGGATTATGGTTCCTACGGTCACAAGATGAAGAAGCACTTCAATCCGAACCAGCGCTGAGACAAGCGGTATTCTGCGATAGATACCAGGGTCTTGGATCCTGGCGGCTACATTATGCGAACAGCAGCATGGCCATCGTTTCGCTTCGCAAGGCAGGTATATCGTTGCGCTGATTTTGCTCTTGAGTGTCTGCCATATTGCAGCCGCACTGCAACGCTTTGCTTCTCCCACAGGCGCCGTCGCCGCGTGCCTGCAGAGCAAGGGAAATGCGGAACAAGCTGCTGATGAAAATGGAACGAAAGAACCACTCACTCATGCCGGATATGAACATCATTTTGGCTGAACTCGAACGCACGATGGTTGCGTCCATTGCGTTGATGAAGCGCCTGAGGCGTAAGAGAAGGCGTTCTGATCGCATGGTGCATTCGGCTGATCAGCACAGCGCCTGAGCAAAGCCATTCTATTACTGTCCTGCGGGCAGGGGGCATGTGCCCCCTGCCCGGACCGACAATTCACCCATGCCAAGCGATCCGATCGCGCGGAGATAGAGATACTGTCTTTCTCTCTGACGCTTCTGTTTGTACACGTTGTAACAGTCGATCTTCCGGAAAGAACAAAATCCAACGTGGAATGTGAATGACCCTCATGTGCCGCTGAGCACCGACGCCACAAGCGTTCGTCGCTATTCTCCTGCCCGCTCCAAGGGAGGAGGATCTGTTCATGACAACCTTCAACGCTCACCATCGTGTCCGCTCCTTGCGTTCCGCCCTGCTTGCAGCAACGGCTTCTCTGGCTCTTCTGGCAGGAGGTGCGGCCTATGCATGTCCTCTCGGTGGACATGACACTCCACGGGTCCGTATGCTGCATGCCCTGCAGAAGCCGAACCATCACGGCTCCGGGCATCACATGTCGGTTGCGCAGTTGCAGCCACAAGCCAACAATGTTCAACCGAAGCGCACGGAGCTCGGCACCTACAGCCGCGACCTGCCGCGTGGTGCTGCAGCCCCTACATCCGACGCCAAGCCCCCGCTCCGCGACAATCTCGGCACTCTCTCCTGGCCGATAATGAAGGACCCGAAAGGGGAGGCTCAGGCCTACTTCAATCAGGGCTATCGGTTGGGCTTGGGATTCAATCATGCAGAAGCGGCACGCGCCTTCCGCGCGGCGCAAGAGATCGATCCGAATTGCGCCATGTGCCTGTGGGGTGAGGCCTGGGTGCTCGGCCCGCATATCAACTACCCGATGGATGCGGATGCGAACGCGCGCGCTCTGATCGTGCTCGAGAAGGCGCGGAGCCTTGCCCCTGCCAGTGGAGATCTGCAGACCGCCCTGGTGGAGGCGCTCTCGAAGCGTCATTCGCCTGCTTCCAATGCCGATCGCAAGGCGTTGGACCAGGCTTACGCCGATGCCATGGAGGCGGTGCAGTCCCGCTTCCCGAGCGATCCGCATGTGGCGGTTCTTACGGCGGATGCCCTCATGAATCTCACCCCGTGGGATTATTGGGCTGATGGCGGCAAGACGCCCAAGAGCAAAACGGAAAAGATCGTCACTCTGCTGGAGGGCGTGCTCGGAACGGCGCAATCCAGCCCGATCGAAGCCAAGCCGGATCATCCCGGCGCCGTCCATCTCTACATCCACACCGTCGAGGCATCGGACCGTCCGGAGCGAGCCGCCCCTCATGCGATGCGCCTGGAAAGCCTGATGCCGGGCGCAGGGCATCTGGTGCATATGCCGAGCCATATCTGGTACCGGCTCGGACGCTGGCGCGAGAGCCTCGATGCCAATGTGCGTGCGGCAGCGGCCGATGAGGCACTCGTCAACGAGGGAGGCGCAAGTCTTCTCTATTCGGAGGCTTACTATGCGCACAATGTTCATTTCCTGATGGTCTCGGCCCTGACCGGCGGCGATGGTGCAACAGCCGTGGAAGGGGCGAAAAAGCTTTCGGGCATTGTGTCTGAGCGCGCACAGCGTGAGGTGCCTTGGACTCAACCGATCACGGCTGCGCCCTACAATGTCCATGCAGTGTTCTCTAAGCCTGAGGACGTTCTCGCCCTACCTGCACCGGATGGTGATTTTCCTTATGTGAAAGCTGCATGGCACTACGCACGCGGTGTTGCCCTGGCACGTCTCGGGCGAGTTGATGAAGCTCGCTCGGAGGCCGGTGCTATCGATGCGCTGGCAAAGCGGCCTGAGATCATGGCTCTGCCCGATGCCGGTGTGCCGGGGCCTGATGTGCTGTCTATCGCAGTGCATGAGATCGAGGCGAGGATTGCTCAGCATGCCGGCGATCAGGCCCAGGCTGCCGCGCTGTTCGCGGAGGCAGCGACGATTCAGGATGGACTGCCCTACATGGAGCCGCCTTACTGGTACTACCCGGTGCATCAATCCCTCGGAGCGGCCTTGATGGCACAGGGTAAGCCCGCTGAAGCGGCAATGGCATTCCGTGAGGCGCTGCAGCGCTCGCCGAACAACGGCTGGGCCGCCGCGGGACTGCTCCGTGCTGCCGAGGCGCAGGGCGATCAGGCAGCGGTCGAGGAAGCCAAGTCTCTGATGCAGAAGAATTGGTTTGGCGTGAGCATGCCTGCGCCCGAGCAGCTCTGAACCAGCTGCGTAAAGGTGATCAGAATGGGCTCCGGTGTCGTTCACCGGAGCCCGACCGCATGTGGCTGAGGCCGCTCTCCCTTCGCCAGAGCCAGATCGGGATGGAACCGGACCGCCCGCGAATTGCAGTCGGAAATGTTCCTTCCAGGAGACCTGACTCGAAAATCGAACAAGCATCTCCTGCCGCGCGGTGAAGATCGTCGCTCAAGGCCACATCGGCATCGTGCGAGGCGGCGACCTCCATCAACCGGCTCGCCACATTGACCGTGTCGCCGATTGCCGTGATGTGCTGGTGGCTGTCGCCGCCGAGCCGGGATGCAATGATCTCGCCGAAGTGGGCGCCGATCTTGAATCCGATCTGAGACGCAATCGCATCGGGCAACTCCGCCATCCACTCTTCCGTCCGCAGGCAGAGGCCGACACAGGCTTCTACCGCGTGACAGGCGTCATCAGGCGAGGAATCCGGCAATCCGAACAGGATCATTGCGCCATCGCCCATGAAGCTCGCAGCGATACCTTGATGGCGCACCGCTTCCTGATCCACGAGAGCATGAAATCCGCGCAGCATCTCTCGAGTTTCATCGAGAGGCAGAAGCTCGCTCAGGCCCGTGAAGCCCGACAGATCGATGAAGATCACGGCCGCCTTCTGGCGCACCGGCTTCATAAGGAAAGATGGATCCTCGGCGAGCCGCTTGGCGAGGCTCGGAGGCTGGAAGCGGCGCAAGGTCCTGCTCTGCAGACTGAGCCTGTCGGCGCGAAGCCGATCGAGCCAGAGCTCCGCCGCTCCAAAGATCATGGCTGGAGGCAGGGACGCCAGAAGCGGAAGGGTGGCGCTGAGCCAGACGCCTCGCGTGAAGGCCGCGAAGGTCAGCCCGATCCATGTGACAGTGACGATGGTGATGATCGCAAAGCCCCAGATGCCGCGATGCCAGGCGAGGAGCAAAACAAACAGGATCGGTAGCAAAATCGCGGCGGAGCCGTCGATGAGCCGCACGCGCCCATCACGCACCAATCCGTCGCCCTCAATGAGATGGGCCATGGCGGTTGCCAGAACCTCGACGCCCGGCAACACCGGATCGAAGGGCGTCGGAAAGGCGTCGCCGCCGCCTGTCACGGTTGCGCCGATCACCACGATCCGCTCTCGAAACGCATCTTCATTGGCCTGACCGTTCAAGACATCGCTCGCGCTGATCGTACGAATGGTGCCGGCTGGGCCATAGAAGCGCAGAGGAAGCGTATATCCGCCGTCCGTGCTCGTCACCACATCGCCGATGGTGACCTCGTTATCCTGGAGAACCGGATCGCGTCCTATCGCGACTGAGACGGTGCGCAACGGGAACGACGGAATAATCTGAGAGCCTGAGCGGACCAGAAGGGGAATGTGTCGCGGTACACCGGACGGATCCGTGGCGATGTTCACGACACCGAGCGCCGAGGCACTCGCAAGAGTCTCGATGGGCAGGAGAAGTTTCTGGACTGTCGGGAGATCATTGGGCGCGGATTTGGTAGAGGCAGGATCGTGCTGTGGATTGCGCTCGAATAGGCCTGCGACCGCCAGGACGCTCCGCGTCTCGCCGAGTGCTTTCGTCAGCGCAAGATCACCCTCCGCCGGGCCTGGATCGATGAAAAGGATGTCGAGCGCGACCGCCTTCGGCTGCATGCGTCCTACCTTCGAGACGAGCTGTGCCATCGTCGCGCGGGGCAGGGGGTAGGCACCGACCTGTTGCACGGTCTTATCATCGATGGCCAGGATCGTGACGCCGTCCGGTGCCAGGCGCGGACCTTCGATCAGAAACCGCAGGTCCGCGAGGGGAGCCTCCAGCCGATCGAGGAGGGAGGAACTGCCCTGCCAGTGCAGCAAGGCCAGCCCCGCGCCCCAGAGACCTGCCAGGGCAGCGGCGATCAGCGGAATGGCAAATCGCGTGCCCATGCGGCTTCTAGCGCCCGAGACGGTCGAGGAGGGCGGCTGCGCGGGCGGCGGGCCAACGCCGAACCACGAGGGGCGACGTGCCGGCCTCCACATCGACACCCTCTCCAGGCCCAAGGCTGACGCCCCGGGTATTGCCTGCGACCCGCCGTACCGCGACCCGTCCGGTCACCACGAAAACGGACGTCCTAGTGCCGCTCACGTCGACGGCCCATTGCGTGCCGCGCACGGCAGCGATGGCCTGCGGTGTCATGATCTGGAAACCCTGCCGCGCGGATTGCGCCGGGGCATCGATGAAGATGGCGCGGCCCTGCAGGTTTACTGCATCGGGTTGGTTGTCGCGGTTACGGTCTACGAGGTTGTAGGCCGATCCCGCTTCAGCCTCGATGGTGAGGCCGTCCCGGCAGCGCAGGATCTGCCGTTGTGAATCTGCTGCTGTCTGAAGCACGCAGCCGATCCCCTGAGCCAGAGCAATCTCGCTCAAGGACAGATGCGCCAGAGTGCAAAGAAGGACGAGCCGCATCGCAGCAGGGGAAACTGCCCGGTGACTTGTCCATCTCCATGTCATGATGTTTCTCCGCTGCCAATGGGATGGCTGTTGTCCCAGACGGCTTAAAGATGCCTATGAGTTGTAATATGGAGGAAGTAAGAGAGCCAGCGATGTGCCGGATATCACTCTTTGGAGTTCGTGCTGGCCCTCACTGTCGTTGAGCGACGAAGAACAGGCGCGGAAAGCGCAAAAGAACCTTGCCGTCCTGCTGGGCCGGATAGGCTTTCTCGATCTCTATGCGATAGCGATCCAGAAACTCGGATTGCTCCTCCGGAGAAAGAGGATCGAGATAGGGCCTCAATCCTGTGCCCTTGAGCCACTCGATGATGGCCTCCGCATCTGCAAGGGGATGAACATAGGTTGTCTGCCAGAGATCCGCCGAGCATCCGGCCTGAAGCAGCCAGGAATAGTAGTCCTCGAACGATCCGATCCTCTCACGAGACTGGGAGACTGCCGCCAGTTTTTCCGCCCAGGGTCCCTCCTGCGCGACCTTCCGCATGAGCCTGTGAGAGGGCTCATGCAGGTTGTTGGGCATCTGGACCGCGAGACATCCTCCTGTTTCCAGACAAGAGGCGAGCCGTGCGAACAGGCGCGGATGGTCTGGCAGCCATTGCAGAACGGCATTGGCGAAGATCAGATCGTAACGCTCGTCCGGATTCCACGCCGCAATGTCCGCTTCCTGGAAGCTCACCCCCGGCAAACGCACCCGCGCCTTGGCGAGCATGTCGGGTGAACTGTCTAGCCCGAGCATGCGTGCACCCGGATAGCGATTGGTGATCAACTCCGTGCTGTTTCCGGGACCGCATCCGATATCGACGGCGCTGCGGATCTCCGCCAGAGGAATACGTCTGATCAGGTCGGCTGCAGGCCGTGTCCGCTCGTCCTCGAATTTCAGGTATTGTCCAGCATCCCAGTCTGCCAAGAGAGGCCTCATCGTTCAAAGGGTTTTCGATCCGCAAAGCCAAGCATGAGGTCATTTGACACTGCAAGAGGAAGATTTGAAAGCCGCTGCCTGCAGCAAATGTAGCACTGCGCAAATTCATCCAAGAGGACGTTGCCGCCAGCCCTGCCGCCTAAGAATCCATTCAAGGGCGACATCCTCCTTGTTCGCGCGTATACTCATTGCATAGGTTACGGCTACGCGTGACCGCCGCATCGCCACGCATGGCCCAGATCTCAGCTGCCAAGGTTCAACCCTGGAGGAGCGGTTATGGCCCATTTTCATGTTGTTGCTGGTGCAACTGAGACCCCGGCGCATCCAGTTGTCAGGAAGATCACACCGGCCGATCTGAAAGAGGCCCTGGCGAAGGGATTTGATGATTTCTGGGCAATGCCGTCCCACCTCGTGTTTCTTGGGCTGATCTACCCTATCCTCGGCGTATGCCTCGCAGCACTGACATTCAGCAACAACGCTCTGCCGCTGCTCTATCCGCTGGCTTCCGGCTTTGCGCTGGTGGGTCCCTTTGCGGCCATTGGCCTTTACGAGATCAGTAGACGGCGGGAGCTCCGCCTGACCACCTCCTGGCAGGATGCGTTCGATGTCCTCAAATCGCCGTCGATCCCTTCGATCGCTGCTCTCGGTGTGGTGCTGCTCGTGATCTTTCTGGTGTGGCTGACTTCGGCGCGCATGCTGTACCAATCCATCTTCGGCTACGAGGTGCCCGCGTCGTACTCCCAGTTCGTCAATCAGGTGCTCGCAACCTCCGAGGGCATGAGGCTGATCGTCATCGGCAACATCCTCGGCTTCTGCTTCGCCGTCGCGGTATTGAGCATCAGCGTGATCTCGTTCCCGCTTCTCCTTGACCGGGACGTGGGGGTGGTTGTGGCGATCTATACGTCGATCAAGGCCGTGGTGATGAACCCGATCACGATGGCCCTGTGGGGCCTGATCGTGGCGGCAGGGCTCCTCGTCGGATCGATCCCGCTCTTCGTGGGGCTCGCCATCGCCATGCCGGTCCTCGGACACGCAACTTGGCATCTGTATCGGCGTGTAGTGGAGCCTCCCCATCCTGACGAGGCTCATCCTGCGGCATAGATCATGGGTGCATGAAGGCTGAAGGCGGCCCGATCCAAGGGCCGCCTTTCTGTTGATCAAGTACCCGGCCCGAAAAACGAGACCCGGGAGAGGAGCGTGTAATCCGATTCCAGCACCATGATCGCAACGAAGACCAGCACGGCGCTGATCGGTACCAGGATAGCATAGACCAGCGAGAGGCGCTCCCAGGCCATGTGCATGAAGACGGCTATGATGAGGCCGGCCTTCAGCATCATGAACACCAGGATGAGCGAGTATCGCGGGAGGCCCTCGAATTGAAAGTAATCGACGAAATACGAGCAGGCGCTCAGGACGAACAGCCAGATCCAGACCACGAGGTAGAGCCTGATCGGATGCTGCTGTCCCTGATTGTGGGCTGATGCCTGTGCCATGATCGTGCTCACCAGAGATAGAAGAAGGCGAAGATGAAGACCCAGACCAGATCGACGAAGTGCCAGTAGAGACCCATGATCTCGACTGCCTCGTATTTCCCCCTGCGGCTGGTGAAGAAGCCTTTTCTCTCCTGGTCATAATCGCCTCGCCAGACCTTTCTGGCGACGATCAGGAGGAATAGCACACCGAAGCTCACATGGGTGCCGTGAAAACCCGTTATCATGAAGAAGCTTGAGCCGAACTGGGCCGCTCCCCACGGGTTTGACCAAGGCCGCACGCCCTCATGGATCAGCTTGGACCATTCGAAGGCCTGCATGCCGACGAAAGCAGCTCCGAGCAGGGCGGTCACCAGCATCAGGATCGCGGTCTTCCTGCGATCCCGGCGATAGGCGAAATTCACCGCCATGGCCATGGTGCCGCTGCTGCTGATCAGTACGAAGGTCATGATCGCGATCAGGATGAGGGGCAGGGTGACGCCTCCGATGGTCAGCGCGAAGACCTCGCTCGCGTTCGGCCATGGCACCGTCGTGGACATGCGGGCCGTCATGTAGGAGATCAGGAAGCAGCTGAACACGAAGGTGTCGCTGAGGAGAAAGATCCACATCATGGCCTTTCCCCACGAGACATCCCTGAAGGCCTGCCGATCCGAGGAGAAATCGGCCGCGATACTGCGCAGGCCTGAAGCCTCTGGGTAGGTGTGGGTCGTATCCGTCACAGCCTGTTCCGCCATAAGCAGAGCTCCTCTCAAGCCAGCAACTGCCGACAGAGGTCTATGAGTTCGCCTGCCCAGCCCACCCAGATGCTCAGAAGAAGGAGCCAGAGGAGGAGCAGGAAGTGCCAGTATGTGGCGCAAAGCTCCACCGGCAGGCGCAGTCTCTCGGTTGTGGGCACACGCCATGCCTTCTCGGTAGTGCGGGCTAATGCCACCAGTCCACCCAGGAGATGAAGGCCGTGCGCTCCGGTCAGGACGTAGAAGAAATCATTGGCCGGATTGGCCGTGAGGCCATAACCTTCGCTCGTCAGCTGCTGCCAGGCAACGAGCTGCCCCGACAGGAAGGCCAGGGCCGAGATGCCCGCAGCAATCAGGCTCACCTTGAGCTCGGTTCTCTCGCCGCGCTGCACAGCGACCTTCGCGCCATGGAGTGCGATGCTGCTCAAGACGAGCATGGTCGTGTTGAGCCAGAGGATCGGCGGGAGGGGCAGAGTGCGCCAATCCGGAAGCTGCATGCGCATCGTATAGGCGCTGATGAACAGTGCGAAGAAGGACCCGACGACTGCCAGGAAGACACGCAGCCCAATGGTGGCTGGGTCAACCGGTTGAGGGGACAGTTCCGGCAGAACGCCCGCGTCTCCCTGCTCCAGCCAAGGCTTCGATGCCAAGCCCTGCCGCGAGAGCCACCATGTTGCGATGATCGCGAGCACGCTCAGGAAAAACAGGATGCTACCCATGACCTGCTCCCGGTGCAGCGCGTGTAGGCCCGGACTGGTTCTGCGGTAGGAAATCCTCGTCGGCTCCCGGCACGCTGTAATCATAGGCCCATCGGTAGACGACCGGCACGTGCTTGCCCCAGTTGCCATGGGGCGGCGGGGTCTCGGGCGTCTGCCATTCCAGCGTGGTGGCGCGCCAGGGATTGCCGCCTGACTCTTTGCCGTAGCGCAGGCTCCAGAAGAGATTGAACACGAAGGCCAGCTGGGCTGCGCCGACGATCAGCGCCACGATGGTGATGAAAGCATTCAACGTATGGGCCGATGGCGGCACGAAGGCCATGTCGGCGATGTCGTGGTACCGGCGCGGGATTCCCATCAGGCCCAGATAATGCATGGGGAAGAAGATCGCGTAGGCGCCGAGGAAGGTGACCCAGAAATGGAGCTTGCCGAGCGCATCGTTCAGCATCCGCCCGGTCACTTTCGGGTACCAGTGATAGATAGCACCGAAGATCACCAGGATCGGCGCCACGCCCATGACCATGTGGAAATGCGCGACAACGAACATCGTGTCTGAGAGCGGAACGTCCACGACAACGTTGCCGAGGAAGAGCCCCGTGAGACCGCCGTTCACGAAGGTGACGATGAAGGCGAGCGCGAACAGCATGGGGGCGGTGAGGTGGATATCTCCCCGCCAGAGCGTGAGGATCCAGTTATAGACCTTGATCGCTGTCGGGATGGCGATGATCAATGTAGTGGTGGCGAAGAAGAACCCGAAATAGGGATTCATGCCGCTCACATACATGTGGTGCGCCCAGACGATAAAGCTGAGGGCGCCGATGGCCAGCAGCGCCCAGACCATCATGCGGTAGCCGAAGATGTTGCGCCGTGCATGGGTGCTGATGAGGTCCGAGACGATGCCGAAGGCCGGCAGGGCGACGATGTAGACCTCTGGGTGTCCGAAAAACCAGAAGAGGTGCTGGAAGAGGAGGGGACTGCCGCCGTTGCGGTCCAGCGGCTGCCCCATCTCGACCATGGCCGGCATGAAGAAACTGGTGCCGAGCACCCGGTCGAACAGCATCATCACGGCGCCGACGAACAGAGCCGGGAAGGCGAGCAGCGCCATGAAGCTGGCCGTGAAAATGCCCCAGACGGTGAGCGGCATGCGCATCAGCGTCATGCCACGCGCGCGTGACTGCAGCACTGTCACCACGTAGTTCAGGCCACCCATGGTGAAGCCGATGATGAAGACCATCAGCGACACGAGCATCAGGATGATGCCCCATTCCTGACCTCCCGGCGTGCCGGTCGTAATGGCTTGCGGCGGATAGAGAGTCCAGCCGGCTCCCGTGGGGCCGCCCGGCACGAAGAAGCTTGCCACGAGAATGAGCACCGCCAGGAAATAGATCCAGAAGCTCAGCATGTTGACATAGGGAAAGACCATGTCGCGCGCGCCGATCATCAGCGGGATGAGGTAGTTGCCGAAGCCGCCGAGAAAGAGAGCGGTGAGCACATAAACAACCATCATCATGCCGTGCATGGTGATGAACTGGTAATAGGCATTGGCGTCGATGAAGGAGAAGACGCCGGGAAACCCCAATTGCAGGCGCATCAGCCATGACAGGACGAGGGCGACGAGGCCGACGGAAAGGGCCACGAAGGCGTATTGGATGGCGATGATTTTCGCGTCCTGGCTGAAGACGTATTTCGTCACCCAGCTGTGCGGATGGTAGAGCTCGACGTCCTCGACATCAGGCGCTGCGACCGCTCCTGTCGACCCAAGTGGGACATCAACCATCAGGACGTTCTCCCCGGCTCTTCGCACTTCTCTCCGATTAGTCAGGCATGACGGCCCCGTTCTTGGTGCCCGGCGTCAGGCGCGCGAAGCTCGTCGACGCCTGATCCTGCAGCCATGCCTGGTATTCGCTCTCTTCCTGGACGATGACCTTCCCGCGCATCTGCGGGTGTCCGACGCCACAAAGCTCCGCGCAGAGGATCTCGAAGGTGCCGGTTCTCGTTGGCGTGAACCAGATGTACGAGATTTGTCCGGGTACCAGATCCATTTTCGCCCGGAACTCCGGCACGTAGAAGTTATGCAGCACATCGGGGGAGCGCAGCAGTGCCTTGACCGGTTTGTTGACCGGCAGATGCAGTTCTCCGCCCTCAACGACGACATCGTCCTGGGATTTCGGATCGTCGCGGTTCAGGCCGAGCGGGTTGTCAGGGCTGATCAGGCGTGTGTCGGATGTAGCGAGCTGGCCGTCCGGTCCAGGCAATCTGAAGCCCCACTGCCATTGCTGGCCGAAGATTTCGATGTCGGTTGCGTCATCGGGAACGGTGATGAACTGCTGCCAGACAAAAAGACCCGGCGCCAGCATGGCGGCGACACCCACCCCGGTCACGATGGTCAGCCACCATTCCAGACGTTTGTTCTCGGGTTCATAATGGGCCTGCCGGCCCTCCTGATGGCGAAAGCGATAGACACAGTAGGCCATGAAGAGGATGACCGCGACGAAGACTGCACCGGTGATCCAGAACGTGATGATGATCGTGTTGTCGATATAGTGCCAGTTCGATGCAATAGGCGTCCACCACCAGGGGCTGACAAGGTGGAAGACCACTGAGCCGACAGCTACAAGAACGAGTATGAGCGCTACAGCCATTCCTCACCATCCTTGCCTTAAGTCGGCTGTGGATCTGAAGCAGAAGGCGCAACTCTATTTTGCGTCGAAGCTATGTTTTGATTGAGACGCTACCAAAGAAGTCGCAACCAAAACGCATACAACAATCAGCATCGGCTGTGAGGCAGTTGCTTTATACATCGCAGCAACTTGAAAATTGCCTGCAGCTGCTTTGAAAACTACACCCGTTGGAGTTGGCGGTCAATCAGGCTTGGCCGTCGGAGGTATGGAGCACGCGAAGTGGGGGTGTTATTGTTTCATGTGAAACAGTGGCGCATGAACAGCATCGATGATCGCTCGCGCAGAAGCAACCACACAAAGTGACGGAATAGTGGCAACATTCCGCCAGATTTAAGAGTAACGATTGCACAACATCTTCATTGTGCAGACATAAAGCGCAATGAATAATATGGATGTTTTCCTCAGTCTTCCCCTTTGCCGATGTCATTCATCAACAATTAGCCTGAAATCGTCTGGCTGGGGTTTTGCCGCTAAGGAAACTATGGTTAGGTACGTACCTGATGAACCTCGACAGATCAGAGCACGGCTCCTGAAGTCACTGGGCTTGTGTTGTGAGATCAAGAACTAGTTCCGCATCAGGGAGAGAGTGCCTCAAGTGCTGCGGCTGAGCACCATACGAAGGACAGCGTTTCTCTTCTTGGTAGGCGTACTGTTCAGTGGACTGCCGTCCACTCATACCGTCGCATTCGATCTCTTCGGATGGTTTGGCGGAAGCGATGAGCCGCCAGCTCCCAGCGCGGATGCCCTGCCTTATTCCCTCGATTATGCCATCGGAGGGGACACAAAAAATCTTGAGCAGACGCTGAAGGATGCATCGACGCTGCAGAGCCTCCAGTCGGATCCCCCGCCGGATGCCGCAGCCTTGGTCGCCCGTGCGGAGGCCGATCTGCCGCGCCTGATCGATGCGCTCTGGGGAGCGGGGTACTACAACGCCCGCGTTGCGATCAACGTCGCCGGCGTTCCGCTGATGCTTCAGTCGTCACGCACCGAGGCTGCGACGCGCGCGGTGGCGGGATATCGCGCACGGGCCCTCGTACCCGTTCAGATCATCGCGGATCCCGGGCCTCAGTTCGCTCTTCGGGATGTTGCCGTTCTGGATGCAAGGACCGGGCAGCCTTTCCCGCCGGGGGAACTTCCGCCACGGACCGTGCAGATCAAGCCGGGAGACCCTGCGCGCTCTGCCGACATCCTGGCCGCTGAAGCGCGCATCGTCGATCACTTTCGCGCCGAGTCCCGACTCTTCGCCAAGGTGGAGCGGCGCGAGCCCGTGGTGTTCCACCCCGCGCAAGTGATGGATGTGAGCCTCGCGGTCAATCCGGGCCCCCGCGCGGGCATCGGCCCCATCACGATCCAGGGGGCCGAAAACGTCGATCCAGCCGTGGTGCGCTCCTTCATATACACCGAGCCGGGCGACCCTTACTCGCCCGCGGAATTGGCCTCGATGCGCAAGTCGATCTCCCAGATCGAAGCGCTGTCGTCCGTGCGGATCCGCGAAGCGGAGACCCTCGATGCCTATGGGAACCTGCCGCTCTTCGTGGAACTGACCGAGCGTCCGCTGCGCATCATCGGGGCGTCGGCTCAGTATTCGACGACGGATGGACCGGCGCTCAGGGCCTACTGGGCGCACCGCAACCTGTTCGGCGGCGCCGAGCGGCTGAGGTTTGAGGGCAATCTCTTCTACCTGACCGAGGATGGTGGCCAGCCGGACAGGGACGAGAATTTCGATTGGAGCGATCTCGGCGGCCGTTTCCGCGCGAGCTTCCTGAAGCCTGCCCTCTGGGGATCCCGCAACGACCTGCTCGTCGACGCCCTCGTGGAGCGGGACCGCACGGAAGGCTATACCAGCCGCCTCGTCAACGCGACTGCAGCGATCCGCCACCGCTTCAGCGAGACGTTCTCGATCCAGGGCGGAATCGAGTACGAGCGGGGACAGACCTCGGACGTTCTCGGACAGATCGACTACACCCTCGTCGGACTGCCTGTCTCCCTCAGCTACGATTCTACCGACAGTCCTCTCAATCCTACCGAGGGCATCAGGTTGATCGCTTCGGTGACGCCTTACCCGGAATTCCTCGGATCCTCGGTTCCGATCACCATCGCGCGGGGAACTGCATCGGCCTATTACTCGCTGGACGAGGAATCCCGCTACGTATTGGCCGCGCGCCTCGGGCTCGGCTCCATCGTCGGGGCGGATCTCGACGAAATCCCTGCCAACAGGCGCTTCTTTGCAGGCGGCGGCGGCTCTGTGCGGGGTTATACCTACAGGACTCTCGGCCCGACCTTTCAGGGCGAGCCCATCGGCGGCCGGAGCCTGCTGGAGGCATCCCTCGAGGCGCGCATCAAGATTACCGACACGATCGGCATCGTGCCCTTTGTCGATGCCGGTACGGCTTTCGAGTCGAGCTATCCGGATTTTGACGAGCGCATCCGCATCGGTGCCGGCCTGGGTCTTCGCTACTACACCGGGATCGGCCCCATCCGCCTGGATGTCGCGATCCCGGTCAATCCGGAACGGGGAGATCCCTCCTACGCCATCTATGTCGGAATCGGGCAGGCCTTCTGATGAAAAAGCCAATCCGCTCCTTCGCCCTATTGACGATCCTCCTCGCGGTGACGTTCCTCGTTTCCTGGCTCGTCATCTCTCGCCCGAGCCAGGCGCAGAGCGATCAGGGTGTTCTGGCCAGCCTGATTTCGCGTCTCCTCTCCACACCGACCACGCGGGTCAGCATCGGCAGCGTCGAGGGCGCACTCTCCTCGAATGCCGTCATCCGCGACGTGCGCATCGCTGACAGAGACGGCGTGTGGCTCACTCTCGACCGCGCCAATCTGGTCTGGAGCCGGACGGCGCTCCTGCGCGGGCAGCTCCAGGTCGATGAACTCACCATCGGCCGTCTCCAGATCCAGCGCCGGCCGCTGCCAGCCGAGGAGGACGCGCCGGTTTCCGACGAGCCGATCCTGCCTGAGCTGCCGGTCCGGGTTATCGTCGACCGCTTTGCCCTGCAGGAGCTGGTGCTCGGCGAACCGGTGCTGGGCACCGAGGCGCGGCTTTCGGCGGCAGGCTCCGCCCAGATCGGAAATCCGTCGGAAGGGCTTGATCTGACCTTCGCGACGCAGCGCCTCGATGCTCCCGGGCAGTTGTCGATCGATCTCAACTACGTGCCGCAGTCGAACCGTCTTGCGCTCGACCTCACTCACCAGGAGCCCGCAGGCGGTATCGCGGCCCGGCTTCTGGAACTCCCAGGACTTCCACCTGTGGATCTGAAGATTGCAGGGCAGGGACCTTTGAGCGACTTCGCGGCGCGGCTCGATTTCTCTGCGGGTCCGACGATCGGAGCGGCGGGCACGACGACGGTGCGGCGCACGAACGCGGCTTATGACTTGAACGTGGACCTTGCAGCCCGCATCGAAGGGCTGTTGCCGGCGCCGGTCGCCCCAATTTTCAGCGGTACCACGCAACTCGTCGGCAATGTGAACGTCGCCGATGACGGCGGTATCCGTTTCCAGCCGGTTCAGATCACGTCGAATGTCGCCCGCTTCGACATGAACGGAACGATCAGCTCCGGTCAGGTTCTCGACATCCGGCTGAATGCCCGCTCCGTGCCGACGGATGGCACCAGAACCCGCGCCGGCGCTGCGGAGATCGCCCGGCTTAACTTCGACGGCACCGTGCAGGGCCCGCTCACCGCACCGCGGGTCAACGGCACTCTGGATGCCGCTGAAGTCAAGCTGCCGGAAGGCTCCCTCGATGCGCTCAACGCCCGCGTGACCATGAACCCGGTGGAGGGTGTCTCTCCCCCGAACCGCTTCTCCTTCGCGATCGATGCCAATGCCAGCGGAATCCGTCCTGCCGACCAGGCGCTGGCGCGGGCGATCGGAACCACCCTTGCGGTGAACTCCCGCGGCTCCTTTGACCTTGAGGGAATTGCCAGCGTCGAGACCGCGCGCATCGAGACATCCACCGCGCGAGCAAGCTTCACCGGGCGCGTCGGGCCGACGGTCCTCGACGGCACACTGGATGCGAACATTCCGGCGCTTGCGCCTTTCTCCGGCATTGCTGGACGGACCTTGCGGGGCTCGGCGGACCTTAACGCGCGGCTGACCGGTAACCCGCGGCGCTACGACATGGCGGCAGCTGTCGATGCACGCCTCCGCGAGCTTTCGACCGGAGCACCAGCTCTCGACAGTCTCTTGGGTCGCTCAGTCACTGCCGCAGGCACCCTGCGGCGCATCCCGAATGGTTTCGCCTTCGATGACTTCCGCATCGACGGCGCCCATCTCGATGCCCGCGTGGACGGGCAGGCCACGCAATCAGCCGCGAACCTCGGTCTCGATGTCACCATCGACGAGCTGAGGCATGTGAACGAGCGCGTCACCGCGGGGCGTGCGAATCTTGCGGCACGTCTGACGGGCTCCCTGGAACGGCCGGATGTGACCGGCACCGCGACGCTCACGGATGTGCGGGCGCTTGGCCGCTCCGTCCCGCGCCTTGCCCTCAACCTCAATGCCCGCGATGTGACAGGCGCACTCGACGCGGCTCTCACCCTGGATGGGAGGGTCGACGACAAGCCTGCCACGGGTTCTCTTCATCTGGCTAAGCCGCCGGAAGGAGGCTGGCTGCTCGACCGGCTCGATCTCGACATCGGCTCGGTGGCCCTCAACGGAAATCTTCGCCTGGGTCCCGATCAGCTGGCGCAGGGTGAAATTTCACTGGCCGGCAGCAATTTTGACGATCTCTCCCCACTCGTGCTCACAAAGCTCGATGGAGCTCTCGATGCTGTCGTGTCGCTCAGCGCGCGGGGCGGCGGGCAGGACGCGCAGGTCACCGCACGGGGGGCGCGCTTTACGGTCTCCGACATTTCCGTGCGGGATTTCGACACGAGGCTCACGGTTCAGGATCTGTACCGTAGTCCGATGATCGATGGCTCCGTCTCCGCAGCCGCGTTGACGGCCGGCGGCCAGACCTACCGGGATGTGCGCTTCGTGGCTGAAGGCACGCCTGATGCCTCGCGCTTTACGGCGTCGGCGACGGGACAGGGATTCAATCTCGATGCGCAGGGGCGCGTCGTGCCAGGCGATGCGACGCGGATCGAATTGGCCTCGTTCACGGCGCGCCGCGGCGGCAGGCGTCTGGCCCTGGCTCAGCCGGCGACCATTGCGCTGCAGGATGGCTCTGTCACCCTGTCCAATGTCGTGATCGCGGCGGATCAGGGACGCGTTGCCTTGTCCGGCACCGTTGGGGATAGGCTCGATCTCACCGTCGATATCCGCAACCTTCCACTCCAGACGGCCGAGATCGTCGTGCCGAACCTTGGTCTTGCCGGCACGGTCAACGGCAGTGCCGCGATCACTGGAACCACGAGCGATCCAAGCGGAACCTACCGCCTCACCCTGTCCGGTCTTGCGACCGCGCAGACTCGTCAGGCAGGGCTGCCGCCGCTCGGCATCGAAGTCCAAGGCCGATTGGCCGATCAGCGCATCGGCGTCGATGCGCGGGTCTCTGCTGGGCGCGCCGGCACCTTCCAGGTGTCCGGCAGCGTTCCGATTGCGCCGGCCGATGAGCTTGCGCTCAGGGTTTCTGGCCGCACCGACCTTGCCATTGCGAACACGATCCTCTCTGCCTCCGGCCAGCGCCTCACCGGCGCGGCCAATCTGGATCTCTCCATCGCCGGAACGACGGCCGATCCCCGCATCCAGGGGAGTGTCACGATTGCCAACGGCAGCTTCTCCGATGCGCTTCAGGGTATCCAGCTGAACGGCATTGCCGGGCGGCTTGCCGCCCGTGGACAGGTGCTCGTCATCGAGAGCCTCACCGCACAGACGCCGAATGGCGGCTCTCTTGCGGCCCGAGGGCAAGTGACCATCGATCCGGCTGCGGGCTTTCCCGGCGAGATCCGGATCACGGGCAGCCGGGCCCAGCTCGTATCCAACGAAACCGTCGAGGCGAGCGCCGACCTCGATCTGACTCTCTCCGGGCCACTGACCAGCCGGCCGCGTGCGGCAGGACGCATCAACATCATCACGATGAATGTCTCGGTGCCGGACCGCCTGCCGACGACCTTGCGGCCGCTGCCTGGAACGAAGCACGTGCGGCCCACGCCAGCCGCTGCGGCGCGGCTCGCCCTGGCGCAGCGGCGGCAATCCGCCTCGGCCAGGGGCACGCCGTTCAGGGCCGAGCTCGATCTGACGCTGACGGCGCAGAACCGCATCTTTGTTCGGGGGCGGGGGATCAATGCGGAGCTCGGCGGCGACCTGAGGCTTCAGGGCACAACCCAAGATCCCATCGCCATCGGTGCCTTCGAACTGCGCCGCGGGCGCTTCGATCTCCTGGGGCAGAGGATCGACCTCGTGCGCGGCCGACTGGACTTCACCGGCGACCTCACGCCGTCACTCGATTTCCTGGCCGAGACCCAGGCCGGGGACGTGACGGCGCGCATCGCGGTGACGGGGCCGGCCTCAAGCCCTGAATTTGCGTTCAGCTCCAGCCCCGACCTGCCACAGGACGAGGTGCTCTCCCGCATCCTGTTCCAGAGGCCGTCAGGTGGCCTCTCTGCCGGGCAGGCTCTGCAGCTTGCGCAGGCCGTGGGGCAGCTCTCCGGCGGCTCCGGGAACGATGCGTTTGAGCGCCTGCGTCGTTCGCTTGGCGTCGACAGCCTCGACATCACGGTCGGTGCCAGTGGTGGGCCTGGAGTGGGTGTATCCCGCTATATCAGCGACAATGTCCGCGTGGGCGTGAGAGCCGGCGCCCGGCCGGACGAAAGCGGCGTCACAGTGGATGTCGACCTGACGCGGCGGCTCAAGGCCCAAGGCGAAGTGAATGCCGAAGGCGGCACGTCCGTCGGGCTCGGGTTTGAATGGGAGTATTAAAGCTGTCGGGCCGGTGATGGACCGGTGGGAGCTGCGATCCTGCAGCTCCCACGCTACACCCCTATCAATCGACTTTCGCGCCTGATGCTTTAACGACTTTCGCCCATTTTTCGTGCTCGGCCCTGACATAAGTCATGAGCTCATCCGGACTCATGGGCTGGATCTCGCCGCCGAGATCAGCAAAGCGCTTCTGCAACTCCGGCGTTTCGAGAGCCTTGCGAACTTCCTGATTCAGCTTGTTGGTGATGTCAGGGGGCGTCCCCTTTGGTGCGAACAGAGCGAACCAGCTCGTGGCCTCGAAATGGGGGAGGCCTGCTTCGGCAAGCGTCGGCATGTCGGGAAGAGCCGGGGAGCGTTTCGACGACGTGACCGCCAGCGCCCGCAGGTTCCCGCCGCGCACATGCTCAATCGAGGAGGGCAGGTTGTCGAACATCACGTCCACCTGTCCGCCGATCAGATCGTTAACCGCCGGTCCGCTGCCGCGATAGGGCACGTGAGGCATCTCGACGCCCGTCATCTGCTTGAAGAGTTCGCCGGAGAGATGGATTGAGGTGCCGTTACCTGATGAGGCCATGGTGAATTTACCGGGAGTCGCCTTTGCCTCGGCGATGAATTCCTGCACGGTGGTAGCCTTGACCTTCTTGGGGCTGACCACCATCAGGTTCGGCACGCCGGCCACATAGGCGACCGGGGCGAAATCGGTCAGCGCGTCATAGGGCATCTTGGCGTAGAGGCTTGGATTAATTGCATGTGTGCCGACCGTGCCCATGACCAGCATGTACCCGTCCGGCTCTGCCTTCGCGACCGCATCCGCCCCGATGTTTCCACCGGCGCCCCCGCGGTTCTCGATGACGAATTGCTGACCTAAGGACTGGGACAGCTTTTCGCCCACGAGCCGGGCGAAGATGTCCGTGGTGCCGCCCGGCGTGAACGGCACGATGACGCGGATCGGTCGCGTCGGATACGTTGCCGGCTGGGCAAGCGTGGCTCCCGAGGTCAGGCAGGCTCCGGCTCCAAGCAGAAGACCAAGCATGCGCCGGCGTGTGGAGGAAGAGAATGGCATGGCGGCTCCCTAGAATTTGGTGTCGTTGACCGCGCCGACGTTCCGAAGCGGCAGTCACCATGAGAGCGCAACCTATGACCCAGAGCAATGGTCTTGAGAGCCGGCGTTGAAGCCATGCAATTGAGACTTTGTTTCAACTTGCAGAGACTAAAATTTTTCTAATCTCTCGGAACTCTGATCCCTTGAAAAGCGTTACGCCGGGTCGAATTCCATCTGAAGACGAACAAAGTAGCTTTTGGGACGTCGGCATATGGGGATCCAGGTGCGAGTTGGCCTGGAACAGCGTAACAGGGGGCCTTATGTCACAAGTCGAAACCGCCATTTCGCAGCTTGATCCCAAGCTGCTGCTCAAAACATTGCGCGCATTCCGGAGAGGCGACTTCTCCGTGCGCCTGCCCTCTGATTTGACTGGGATCGATGGCGAGATCGCCGAGGCCTTCAACGATATCGCCGACCTGAACAAAGGCCTTGCCCAGGAACTGGACCGGGTGGCCAAAGTGGTCGGCAAGGAAGGGCGGATCGGCGAGCGCGGACGTTTGGCAGCCGCAACCGGCTGCTGGAGCGAGTGCATCGACTCGGTCAACTCCATGATCGGTGACCTTGTCCAGCCGACAACCGAAGTGGCCCGCGTGATCGGCGCAGTGGCCAAAGGCGATCTCAGCCAGAGCATGCAGCTTGAGATTGAAGGCCGGCCCCTGCGCGGCGAGTTCCTGCGCATCGGCAAGGTGGTCAACACCATGGTGGGCCAGCTGAGCTCGTTTGCTTCCGAAGTGACCCGCGTCGCAAAAGAGGTGGGCACGGAAGGCAAGCTCGGCGGCCAAGCCCAGGTGAAGGGCGTGGCCGGCACCTGGAAGGACCTGACCGACAACGTGAACATGATGGCCGCGAACTTGACCGGCCAGGTGCGTAACATCGCGGAAGTCACCACGGCAGTCGCGAACGGCAACCTGTCGAAGAAGATCACCGTCGACGTGAAAGGCGAGATGCTGGAGCTCAAGAACACCATCAACACCATGGTGGATCAGCTCAACTCCTTTGCCTCCGAGGTGACGCGCGTCGCGAAAGAGGTGGGTACCGAAGGCAAGCTCGGTGGCCAGGCGCAGGTGAAGGGTGTCGGCGGCACGTGGAAGGATCTCACCGACAACGTGAACATGATGGCCGCGAACTTGACCGGCCAAGTGCGCGGCATCGCCGAGGTCGTGACAGCCGTTGCCGTGGGTAATCTCACGCGCAAGCTGACCGTGGATGCCAAGGGCGAGATTGCGGCTCTGGCGGATACCATCAACGGCATGATCGATACGCTGGCCACCTTCGCCGATCAGGTGACGAACGTGGCGCGCGAGGTGGGTATCGAAGGCAAGCTGGGCGGACAGGCCCTCGTGCCCGGCGCCGCCGGCCTGTGGCGTGATCTGACTGACAACGTGAATATGATGGCGGCGAATCTCACCGGTCAGGTGCGTAACATCGCCGATGTCACGACCGCGGTCGCGAACGGCGACCTGTCGAAGAAGATCACGGTCGACGTCAAGGGTGAGATGCTCGAGCTGAAGAATACCATCAACACCATGGTGGATCAGCTCAACTCCTTCGCCTCCGAGGTGACGCGTGTGGCGCGCGAGGTGGGCACGGAAGGCAAGCTCGGCGGCCAGGCGCAGGTGAAGGGTGTCGGCGGCACCTGGAAGGACCTGACCGACAACGTGAACATGATGGCGGCGAACCTCACCGGTCAGGTGCGTAACATCGCAGACGTCACGACTGCAGTAGCGAACGGCGACCTATCGAAGAAGATCACCGTTGATGTTCGTGGTGAGCTGTTGGAGCTGAAGAACACCATCAACACCATGGTGGACCAGCTCAACTCCTTCGCCTCGGAAGTGACGCGCGTCGCGAAGGAAGTGGGTACGGAGGGTAAACTGGGCGGCCAAGCCCGCGTGGAAGGCGTCGGCGGCGTCTGGAAGGGCCTCACCGATAACGTGAACATGATGGCGGCGAACCTCACCGGTCAGGTGCGTAACATCGCCGATGTGACGACCGCGGTGGCGAATGGCGATCTGTCGAAGAAGATTACCGTCGATGTGCGCGGCGAGCTCTTGGAGCTGAAGAACACCATCAACACCATGGTGGACCAGCTCAACTCCTTCGCCTCCGAGGTGACCCGCGTGGCTAAGGAAGTGGGCTCCGAGGGTAAGCTCGGCGGTCAGGCACAGGTGAAAGGCGTCGGCGGCGTCTGGAAGGGCTTGACCGACAACGTGAACCTCATGGCCGCGAACCTCACGGGTCAGGTGCGCGGCATCGCCGAGGTCGTGACTGCGGTTGCGACAGGTGACCTTTCGAAGAAGATCACTGTCGTGGTCGAAGGCGAGATGCTGGAGCTGAAGTCGACCATCAACACCATGGTGGATCAGCTCAACTCCTTCGCCTCCGAGGTGACGCGTGTGGCCCGCGAGGTGGGCTCCGAGGGCAAGCTCGGGGGGCAGGCGCAGGTGAAGGGCGTGGCCGGCACCTGGAAGGATCTCACCGACAACGTGAACATGATGGCCGCCAATCTCACCGGCCAGGTGCGTAACATCGCCGATGTGACGACCGCGGTGGCGAATGGCGATCTGTCGAAGAAGATCACCGTCGACGTCAAGGGTGAGATGCTCGAGCTGAAGAATACCATCAACACCATGGTGGATCAGCTCAACTCCTTCGCCTCCGAGGTGACGCGTGTGGCGCGCGAGGTGGGTACCGAAGGCAAGCTTGGTGGCCAAGCGCAGGTCCGCGGTGTAGGCGGCACCTGGAAGGATCTCACCGACAACGTGAACATGATGGCGGCGAACCTGACCGGCCAGGTGCGTAACATCGCGGATGTCACCACGGCGGTCGCGAACGGGAACCTGTCGAAGAAGATCACCGTCGATGTGAAGGGTGAGATGCTGGAGCTGAAGAACACCATCAACACCATGGTGGATCAGCTCAACTCCTTCGCGTCCGAGGTGACCCGCGTGGCGAAAGAGGTGGGTACCGAAGGCAAGCTCGGTGGCCAGGCGCGCGTGGAAGGCGTGTCGGGTCTCTGGCGCGATCTGACCGACAACGTGAACCAACTTGCCGCCAATCTGACCAACCAGGTGCGAGCCATCGCGGAAGTCGCTACGGCCGTGACGCGCGGCGACCTGACCCGATCGATCACCGCGGAGGCCCTCGGCGAGCTTGCAGCACTCAAGGACAACATCAACGAGATGATCCGCAACTTGCGCGATACGACGCTCAAGAATGCGGAGCAGGATTGGCTGAAGACCAATCTCGCCAAATTCACCCGCATGCTGCAAGGTGAGCGCGACCTTGCCACTGTCTCGAACATGATCTTGTCGGAGATTGCGCCGCTCGTGAATGCACAGCAGGGCGTCTTCTACACGGTCGAGAACCGTGGCGACGAGCCGGCCCTGGAGCTCGTTGCCTCCTATGCCTTCACTGAGCGCAAGCATCTTGGAAACCGCTTCCGCCTGCGGGAGGGTCTTGTCGGACAAGTGGCTTACGAGAAGAAGCGCATTCTTCTTACCAATGCACCGAATGACTACATTAAGATCGGTTCTGCACTTGGGGAGGCCGCGCCGCTCAATATCATCGTCCTGCCGGTTCTGTTCGAGCAGGAAGTGAAGGCGGTGATCGAGCTGGCTTCATTCAACCGCTTCTCCGAAACCCATCAGTCCTTCCTTGATCAGCTGACGGAATCGATCGGTATCGTTCTTAATACGATCGCGGCCAACATGCGCACGGAAGGTCTCCTGAAGCAGTCCCAGCTTCTCACCACCGAGCTTCAGAGCCAGCAGGAGGAGTTGCGAAACACTAACGACCGTCTCGAGCAGCAGGCAGCCACGCTGCGCCAATCTGAGGAGCTTCTGCGGCAGCAGCAGGACGTGCTCCAGAAGACCAACGAAGAGCTTGAGGATAAGGCGCGCCTGCTTGAGATCCAGAAGAGGGAGGTGGAGACAAAGAACCAGGAGGTCTCCATTGCCAAGACTGCACTTGAGGAGAAGGCCGAGCAGCTCTCACTGACCTCGCGCTACAAGTCGCAGTTCCTGGCCAATATGAGCCATGAGTTGAGGACGCCTCTCAACTCTCTCCTGATTCTTTCGAAGCTTCTTACCGACAACTCCGAAGGCAATCTCACAGACAAGCAGAAGGAATTTGCCAAAACGATCCATGCGGCCGGCTCCGATCTTCTGTCACTCATCAATGACATCCTGGACCTGTCAAAGATCGAATCCGGGACGGTCAGTCTTGAAGTCTCCAACGTCGCTTTCAAGGATCTCGTCGAGAACATGGATAGGACTTTCCGCCAAGTGGCGGAGGAAAGAAAACTCAATTTCCAGGTTGAGGTCGACCCGAAGCTCCCGCTGGCCATTAGAACGGATTCGAAGCGCCTGCAGCAGGTGCTGCGCAACCTGTTGTCGAATGCTTTCAAGTTTACGGAACGTGGAGGCGTGACGCTGCAGATCGGATCCGCCGAGGGATCGCCGCTACGGGCCGGGAGCCAGTGGATCGCTATGTCTGTTACGGATACCGGCATCGGCATCCCGGAGGAGAAGCAGCGGATTATCTTCGAGGCCTTCCAGCAGGCGGACGGCACCACAAGCCGAAAGTATGGTGGAACCGGTCTTGGCCTGTCGATCAGCCGTGAGATCGCGCGGCTCCTCGGCGGCGAGATCGTCGTGTCGAGCGCGCCAGGAAGCGGATCCACCTTCACACTCTTTGTTCCAGTGGAGCCCCCCTCAAGTCATGGAGCGCTTAGCGCGGCATCTGCAGCGCGACTGAGTGGCGATGGAGCGGGATCCTACACGCCTTCTGAGGATGCCTCCGGCACGATGATCCGACAGCCTTCTGCGGCAATGGCACTTTCAGCGTCCCTCGATGATCGACATGCGATCACGATAGGGGACCGCATCGTGCTCATCATTGAGGATGATGCGATGTTTGCGTCGGTGCTGCTGGAACTCGCGCGGGAGGAGGGCTTCAAAGGCCTCATCGCCATGGATGGCGCTTCGGCGCTTGCCTTGGCTCATCGCTACAAGCCGCATGCGATCACCCTTGATATCGGCCTGCCCGACATGGATGGATGGGCGCTCCTCGACCTCTTGAAACATGACCCTAGGACGAGACACGTTCCCATTCATGTGATCTCGGTCGATGATCAGAAGAAGCGTGGCCTCAGGGCCGGTGCCTTCGGCTTCCTCGAGAAGCCTGTCGACCGCGAGGCTCTCATGGGAGCGCTCAACCGCACAAAGGAGTTCATTGACCGGCCGGTGAAGAAGCTTCTCCTCGTCGAGGATGACGACAATCAACGTATGAGCTTGTCTGAACTCATGAAGAGCGAGCAGGTCGACGTCACCGCGGTGGGAACGGCTGAAGGTGCTCTGGAAGTCATTCAGGTGAGGCCGTTCGATTGTGCCATCGTAGACCTCGGTCTGCCGGATCTGCCTGGTGCCGAGCTTATCGAGCGCATTCGCAAGACACAGGGTGGTGAGGAACTGCCGATCGTCATCTACACAGGCCAGGACCTAACCAGGGAGGAAGAGCGTCGATTGCAGAGCATCGCCGCGACAATCGTCGTCAAAGGCGAGGGCTCATCGGAGCAACTCCTCAACGACACTGCGTTGTTCCTCCACCGTGCGATCAGCGCCCTTCCGGAGGACAAGCACATTATCGTCGAACATCGCGCCGACGGGTCGTTCGATGGCCACAAGGTGCTCATCATCGATGATGACATGCGCAACATCTTCTCCCTGACGAGCGCGCTTGAGCAACATGGGTTATCTGTCATCTTTGCCGAGAACGGCCTGGAAGGCATCGAGAAGCTTCAGGCCAATCCGGATATCGATCTTGCGTTGGTTGATATCATGATGCCGGAAATGGATGGCTACGAAACGATGCGAGAGATCCGGAACATCCCTCGATATCATGATCTGCCGCTTGTCGCCGTAACCGCTAAGGCCATGAAAGGCGATCGTGAGAAATGTCTCGAAGCAGGCGCGACGGATTATGTGTCGAAACCTGTGGATATCGATCAGCTTCTCGCTGTCCTGCGCGTTCAACTGAGCCGGAGCACCTATATCCCTGAAGGAAGGAATGCTCCCAATGGCGCGGCAGGGGTCGGGTTGAACTCATGATCGAAGACTCGGGGCAGGTGGATGCAGGCCTGGGGGCAGATGAGTTTCATCTGGTCTCGGCTCGCCCTTTGGCGGATCCTATTCTGGCTAAGATTCTGGTGGTTGACGACGACCCCAGGAATCTGATCGCCGTCGAGGAAGTATTGCGATCTCCTGGTGTGGAGATCGTCACCGCCGATTCAGGCGAATCCGCCTTGCGTCAGGTTCTCCAGAGCGACTTTGCGGCCATTCTCCTTGATGTGCAGATGCCCCGCATGGATGGCTATGAGGTTGCCAGCCTCATCCGAAACAGGCCTCGGTCATCGCGGGTGCCGATCCTGTTCCTGACGGCCTTCAACAAAGACGACATGCATGTCTTCAAGGGGTATTCTGCAGGTGCGGTCGACTACGTCTTCAAGCCTATCGAGCCCATAATCCTCAAGTCGAAGGTGGATATCTTCGTCGACCTGTATCGTAAGACGGAGGAGATCCGCCGTCAGGCAGAGCAGGAGCGGCATCTGCTTATGGAGAACCTGCGGGTCCGCAGCGAGAAGCTGAAGGCCGAGCAGGCCCTACGGAGGCGCGAGGAGCATCAGGCAATCGTTCTGCAGTCGCTGCCAATCGCGCTCTATACGGCTTCTGTTCAGGAAGACCACCGGCAGCTTCATTTCACCAACGAAAGCGTCGAGCGGATTACAGGCTTCCTCCCAGAGGCCTTCCTCGAGTGTTCAGATTTCTGGTCCTCCCGGATCAATGACGAGGATCGTGATAGAGTCTTGAATGAGCTCAAGCGCTTGGAGGAAGAAGGATCTGTCAGCCTCGAGTATCGCTGGCTGTGCTCAGATGGTGTTGAACGAAATTTTCTCGATCAGACAGTTCTCATGCGGGACGACGAAGGTCGTCCGCGCGAATTCTTCGGAATGTGGTTCGATATCACAGAGCGCAAGCAGATGGAGCAGAACCTGCTCCATGCTAGCAAGCTCGAGGCTGTCGGACGCCTCACGGGCGGCATTGCTCATGACTTCAACAATATGCTGAGTGTCGTCATCGGCAATCTCGACCTTCTCAAGAAGTCCATTCAGGGCAATGAGAAGGCGGAGCGCCGGGTTCGAATGGCTATGGAGAGTGCGCAGCATTGCGCAGATCTCACCTATCGACTCCTGACATTCTCCCGTCGTCAGGCGCTGCAGGTGTCGACCATCGACGTGATGAGCCTGATGCCGAGTCTCTTGGAACTCATGCGCAGGACACTTGGTGAAAACATTCGTGCCAGCGTTCAGTCAGATGAGAGGATCTGGCCGATCCAGGTCGATCGAGCCCAGTTCGAGGCGGCACTGCTGAATCTTGCTGTGAATGCCCGCGACGCGATGCCAGACGGCGGCGATCTGACAATCACCATTTCAAACCAAGTTATGGAGGAGGGAAAGCCCCTCCCAAGCGGTGATTATGTGGCAATTGCCGTTCAGGATACTGGCATCGGAATGCCGCCTGAAGTTCTTGCAAAAGTCTTCGAGCCGTTCTTCACCACAAAGGAAAGCGGCAAGGGCACTGGCCTCGGTCTCAGCATGGTTTATGGCTTCGTTCAGCAGTGCCATGGCCGGGTAGAGGTGGAGAGCGAGCAGAATGTCGGGACGACGATCCGCATCTTCCTTCCCCGGTCTCATGAAGATGCCGAAGACATTTCTGATAGAAACGCAAGCATCGCTACGCCCTTTGGGGAAGGCCGAACCGTTTTGGTGGTCGAAGACAATCCTGCTGTCCGCCAAGTCGCTACATCAACGCTTCACTCTCTCGGATTTATGGTACACGAGGCCGAGAACGGCGACGAAGCTGCTCAGATCTTGAAGAAGAAAAAGGATATATCCCTTGTGCTCTCCGATGTGCGAATGCCCGGAGAGCTGAGTGGCATCGACCTTGCTCGCCTTGTTCAAAGTGAGCATCCTGAGATTCAGGTCCTTTTGACGACCGGCTATTTCGATGGGGAGGAGACGCTCAACGACCTCAACCTCCTCTATAAGCCTTATCGCGCAACGGATCTCGCGGAGAAGATCCAAGCTTTGATGAAGCTGCCAGAGGCTGTTGAGTTGGAGAATATTCCTTCACGACAGGCAGTCGCGGTGGCATGACCTCTCATCGATCTTCAGTTTTCAGAAGAACGAGATCTCACTGCGGCATCAAGCGTTGGTTGAATATTTACAGAGTTGCGGTGAGCGTGTCTCTGTCACCTTGCCAAGCGGTATAGAAGTCACCGGTACGATCAAGAACGAATACAGTAGGGCAGCTCGACACAGCCGACCAGCATGCCGACTCGACTGCGAATTTCAAAGCCTTGGCACGAAAATAGAACGATCCCAGATCTCTTCCGAAATGTGAGACGGTCCAGCGATTATGCTTGAACGCAACGCAGTACGCTCCGTGGGGCATCAGAAACCTCCCAAGTAGCTTGTCTGGCAAATCACAGGGGCAGTTGCTAACCATCCTGCAACGAGAACGCAACCGCCAATGACCATTTATGGGTCAAACGTTAAAGGTGAGTTTCGCCTTGCCATGACCGATGCCAGAAGTGGGAAGAAATCCCGAATGCTGAAGCCGGTTTATTCCGGCTGAGATATCTCAGAGCGAGGCTGTCACCCCTCCATCCACATAGATGATCTGCCCATTGACGAAGTTCGAAGCGTCTGAGGCGAGGAAGATTGCCGCGCCGACGAGGTCTTCCAACTCGCCCCAGCGGCGTGAGGGGGTGCGGCCGATCAGCCAATCGGAGAAAGCCTTGTCCTCTACGAGAGCCCGATTGAGCTCCGTCTTGAAATACCCAGGGCCGAGGCCGTTGACCTGAAGTCCGTGCTTTCCCCAGTCGATAGCCATGCCTTTGGTGAGCATCTTCACCGCTCCTTTGGTGGCCGTGTAGGGGGCAATGGAGGGGCGCCCGAGTTCGCTCTGGACCGAGCAGATGTTGATGATCTTGCCCCATCCACGCGGGATCATGCGTTTTGCAACGGCTTGGCCGACATGGAAGACGCTGTCGACATTCGTCTTCATCAAGGCATGCCACGCATCTTCCGGATAGTCTTCGAGGGGAGCGCGAAACTGCATGCCGGCATTGTTGATCAGGATGTCGATAGGGCCGATCTCATGCTCGATCCGCTCGATGGCTGCCTTGACGGCGCTGCTGTCGGTGACATCGAAGACCATCTCGTGCGCCGATAGACCTTCTAGGTGGAGCCGTTCGGCAGCGAGTGCAAGCTTGCCCGGTTCGCGGCCATTGAGAACGACCTTTGCCCCGGCTCTGCCCAATCCTTGAGCGAGGGCGAAGCCGATCCCGGCGCTTGATCCCGTCACAAGTGCAATACGCCCTGAGAGGTCAAAGAGATTTGCAACGTTCATCGTCATTTGCCTTGAAACCGCCGGCTGCGCTTAAAGCACACGGCCAGGATTGAGAATGCCGGCAGGGTCGAGGGTCTGCTTCATCTTGGCCATCAGGGCGAGTTCAGGTTCTGACCGGCTCAACGGGAGGTAGGGCCGCTTGATGCGTCCGATGCCATGCTCGGCCGATACTGAACCTCCAAGCTGTGAGACGAGACCATACACAAGCCCCTGAACATCCTTCTTGGTCTCGTCAGTCATATCCTGAATGGCCACATTGATATGGATATTGCTGTCTGCAACATGTCCGAAGACCACCCAGATGGCCTCTGGCCAACCCTTAGGCATTTCCTCACGAAGATGCGCGACCGCCTCTGTCATCCGGTCGAGCGGAACACTGACATCGAAACGGATCTCCTCGGGCAGGAAGCGGCCGTATTCATACGGCGTTTCCCGGTAGGCCCAGAACCGGTTCCGATCGGTGCGCGATTGTGCGACCAAAGCGTCCTTGATCAGGCCCTGCTCATAGAGGTCGCTCAGGACCAACGAGAACAACTCCGTTCCCGCCGGGTCCTCTCCCATATCCGCCTCGATCAGGAGCGTGATGTCATGCTCCGCCTCGAAGGCGTTCGGGAGACCGCAGACCTGGGTGGCGACGGTCATGAACTCGCGCCACATCGCCTCGAACACGAGCAGCCGCCCCGGATGCGCCTGCTGGAACTGGCGCAGCACAAGCAGGCCATCCTCAAAGCTCTCAACGGCGCAGAGAGCGGTCTGAAGGCCTTGGGGCTTCGGGTGCAATCCGATTACGACCCGGGTGATAATGCCGAGAGTTCCTTCGCTCCCGATGAACAACTGCGTCCAGTCATAGCCAGCGTTGTTTTTCAGCATCTTGTTGAGCGAGCGGATGACGGTGCCATCCGCGAGAACAACTTCCAGGCCAAGGATGTTGCGGCGGGCCATGCCATAGCGCAGCACCTGGTTGCCGCCCGCATTGGTGGCGGCATTGCCACCGATCGTGCAAGTGCCTCGCGCCCCGAGATCGATCCCGCAGAGATAGCCGGCCTCATCGGCGGCTTGCTGCACGGTCGCGAGCGGTGTGCCGGCAAGAGCCGTGAGCGTTGCGCTGGCGGCATCGATTTCTTCGATGCCGTTCATGCGCTCAAGCGATAGGGCGATTTCTCCTGTCTGGGGATGCGCGCCGCCTGCCAGTCCTGTCAGGCCACCTTGAGTGACAACCGGGTGACCATGCTCGTGGCAGATCCGCAGAGCGGTAGTGACATCCTCGGTCGTCTGCGGCAGGACCAAAGCTTTGGGAGGTGTGGGCGGAAGGCCGCTGGCGTCGGCACAATTGCGCAAAGGGATATCGGATCCTGTCTTAACCTGAGATCCGAGGGCGGCTTTTAGGGCATCAATCAGTTCGCTCATGGCATTCCATGTATTCAAATGCTCGTTCAAGGCTCAACTATGAGCCATCGGAAATTCTGACGATTGCATCAGCCCGGCTGCAGAGGTCCGGCAGCAACTCCAGGCCTAAGCCTGGCTTCATGTTGAGCGTGACCTCTCCGTTCGTGACGGTGGGCAGTTCCGTCACCAACTCAGTATACCAGCCCGTGTAGAACGCCCGGACACTTTCCTGGATCAAGGCATTCCCCGCATGCAGGGAGAAGTGGCAGGAGGCCGCGTAAACGACCGGCCCTGTGCAGTCATGCGGTGCAACCGGCACATGCCATGCCTCAGCGAGAGCCGCAATCTTGCGCGCCTCGGTGAGGCCGCCGCACCAGGACAGGTCGAGCATGACGACGCCGGCGACACCGGTTTCGAGATATTCCCGAAAAGCGTGAGTGTAGGAAAGGGTCTCTGATGCGCAAATCCATGCCTTCGAGTGCCGGGCATATTCCTTGAGGTCGCCGATATTGTCGAGGCGGAATGGATCCTCGTGCCAATAGGTGTCGAACTCGGTGAGAGCTGCGGCAAGTTTCTTGGCCATCGGAAGGCTCCACAGGGAGTGGAACTCGACCATGATGTCCATCTTGTCGCCAACGGCCTTTCGGATCTTGGCGAAAGGCTCAAGAGCTACCTTGAGTTCGGCAGGGGATATGTCATAGCCGTGGCTGCGCTCTGCCGCCAAATCGAACGGCCATATCTTCATGCCGGTGATGCCCTGTTCCAGCAGCGAGTGCGCCAGATCATCGGCGTTGTGCAGGAACGCCTCAAGATCTTCGTAAGCCCCCTCGGCGCTGCCGACGCCCCAGTTCGCCACCTTTTGCGCACGGCTGTCGCGAATATACCTGTACCCGGCGCAGGTGTTGTAGACTCGGATCCTATCCCGTGAACGCCCGCCAAGCATGTCGCAGATAGGCTTGCCGTGAGCCTTGCCGAACAGATCCCACAGGGCAATGTCGACAGCTGAGTTGCCCCGTGTTTCCACCCCGGCCGACCTCCAGCCGAGATAGTTCTGAAGATCGCGGTTGATGGCCTCGATCTGGAGAGGATCGCGCCCGATCAGCTTGGCTGCAGCGGACTCATGAATGTAAGCCTCCACGGCAGCGGCCCCCATGAAGGTTTCGCCCAGACCGATCAGACCTTCATCGGTGTGAAGACGGACCCAAATGATATTCGCGAATTCCTGGAGGCGAATGGTTTCAACGCCAGTGATCTTCATTGAGCTCTCGCCATGGCTACAGCCTATCTGGGCATGAAAGACAACAGACAACAACAGTTACAGTAAGTGACCTGGCCTCTGGCGAGCGAGGTGCGATATCCACCAAAATGCGATGAACATGGGTATTCATAAGTATAATTCGAAACATTAGAACGCTTCCCAAAAGCCTGCTCCTGTTCCAGCATCCGGCGCTTCAAGCCTGTTCCACACCGAATTGACACTCTCTGAGACTGGGCCTTAGATCAGTAAAACTTTGCCCGTGAACGACCTTGAACAGTCGCCGGAGGCGAACAGAATTATGTGGGCAGGAACCGGAGACAGGGAGTAACGGTGAACAGGGCTGTATCCTACTTCTTCAAGGGTCTGGAGGGGCTCTTGGTCCTCCTGCTCGCCGCCATGGTCTTCATGGTGTTCGGCAATGTCGTCCTGCGCTACCTCTTTGATACCGGGATCGACGTATCCGAGGAACTCTCCCGCTACTTCTTCGTCTGGCTGACCTTCATCGGAGCCGTCGTGGTGGGGCGGCAGAACGCCCACCTGGGTGTCGAAACCCTGGTATCCCGGCTGGGTGATCGGGGCCGTAAGATCTGCATGGTTCTGTCAGACCTTTTCGTGATCGGGTGCTGCGTCGTCTTCTTCTGGGGGACTTGGCAGCAGGCGGAAATCAACGCCACCAATTACGCTCCGATCACAGAAATCTCGATGCTCTGGGTCTATGGCGTCGGCTTCTTCGCAAGCATCGGTCTCGGTCTCATGGCTGCCCTGCGCATCCTGAGGGTCGTCAGCGGGCGCCTGAGCGATCAGGAACTGCGGGCTTTCGCGGGAGACTACAGTGACGATGAAGCCCATACTCTGAGAGGGCACCTCGAGTGACGATTGTCGTATTCCTCACGTCGCTCCTGGGAGCCATGGCCCTGGGAATGCCGATTGCCTTTGCGCTCATCGTCTGCGCGCTGGCACTGATGCTCTGGCTTGGCAACTTCGACAGCCAGATCGTGGCGCAGAACATGATCATCGGAGCAGACAATTTCCAGCTTCTGGCGGTTCCGTTCTTTCTCCTGGCCGGGGAGTTGATGAATGTCGGAGGCCTATCGAAGCGCATCGTCAACTTCGCGCTGGCGTGCCTGGGCCATGTTCATGGCGGGTTGGGCTATGTCACAATTGTGGCCGCCCTGATTCTTGCAGCCCTGTCGGGCTCCGCCGCAGCAGACACGGCGGCTCTCGCGGCTATTCTTATCCCGATGATGCGAGATGCGGGCTACAATATCCCACGCGCCGCCGGCCTCATTGCAGCCGGGGGAATCATCGCTCCCGTGATCCCGCCCTCCATCGGGTTCATCATCTTTGGCGTTGCGGCCAATGTCTCGATCTCGCAGCTATTTCTTGCCGGTGTCGTGCCTGGCTTGATGATGGGTATTTCGCTGGTCGTGGCGTGGGCAATCGTCAGCAGAAAAGACAAGATGAAGACCTTCCCGCGCACCACCATGCGGGAGCGCGGGAAGGCATTTGTGGACGGGTTCTATGCGCTCCTGATGCCGGTTATGATCCTAGGCGGAATCAAGTGGGGCATCGTCACGCCGACAGAGGCGGCAGTTCTCGCCGCCGTCTATGCTCTTTTGATTGGCATGTTCGTCTATCGTGAGCTGAAGCCCTCGATGCTATACGGGGTGTTTCTCACGGCAGCCAAAACGACCGCCGTGGTGATGTTCCTCGTGGCAGCGGCACTCGTGTCCGCCTGGCTGATCACTCAAGCCAACATTCCGGGTGAGATCAGTGGACTCATCGAGCCTCTGATGGGCAACAAGACGCTCCTCATGTTCGCCATGATGTTCCTTGTCGTCATCGTCGGAACGGCACTGGATTTCTCCCCGACTGTTCTGATCCTGACACCGGTTCTGATGCCGATCGTCAAGCAGGCAGGCATCGACCCGGTCTATTTCGGCGTTCTGTTCATCATCAACAATGCGATCGGATTGATCACGCCTCCGGTCGGGATTGTGCTGAACGTCGTGAGCGGCGTTGCCCGTGTTCCGATGGGAGCCGTGATCCGAGGCGTCAACCCGTTCCTGATCGCGCAACTCATCGTGCTTGTCCTGCTCATCGTAGTTCCTGAGCTGGTGACAGTACCCCTTGCTTGGCTGCGGGGGCGATAAGTCGCTTAAAGTTTAACAAAGAGAGAGGAAACAACCATGAAAGCATTCAAATTCACTCTTGCTGCAGGCGTTGCGGCGACAATCCTTGCGGCTGTTCCGGCCTATGCCCAGTTCACCGAGCGCAACATTCGTCTTTCCAATGGTGTGAACGAGGACCACCCCAACGGTAAAGGGGTCGATAAGTTCAAGGCTTGCCTTACTGACAAGTCAGGCGGAAAGCTGAAGGTTCAGGGCTTCTGGGGCAATGCCCTCGGCGGCGATCTGCAGGCTACCCAGGCTCTTCGCTCCGGCACGCAGGAGATGGTCGTTACCTCGAGCTCGCCACTGATCGGCATCCTGCCGGACCTTGGGGTGTTCGACCTGCCGTTCCTGTTCGCCAACGAGAAAGAGGCCGATGCAGTTCTCGATGGCAACTTCGGAAAGCAAATCGATGCGAAGCTCGAGTCCGTCGGACTCGTCAATTTAGCCTATTGGGAGAACGGGTTCCGCAACCTTACCAACTCGCGCCGCCCGGTCGAGAAGTGGGAGGACTTCAAGGGACTCAAGGTTCGCGTCATGCAGAACAACGTGTTCCTCGATACCTTCAAGACCCTGGGAGCCAATGCCGTCCCGATGGCTTTCGGTGAAGTGTTCACAGCCCTGGAGACCAAGGCCATCGACGGTCAGGAAAATCCCTTCGTGACGATCGACACCTCTAAATTCTACGAGGTGCAAAAGTATCTGTCAGTGACCCGCCATGCCTATACACCGTTCCTTGTTCTCTATTCCAAGAAGCTGTGGGATGGGTTGTCCAAGGACGAGCAGGCGGCTTTGCGCGATTGCGCCGTTGTGGCCCGTGATGAGCAGCGCAAGGTCTCCCGCGAGCTGTCGCAAGCCTCGCTCAACAAGATCAAGGGTGAGGGTACCGTGGTCAACGAGCTGAATGCACAGGAAGCTGATCGCATGCGCGAACAGGCGAAGAGCGTCTGGGAGAAGCATGCTACCACCATCGGTCCGGAGACCGTGAAGATGATGCAGGACGAACTGACGAAGGTTCGGGGGAAGTAACTCTCCTACTCTTGGAAGGAGTGGCGCCGCTCGGCAGCGGCGCCACATACGTTTTTCCATTCCGTTTGGAATTCTGACAGCCGGCTGCGGCTTTTCTGAAGAAGGGATTTTGACCAATGCAGATCCTCATTCTCGGAGCCGCTGGAATGGTCGGCCGCAAGCTCGTCGAGCGCCTAGTGAAGGAGCGGCATCTCGGCGGACATGAGATTACCCGCCTTGTCCTGCATGACGTGGTCGCACCAGAGCGGCCTGAGGCGACGTTTGCAATCGACACCCTGACATCTGATTTCTCCATTCCAGGGGAGGCAGAGCGCCTGGTGGCAACTCGCCCGGATGTCATCTTCCATTTGGCCGCGATCGTTTCCGGCGAAGCCGAGTCCGATCTGGACAAGGGGTACCGGATCAATCTGGATGGCACCCGGTTCCTCTTCGATGCCATCCGCCAGATCGGAGACGGGTATCGGCCACGGCTGGTCTTTACGTCATCCATCGCCGTGTTTGGGGCGCCGTTCCCGGAGGCAATCGGGGACGAGTTCTTCCTGACGCCTCTCACGAGCTACGGCGCACAAAAGGCCATCGGCGAACTGCTGCTGGCCGACTACTCACGGCGCGGGTTCTTTGATGGGATCGGGATCCGACTGCCGACCATCTGCGTGCGCCCCGGCAAGCCCAACAAGGCCGCTTCAGGGTTCTTCTCAGGGATTATTCGTGAGCCTTTGAACGGGCAGGAGGCTATCCTGCCGGTGCCGATGGATGTGCGGCATTCCCATGCCTCTCCGCGATCTGCCGTCAATTTCCTCATCCACGCGGCAACCCTTGACCTCTCGCAAGTTGGGCCTCGTCGTAATTTGACAATGCCGAGCGTGTCGGTGACGGTTGCGGAGCAGGTCGATGCGCTCAGGCGGATCGCCGGCGAACGTTGCGTCGCCTGGATCCGCCATGAGATCGATCCGAACATCGTACGCTTTGTCGAGGGTTGGCCCAGGCGCTTCGACGCCCGAAGGGCCAAGAGTCTGGGTTTTCAGGCAGAGGGAAGTTTCGAGGAGATCATCTCGATCTATATCGAGGACGAACTCGGAGGCGTTCTGCCGGACTAATAGCGCTTCGACGCGAAGCGTCTTTGCGGATCCTGCTAGCGGTGAGGGTGCTCTGGAAAGAAGCGCTGTCTGAGAGCAGCCCATTTCTGAATGGCCCAGATCGTAAAGCGACCGACGGGCTTGCGCAGGAAGGGGATGTCATAGGCCATTAGCAGCAGGCCCAGAGGTAGCATCCATAACCCTAAGACGGGCAGGATCGAGAAAATTCCCCCAAAAACGAGAAGAACGCCAACGGGCAACCTGATCCACTTGGCGTCGGGGTGGCGAAGATTTCGGAGTACTCGCGCAACTTTGCCAGGCACCTCATGTTCCAGATGCCTGAACGCCTGTCTCAGAACAGCTCTGCCGCTAGTGGCTCTCATGCCCTTTGAAGTGCTCACTCATGAAAAGAGTTCCGCGACCAGTTCGGAGATCCTGCATCCGACTGCAATAGAGGAGTTCGGGGTCCAAAGCTCAGAAAATATTCCTGCGGTGAGTTGCCCGTCATCTATCAGCGTATTAAGCGTCAAGCCTCAAAAGAGCAGCAGCCACGGCCTGCTTTCCCTGCTCGCCGATCATCGAGGCTCTCAGAGCTCTCTCTTTCTGATCGAGGCGCTGAAGATAGGGATCGAACTCAAGCGGAAGTGCAGGGTCCCCCAGGAAGCGCGGCTTGTCTCCACGCTCATAGTATTCTGCTCTCAACATCTGGCCCAAATGGTCCTGAATGTTAGCCGGAAGCGAGGGGGTGTTGCGGCGGTGCCGCGGTGCAACCTTGTTTGCTTCTGACGAATAGAGATATTCTGTTGCGCTATTGATCATCATGTAGCCCCACAACTGCTTAGATCAACGCGCCATTCCGACCTTGGTTGCAGCTCGGGCAGGAGGAGCTGCAAAGCACAATACTCCGAGTATCCGGGAATTAAGCCAGTAGGTGTTTGCAAGCTCCAACCAAGCCTGAATGGCTAGAGGTTCTCTCATTGATTTGGAGTACTTGCATTGCACAACGATAAAGCGATTGCAGACCGGCTCATATTTATCGGTATCGATGACGGCGTTCGTCAGGAATTGCGTTCGGTCTGGCAGGATATTCATCCTGTTCTGCCTGGGATCCTTGAACGGTTCTATGAACACATGCACCGGCAGCCGCAGCTTTCCAAGATGATTGGAGCGCAGCAATCACGCCTCGTATCGGCTCAGCTGCAACATTGGGGGCGCCTGTTCAGCGGTAGCTTCGATGATGCCTATGTGGATGGCATTCGCCGTATTGGTTTGATTCACAACAAGATCGGCCTGGAGCCTCGATGGTATATCGGAGGCTATGCGTTCGTCCTGAACGAGCTTGTCACCTCTCTCTCGAGAAAGCATCGCTTCAACGGGGCCTTGCTGGCCCGCAAGCTTTCCGTCGTGAACCGGGCAGTCATGCTGGATATGGATTTCGCGATCTCCGTGTATCAGGACGCCTTCGTTCAGGAGCGGCAGAAAAAGGGCGAGATGCTGGCGCAGGCTGTTGCCTCCTTCTCCAGTGCAGTTCATGAAAGCCTGCAGATTTCAGGCTTGGCGAGTGAAGCTCTTTCTGAAAGTGCAGCCGCTCTCGATGCTGCCACGACCAATGCCAGCAGCCTTGCAACTCAAGTGACAGGTGCCGCAGAGCAGAGTGCATCCAATATGCAGTCCGGTGCAGCGGCCACGGAACAGCTTGCCTCATCCGTTCGCGAGATCGGGCAGCAGGCCAGCCGCTCCGCCGACGTCGCACGGCACGCCTTGCAGAGTTCCCGGCGGACGAAAGACACCGTCACTGGACTGGCCGAGCAGGCTAGGCAAATCGGAGATGTGGTCGATCTGATCGAGAGGATTGCCGCTCAAACCAACCTGCTTGCACTCAATGCCACTATTGAGGCGGCCCGAGCTGGAGAGATGGGCAAGGGATTTGCTGTGGTGGCCCAGGAGGTCAAGACCCTGGCGAACCAGACTGCCAAGGCCACGACGGAGATCGGCTCCCGCATCGGCGCCATTCAGGAGGCAACCCGGCAAAGCGTCATCGATATCGACGACATCGGGCGCATCATGGATGACTTAAGCGGCATAGCCACGGCAATCGCTGCTGCGGTTGAGGAGCAGGCTGCCGTCACATCGGAGATTGCCGTGAACGTCAACCAGACGACCGATCATACCCGTGCGGTGGTGCACAGCATCGAGGCTCTGTCAGGGTCGACGGCTTCCGCCGCGTCGGCGGCTTACCAGGTATCGAATGCCAAGCAGACTCTGGATCAGCAATTGCAGCGGCTGAGGCAGGATATCGACCACTTTCTCGAAAAGGCCCAGGCAGCATAAACGCGTCGACGGGCGGCTGCATTCCTTATCTTCTTCAAAGCTCCCAGGTCGTGTCCTTTTTGATACAGACACACCTTCGCAAATCAGACACCTTGGCGGTTGACGCAGCGGCATCGTTCCGTGTGCCGTGAGAGACGCAATGGTTTCTCCGTGGGGGCAAGGGTGGACCAGGTGGATCTTGAGATCGAGCATATTGCCCGAGCGTTTTTTATCGCTCGGCATGAGGCGGGAGCTTGGGAGGATGCCTCCCGAAGCCTAAAACATGAGTTTCGGCTCTATGCCAGACAAGCCCTGAGCATGCTGGAGAGGCGCCAAGATCTGGTGCAACGGGTCGACCTGGAGGCATCTCCGGTCAGGGTCCTGGAGACCGCATAAGGCGATCCTAGCTCTCCCTCCTTGAGACACGACCAAGCCTCTCGTTCCGAGATCGAGCCAACGTCCTGGTCTTGATTCAACTTGCCCTGAGAACACGGCTTTTTGTGCGTCAAAAAGGGGAGGGCTGTTGAAGGGATGGTTTTTCCTGCCATGTTGAAAGGGTGCAGGCTCTCGGCGGAGAGACCGGGGAGTTTTTGATGCAGCCACCCGACGAATGGGAAATCCCTCCTGAATTCCAGCCCGATCCGAGGCTTCTCGATTACGATCTGAAGAACGCCTTGTCGGCCGTGGTTTCCCTGCGAGCGCGTGTTCCCGAGGATGCTTTTACCGCCGAGACCCTCGGGGTGGAGAGGGCGGGGCAGGGCGCGGTCATCCGGGATGACGGCCTCGTCGTGACGATCGGATATCTCATCGCCGAAGCCGAAGAGGTCTGGCTCACCACCAACCGGGGGCGGGTCGTGCAGGCACATGTGATCGCCTACGACTACGAGAGCGGCTTCGGCCTGGTGCAGGCGCTCGAGCCTCTTGGCGTGCCTGTCCTGGCCCTTGGGGACTCCAGGCGCCTTAAGCCGGGAGAGCAGGTCGTCGTAGGGGGAAGCGGAGGCCAGATCCACTCCTTGGCGGCCCAGGTGGTCGCCTGCCAGGAATTCGCAGGTTATTGGGAGTACCTGATCGACGGTGCCATCTTCACCGCGCCGGCTCACCCCAACTGGGGCGGAACGGCGTTGATCGGTCCACGCGGGGATCTCATGGGCATCGGCTCCCTCCAACTCCAGCACCAGGCCTCCGGCGGAACCGTCGTGCCCCTCAACATGAGCGTGCCCATCGATCTCTTGAAGCCCATCCTCGATGATCTCCTGACCTCCGGCCGAGTCAAACGCGAGCCGCGGCCCTGGCTCGGGTTCTATGTCGCGGAGGCGGAGGACGACGAACTCACGATCATCGGCCTTGCAGGAGATGCCCCGGCACAGCGGGCCGGCTTGCGAGCCGGTGATCAGATCCATGCAGTCGGCGACCAGAGCGTGACCTCTCTGGCGGAGTTCTACCGGGCTATCTGGGCGCTCGGTCCGGCCGGTGTTGATGTTCCCCTCACCCTTGAGCGGGAGGGCGACAGGTTCGATGTGACGGTCAGATCGGCGGATCGAGGCCGCTTCATGAAGACCCCCCGTCTGCAATAGCACCTGTCCTCTGAAAACATCCTCGGAAATCGCTGACTTGCCTGAGTGAGGGCAGCTTCCAGATTGGGTTGTGAGGGCGATTGCCCAAGGAGAGCTGACGATGAACCCGACTGCCACCCTGCCGAACGGTGAAAGCATTCCCGCACTCGGACAAGGCACTTGGCAAATGGCCGAGAGAGCCGCCCGCCGGGCAGGGGAGATTGAGGCTCTGCGCCTCGGGGTGGAACTCGGAATGACCCTCATCGACACTGCCGAGATGTACGGTGAGGGAGCCGCCGAGGAACTGGTGGCTGAGGCTCTGGCTGGAGAGCGGGAGCGTATATTCCTCGTCAGCAAGGTTTACCCTCACAACGCGAGCCGGCAGGGCGTGATAGAGGCCTGCGAGCGCAGCCTTCGGCGGTTGAAGACGGATCGGCTCGATCTCTACCTCCTGCATTGGCGTGGAAGTATTCCGCTGGAGGAGACGGTTGCCGGCTTCGAGGAGCTTCGCCGGTCCGGCAAGATCCGCCACTGGGGCGTCAGCAACTTCGACGCGGACGACATGGAAGAACTGCTTGGCGTGCCGGCGGGAGAGAGCTGTGCCACCAACCAAGTTCTCTACAATGTGACGCGCCGTGGCCCCGAGTTCGACCTCATTCCCTGGATGGAGGCTCGCCACATGCCGTTGATGGCCTACAGCCCGATCGAGCAGGGAAGGCTTCCCGGAGGTGGTGCGCTACAGGTCATCGCGGAGGCATATGAGGCAAGCCCGTTCCAGATTGCTCTGGCCTGGCTGCTGAACAGGTCAGGGGCGATTGCTATCCCGAAGGCGTCCAGCGTCGAGCATGTGCGGGAGAATCATAAGGCGCTGGAGATCCGGTTGACTCCGCAGGACTTGGCAGCCATCGATGCCGAGTTCCCGGTGCCGAAACGCAAGCGTCCGCTCGAGATGATTTAGGTGAGCAGTCTCATGAATTTCTCCCGATCCGACGCCATGACCGTCGCAGAACTTCTCAGATCTGCGGCTCAGGCGGAGATCCTGCCACGATTTCGGAATCTTTCCGCTGGTGCCATCCGGACCAAGTCCTCGCATCTCGACCTTGTCACGGATGCGGATGAGGCAGCCGAGCGGATGATCGAGGCGGAGCTTCAGCGTCTGTTCCCGGCAGCCCTCGTGGTCGGAGAGGAGGGTGTGAGCCACAATCCTCGGCTGCTCGATGACTTGGACAAGGCTGACCTCGCCTTCATCCTCGATCCCGTCGACGGCACGCTCAATTTTGCATCCGGGCTCCCACTGTTCGGCGTCATGGCGGCCGTGGTGGTGAAGGGGGAGGTCGTCTGCGGGGTGATCCTAGATCCGATCTCGGACGATTGGGCCATGGCCGTTCGCGGAGAGGGGGCTTGGATCCAACGCCCTGACGGCAGCACAGCTCCTCTGCGTGTTGCATCCGCCGTTCCACTCGCCGAGATGGCAGGCAATGTCTCCTGGCGCTATCTTCCCGAAAGCCTGCGGCCCGTGGTGACGGGCAACCTACCGAAGGTCGCCATGGCGGCCGATCTCCGGTGTTCGGCGCATACTTATCAGCTGATCGCCGCAGGTCATCTGCACTTCTCGTTCTCATCCAGTGTCATGCCCTGGGATCATGCGGCCGGCTGGTTGATCCATCGCGAAGCTGGCGGCTACACGGCACATTTCGACGGTTCTCCCTACCGTCCGGCCAATCGGAGCGGCGGCCTTATCAGCGGGCCCGACGAGACGAGTTGGCGGGCCGTGCGTGACGCGCTCCTTCCTCCTCAGGCCTGATCCTTCTTGCGAAGATAGTTGTAGACGGTGGCACGGCCAAGGCCGAGGATTCGAGAGATGTAGGCCGCCGCATTGCGCCCGCCGAAGGCACCGTCGCCGGCCAGATCGGCGACGAGCTGCTGCTTCTGCAGGCGCGTCATCTCAGCAATGGAGAGCCCGCGTTCATGGGTCCAGCTCTGGATGTATTCGTTGATGCGCTCGTGCCAATCCTCCTTGAACAGGGACGCCGGCTTCTCGGCAGAGTGGGGAACTGCCACAAGAGCTGCCAGCGTCTGCATCACCGCATGGAAATGTGACACATCGACGTTGATGCAGAGAATACCGATGCCCTTGGAGCCTGCACGAAGAACGGCGCTGACCGACTTGATGCGCCGCCCGTCCCAGTTCACCTTCTCGTAAGGGCCGATGATGACGTCCGACGGCTTGAAATCGATCTCATGCAGGAGAGACGGTTCGCCGAGTTCCCGCTTGGAGAACGGATTCGACAGATGGACGACCGTCTCCGTCAAAAGATCGTGCAGCACCACTTCCGCATAGGGCTGGAAGAGCAGGGCAATAGCGTCGCATACCGGAGCGTAGGCCGCCAGCTCCAGCGCAAGGTCTGTTTTCGGAGACGCCTTCTGCGCCTGTGTCATGTGAGTTCCGCGCGAACGAAGGCCGCAAGGCGCTGAAGACCGGCCTCCAGATGATGGGCAGGGGCGCCGATGCCGACCCGGATGTAATGATCCATGCCATAGACATCGCCCGGCAACAGCATGATGCCGCGCTCCTCGCGCAGGCGATGCACCAGCTCCGTCGAGTTCATGGACACGGCATAGCGGAGGAACGCCATGCCACCGGCTTTGGGCGGCACGAACGAGAACAGGTCGTTGTTCTCGTCGACCCAGCGCTGCAGGAGGGCGAGATTCTCGCGCAGGATGCGCTTGCTGCGGGACAGGATCTCCTGCCGCTTTGCAGGCTCCACAACGATCTCGGCCACGAACTCGCTGACGGCGCCGGTCGTAATCGAGGTGTAGTCCTTGCGCTGCCACGAGGCGTAAATCTCCTGCGCGGGTCCGACGAGCCAGCCGATGCGCAGGCCCGGGAGCGCCATCGCCTTCGAGAGACCGCTGGTGATGATGGCCTTCTCGTAGAGATCCGCGAAGCTCGGAGGCTCGTCCTGCTCCAGCTCCGCTCCCTTGTAGACCTCATCCGCGTGCAGGTAGATCCCATGTTCGCGGGCAATCGCCACGAGCCCGTCCATCGTCTCTCGCGACAGGACGCTGCCTGTCGGGTTGTTCGGGTTGCAGATCGTCATCATCTTCGTGCGGGCCGATACGGCCTTACGAACGTCGTCGAGATCGGGCGTCCATCCCAGCTCCTCCCGGAGAAGAACCTCCTTGACGGTTACGCCGATGGCCCGGGCCCACCCCCAGATCTGCAGGTAGTTCGGAACGAAGACGACGAGTTCGTCGCCCGGTTCGAGCAGCGACATCACAAGCAGGAAGTTCGCCTCGGCCGAACCATTGGTGACGATCACCTCGTCTGCCGTACGCTCGGTGTACAATCTGGCGACAGCCTGACGCAGCTCGATCCGCCCGTTCGTCCAGCCGTAGCCCAGCTCCACATCGAGCAGTTGTGCCTGTTGCTCAGGCGTCAGGAGTTCACGCAGGGAATAAGGATGCACCCCGCTGTCGGACAGGTTGTACTCGACCGTGTTCTCATACAGCGACTGAATGCGCTCCAGCGTGAACTCTTCGATTTTCATGGGATCCCCGTAAGGCTGAGCGAGATATTGCGGCTCTGTAGCATCATGGACTTGGACAAGAAAGTCCAAATTGGACTTGACGGTTCAAAATGACTCCTGCCATGGTCTGCGTTCATTCAGCGCTGGAGCGCTGTCATTCCCGCATTGGAGCAATCGTGCAGTTCGATACCTTTCTCATGGAACGGAATCAGACGCTCTTCGAGAACGGCGTCGAGATCAATCTGACCGAAAGCGGCGTGCATCCCTGCACCATCGAGGAGATCATGCCGGCGGATGCCGCGCAGGCGCTCCTGCGCCTGCCGCTCGGCTATGGCTGGACGGATGGACAGCCGGATCTGCGGTCCGCGATCGCAAGCTGGTATCCTGGCGCATCGGCCTCCAACGTGCTGGTGACCAACGGCTCCTCGGAAGCAACGATGATCGCCCTGATGGCCATGGTGGATCAAGGCGACAAGGTTCTCTTCGCGGTTCCCAACTTCATGCAGGTCGATGGCCTCGGACGGGCTCTCGGCATGAATGTTCAGCGTCTGCACCTCCTGCCGGATCGGGGATGGCAGATCGATCAGGATGCGCTCGCGCAGGCAGTCAACGGAGGCGTCAAGCTGATCGCCGTCACCAACCCCGGCAATCCGACGGGTGCCGTTCTCTCGCCCCGCAGCCGCGAGGTTCTGCTGGAGACCGCACGCAAGGCAGGAGCCTGGCTTATGGTCGACGAGATCTATCGCGGCGGCGAGATCGACGGTGCGGAGACGGAAACCTTCTATGGACGCTACGACCGCGTCATCGTCACCAGCAGCCTGTCGAAATCGTTCGCCTGTCCGGGGTTGCGCCTCGGCTGGATCGTCGGGCCTGAAGAGGTCGTCGAGGAGGCTGCCAAGCGGCAGGATTACACCACCATCGGCAGCGGGATCCTCAGTCAGATCGTCGGCGCCGCCGTGATGGCGTCGGAGAACCGGGAGCGCATCCTGGCACGGGGACGGGCTCTGCTGCGCGAGAATGCGGATATCGTCCAAAGCTGGATCGAGAAACGGAACCGCTGGTCTTGGCAGCGTCCCGCGGCCGGCGGCATGGCTTTCCTGCATTATGACTTCGACATGCCCTCGGAAACGTTCTCCAATGCGTTTCGCGAAGAGGAAAGTGTCTTCGTCGTGGCCGGAAGCTGGTTCGGAATCGAGAACCACATTCGGATCGGCATTGGTGTGAAGTCCGAACACCTCGTGGAGGGGCTCGCCCGCCTCGACAGCTTCCTTGCCCGCCGCGGCTTGGCTTGACGTGAGTTCAAGGCGATGCTGCCGCACGATCATCTGCTGAAAGCAAGCGAGGAGCTTCGCCGCCTCGTGGCCATTCCATCCGTCAGCGCGCGCGGCGAGAAGCTCGTCGAGTGTGCCGAGGCCGTTCGCGATCTGCTGGTCGAGGCAGGCTTCGATACGGAGATCCAACCGGGTGAGGTGGGTCCGTTCGTGGTGGGCGAGATCGGCAGCGGCCCTCTAACGGTCATGATCTACAACCATTACGACGTGCAGCCCGAAGACCCGGTGCCGCTGTGGCACTCTCCTCCCTTCGAGATGTCCGAGCGGGATGGTCGCTGGTATGGGCGTGGCGTTGCCGACGACAAAGGTGAGTTCATCAGCCGTCTCGCAGGCTGGCGTTTATTCCGGGAGCAGAATCCTGGCCCCTTGCCGTTCAGGCTTATCTGGCTCGTCGATGGCGAGGAGGAGATCGGCAGTCCGTCACTCGAAGCTTTCCTGAAACGACGCTTCGTGGGTGAGGCCGTCGATGTCTGCTGGTGGGAATATGGCGAGATCGACGCGAGCGGGCGCCCGATCATCCTCTGCGGCTTTAAGGGCGTGATGGCCATTGAACTGCGCGCCAGAACCGCAAGAGCGGATCTGCATTCGAGCCTCGGCGCCGTCTTCGATAACCCGCTGTGGAGGCTTGCAGCCGCAACGGCGTCTCTCCGCGACAAGTCAGGATGCATCTTGGTCGAAGGTTTCTATGATGCCGTCCGACAGCCTTCCCTCAGCGACGGGGAGTTGGCCGCGGCTCCTCCTTACTCGCTCGATAGCCTGATGGAAGCAACGGGCGCAGAGCGGCTTCTCGATGGGGTCGATGCCGCGAACTTCTACCGTGCCGTCAATTTCGAGCCATGCATGAATGTCAACGGCTTCTCCGGCGGCTATGCAGGCGAGGGCGCAAAGACTGTTCTGCCGGCGGAGGGCTCAGTCAAGATCGATTTCCGCCTCGTGCCCGATCAGGATCCGCAGCGTATCGTGACGCTTCTGCGTGCACATCTCGACAGGCATGGGTTCGAGGACATTGAGCTCATCGTTCATGATGCCAATGTGAAGCCGGTCCGCTCTGCGACCGATCACTGGTTCATTCAGGATGTGAAAGAGGCTCTGGAGGTGCATTTCGGGCAGCCGGCCATCGTGCAGCCGAGCTCACCGGCTTCGGGCACGGCCCATCCCTTCGTCGAACAACTAGGCGCGGAGATCGTCGGCCTCGGCCTCACCCACCACGGAGCCATGCTCCACTCGCCTGACGAAAACATCATCATCGACCAGTTCGCCAGGATGATCGAATGCTCTGCCACAATCCTGGCAAGGCTTTCGGAAAGAGCGGCCTTGATGAGAGGCCAGTCGAATCCCCGGCAGCTGCCAGACAGAGAGACACCATGATCAGCATCGTTCTCGAGGCTGCCGCCGGGTCGATGCAGGCACGCCAGCGCATCCGCAGCCATATCTACCAGACGCCCTTGCTCCCGTCGAGGCAGATCGGACGGGAAGCCGGCTCGTCGCTCTCCTTCAAGGCCGAGAATTTCCAGCTCACCGGCTCCTTCAAGATCCGTGGCGCTGCAAGCAAGATGACGTCTCTGGGCATCGACCGCGAAGTCATCACGGCTTCGTCCGGCAACCACGGCATTGCTTCGGCACAAGCCGCAGCATCCATTGGTCAGGCACTCACCGTCGTGCTGCCTGAAACCGTAGCCCAGGCCAAGCTCGACCGCATCCGTTCGTTCAACGTGAACGTCATTCTGCATGGCGCGGAGAGTGGACTAGCGGAGCTTCACGCACAGGAAGAGGCGGCAACTCACGGTCTCGTTTATGTGTCTCCCTACAACGACCCCGAGATCGTGGCCGGGCAGGGGACCATCGGGCTTGAACTGCTCGAGCAGTCGGAGAGGATCGACAACGTTTTCATCGCCATGGGCGGCGGCGGGCTGATCAGCGGTATCGGAGCCGTGCTCAAGAGCTTCAGTCCTGGGACGCGAGTCTATGGCGTGGCGGCCCAGAATTCGGCGGCTCTTGCGGCAGCCATGACGGCCGGACGTGTTGTCGAGACCGAGCACCACGATACGCTTGCGGACGGCGTCGCTGGAGGCATGGATGAGGACAGCATTACCCTGCCGCTCGCCGTCTCGGTCGTCGATGAGGTCGTCACTTGCACGGAAGGCGAGATCGCGGGTGCTCTCCGGGATCTGGCATTCAAGGAGAACCAGATCGTGGAGGGCGCGGCGGCTCTCGCCTTGGCCGGGTTCCTTAAAGTGGCAGACCGCTGCAGAGGTCAGAGGAATGTCGTCGTGCTCTGCGGAGCAAACTTCGACCGTGACAAGATCTTCTCTGTTCTGAACGACCAAGGGTGAGGGTCATGGCTGCCGCAGGTCCGATCACCTTTCTCAATCCATCGCAGATCGAGCAGAGGTTGAAGGGGATCGACCTCGTGCGCCTGATGGAACAGGCCTTCGAAGCCTTCTCTCAAGGCGAGGCTGTGGTTCCACCGCCTGGCGAACTCCTGTTCGAGGACCCGCCGGGCGAGGTCCACATCAAGTATGGCTACCTGAAGTCTGGTAATACCTATGTGGTCAAGATCGCATCAGGCTTCTGGAACAATCCCGAACGGGGCTTGAGCAGCAGCGACGGCCTCTTGCTCGTATTCAAGAAAGATACGGGAGAACTGGCAGCCGTGCTCAATGATCGCGGGCGCCTGACGGATCTGCGCACGGCAGCGGCGGGAGCCGTCGCGGCGAAGTACCTTGCGCGTGAGGAGATCGAGACTGTTGGTGTGATCGGGACCGGCATCCAGGCGGAGCTGCAAATTCAGCTGCTTCAAGCTGTCCGCACATGTCGGAACATCGTGTTGTGGGGGCGCAATCCCGACAGGGTAGATGCTTATACCCGCACGATGCAGGACAAGGGCTTCCTCGTCGAAGCTGCGCGTTCGCCGGCTGAGGTCGCATCCCGCTGCCGCCTGATCGTCACCGCGACGGCGAGCCCGGAGCCACTTTTGCAATGGTCCGACATTCAGCCCGGCACCCATATCACGGCTATCGGCGCTGACAGTGCCGACAAGCAGGAGTTGGATCCGTTCATCATCAGGCACGCTGATCTCGTCGTGACGGACAGCCGAGCGCAGGGGCGGTCAAGGGGAGAGCTCTGGCACGCCTATCAGGCCAATGACGCAGCCATGAACCATATCGTCGAGATCGGTGAAATTGTTTCCGGAACGGTCAAGGGACGAACGGTAGCTGAACAGGTGACGGTGTCGACGTTCTCGGGGCTTGCCGTTCAGGATATCGCAATCGCGTCGGCCGTTCTCGACCGTTCGTGATGCTGCCCCTCAAGGGGCATGCTCGATGCGCTCGATCAAGGAGTCGATCTCCGCAATTTTTCCGAGACGGCGCTTGCATTGCCTGTCGAGATGCCAGGCTCTGCCGATGCTCAACGTCAGCAGAGGCAGCGCCCAAAGAATACTGACAACGTTCATTAGTACTAGGGTGAGAAACGCAATCGACAAGACCCAGGCTTCGATGCGTCCAAACCCTTCGGTGAATTCGTTCTTCAGGAAAAGCTGCTGCCGCTCCATGAGGAGCTGACTCTTGGCATAATCGAGCAGATACTTCTGCCCATTCACCTGCTGGCAGCTGCGCTGACGTTCAAGCCTTCCTCTGAGTTCCGTGAGATCCGAAACTCGATCAGGGGTATCGTAAGCTCTATCAACGGGTGCGAAGGCTTTGAGGATCCGGCGGTGCAGGGCGACGAGCGCCGGAGGCTTGTTGTCCTGCCCGGTTTGCAGTTCGGTCGTCTCGAAATCGTCCGTGATGCGGCGGCGGATCTGCCCGACAGTCGTTTCTTGTCTGTCGTGTTCGAAGATGGTGGCGACATGCCGTGCAATCGCTGTCTCGATCGTCGCTCCTGCCCTGTCCGTCGACATCACCAGCTTCCTTCGCCTTTGGCCTGCCGGCGGTCAAAGACAGCAGGGTGATGGACCCAGTGCTCAGACACGCATGCACGGCGGCACCATTGCGGCAGTTTATAAACTTTGAAACATCAGGGTTAATAGATGCTTAAATCCGGCATCCTTTCTCAGTATTTTCAGGCATACAATCCCACGCAATAAGAGGCGAGAACGGGATCAGCGATGTTCCTCAGGGAGCATGCCGGCCAAGTCCTGAAGGAACTTGATGGATGCAGCTGGACGCCCTTCCTGTTCAGCGACCTCGATGATGTGGTGCAAGATGGTGGCAATCTCACTCAGTTTTGCGACGCGACCTGCAGAGAGAACGTGAAAGAAGGTCGAGAATGCCACCGCAATCGCCTGATCATGCTCTTCCAGAACGCGACATTGCTCCTTGAGCGCTTTGATGTCTCTCTCCTGAGCCGAGACGATCTCGACGAGAGTCAGCATCTGCTCGGCCAGGGTATCTACGGAGGTGTTCATGTCGCTGAAGCGTTCCAACTGGGCATGGATGGACGGGCGAGGATTGCCTTGATCGTCGACCAATGGAGGCTTGAGGGATTGACGTATCTCTGGAGATGAGAATAACGCCTGATCGGCTCCAGCCGGCTTAGGATCCGCCTTCGAGAAAAAAGGCTCTCCGAGCACAGGTTCTGTTTTATCTGCAACGATACGGGGAAACCCGGTTGTGCGGGCGAGCTTGCTCACTGCCTGCTGCATGAAATGACGTAACTTCACCTGAATACCGGCAATCACGTTCCTGCTTTCTATCAGGAGAGCACATCATTCCCTCCATGCGAGAGAGGGCACAAGCGACGGTATCATGCCTTGAGCACGAATGCTTCATGAAGGTTATCTCCGGCTTCAAACTTCCCGCGTCTCCGGGTGCCGACTACCCACTACCCACGGGCATAAAGCAACCGAGCACGAATGGTCCCTTCCAGAGCCCGGATCTCCTGCAGCGTCTCGCGACTCTGCTCAGGCTGACCTTCCACCTCGATCACCACATAGCCGATCTCGCCATCTGTCTGCAGGTGCTGGGCCGTGATGTTGAGGCCGCGCTGGGAGAAGGCATTGTTCAGGCGCCCGAGCATCCCGGGCACGTTTCTGTGCACATGAATATAGCGGGTTCCCGTGGGCCGGGATGGCAGCTGCACCTGGGGGAAATTTACGGCCCCGACAGTCGCGCCCACGTCGGAATAATCCATCAGCTTCTTAGCGACCTCGGCACCGATACGCTCCTGCGCCTCCTCCGTCGACCCACCGATATGAGGTGTCAGAATAACGTTGTCGAGACCCTGCAGCGGTGTGACGAAAGGCTCTTTGTTCGATGCAGGTTCTACGGGAAATACATCGACGGCAGCGCCTCGCAGGTGACCGATGCGCAAACCCTCGGCCAAGGCGTCGAGATCGACCACTGTGCCGCGGCTGTTGTTGATGAGATAGGCTCCCTTCTTCATCGCGGCGATTTCGGCTTTGCCGATCATTCCATGCGTTGCCGGGGTTTCCGGCACATGCAGGCTGACGATGTCGCTCTGGCTCAGCAGGGCATGTAGGCTGTCGGCAGGCTCCGTATTGCCGTGGCGGAGCTTGTCGGTCTGATCGAAGAAGATGACGCGCATGCCCATGGCTTCCGCCAGATAGGAGAGCTGCGAGCCGATATTGCCATAACCGACGATGCCGAGCGTCTTACCCCGCACCTCGTGGCTGTCTGTCGCAGATTTATCCCAATGGCCCTCATGGGCAGCGGTGGATTTGGGGAAGGTGCGCCGCAGGAGCATGACGATTTCCCCGATCACCAATTCGGCCACGCTCCTGGTGTTGGAGAACGGAGCGTTGAAGATGGGAATGCCGGCCTGCCGGGCGGCCTCCAGATCGACCTGGTTCGTCCCGACACTAAAGCAGCCGACGGCAATCAGACGATTGACTGCTTTCAAAACTCTGCTCGCCAGCTGGGTGCGGGAGCGGATGCCCAGGAGGTGGATTCCCTGAAGGGCTTCGATGAGCGCGTCCTCGTCGAGCGCAGTCTTGAGGTAGGTCAGGTTGGTATAGCCCGCCGCCTTGATCAGATCGACTGCACTCTGATTCACTCCCTCGAGCAGGAGAACGCGGATCTTGTCTTTCTGAAGAGAGAACATCTCGGACATATCGGCTCCAACTGCCTTCCATGGGCATGCCATAGCGCGCCGGGGCAGGGGCGGAAATCTTTTTTTCTCGCATAGGTATGCTTCCATGGGCGCGGTCTCCGGCACCCTTTCGGACATCCGGCCCTCGACCGGGTGAGGCCTCCTACCTCCTATGCTCTGACCCTGACTCCCGCGTCTGGTCTATGATGGCGGAATCCGGTTGCAACTGCGGCTGGTCGAGGAGGCGGGGACCGGTGCCGGATGTACGCACGGTCCCCGTTCCTTTTCTGAATCTCATCCCTCCAGCCCCAGGTTGAGCTGTAAAAACCGCTTGGCATCTTTGGTGATGTCCGACGCTCAAGTTCATCAAAAAGCCGAGCTTGTATGGATCCAGGTCCCTTAGATGGGAGTTCTTGTTCCATCTGCATAGGAACCAGCTGGTGAGCCGTGCGCTCTCTCCGGAGGTCTGCCAAGAGGGGGCGAAGTGCCGCGAATCCTGACCTACAACGTGCACCGCTGCCTTGGCACGGATGGACGGCTGTCCATTACGCGCGTCGCCGATGTGATTGCAGCCTACGAACCTGACGTTGTAGCGCTGCAGGAACTCGACGTGGGTCGGATCCGGACGGGGGGCGTTGACCAGGCTCATGCGATCGCCCAGGCGCTCGGAATGCATGTGCATTTCCATGCCAGCATGCGGGTACTTGAAGAGGAGTATGGCAACGCGATCCTGACCCACAGACCCTCAAAGCTCGTCAAGGCGGAGGCTCTTCCGGGCTTGGCCGCAAAGCCGCGCCTTGAGCCGAGAGGAGCTCTATGGGCTTCGGTCAACATCGGAGGGGCCGATGTCCAGATCATCAATACCCATCTGGGCCTGCGCCGCCACGAGCGGCTTGCCCAGGTGAATGCCCTGCTGGGCCCGCACTGGCTTGGCCATCAGTCCTGCCGGGAACCAGTGATCTTGCTTGGGGACCTTAACGCCACGCCGCGATCGCGCGCCTATCAGCGCATCACTGCGCATCTTTGGGATGCACAGGCGCTGGCGAGGCTCCCCAAGCCCAAGGCCACCTTCCCGTCACGCTTGCCGATGCTGCGCATCGACCACGTCTTCGTCAGTCGCGGGATCGCCGTGCAGCGGGTTGAGGCTGTACGAACGCCTCCCGCGCGCGTCGCCTCGGATCATCTCCCGCTTCTCGTCGAGTTCCATGTCATTGGCGGAAAGACGCATCAGACCAGCATGGCCCACGTCCACGAGTGAGCGATATCACGGAGCCTGTCTGACGGATCGCAGGCTCTACGTCTGCGTTAAGCTTTATAGAGCGGAGCCGTTTGCCGATGCGGCTACGAAGCAGGTGAGGAGAGGGGATGCGGAACTGGAAGTACCTGATTGCTGCGGCGGCCATCGGTCTGGCGGCTTTCCTGCTTTACCGCACGCTCAGCCGCTACAGCCTGGACGAGTTGATAGCCGCCGTTATCGCCGTTCCGGTTCCGAGGCTCCTGGGTGCTGCAGGTTTTGCTGCGGCAAGCTATGTGTCCCTGACCTTCTTCGACTATCTGGCCCTGCACTATGTCGGCCGGCCGCTGCCCTATCCGAAGGCGGCTCTCGCCTCCTTCACGGCCCTCTCCCTCGGCCACAACATAGGATTAGCTGCCCTGAGCAGCGGTGCGGTGCGCTATCGCTTTTACAGCCGCTGGGGGCTCGCGGCAGGCGAGGTGGCGAAGGTTATCGTCTTCTGCGGGGTTACCGTAGGGCTTGGCCTGCTGACGCTGGGCGGAGCAGCCCTGCTCCTGCGTTCCGGGCTAGCCGTGGAAATTACAGGACTGACCCTTCCCGTCATCATTGCTCTCGGCCTGGGCTGTCTTGCCATACCGGCGATCTATCTGCTCCTGTCGGTTTTCGTACGCAAGCCTTTACGGATTCGGCGGTGGTCGCTTGAGATCCCGGCCTTCCGGCTCGCCGTTGGACAGGTTCTGATCGGATCCATCAACTTCGCCTTTGTGGCTGCCTGTCTTCACCAGGCTCTCGCCGCCGTGGCAGACGTGGCATATCTGGGTGTGGCATCCGTCTATGTGATCGCGAATGCGACGGCGCTGGTCAGCCATGTGCCCGGCGGGCTTGGCGTGATCGAGAGCGTTGTCATGTATCTCCTGCCACAGAGCGACTTGATCGGGCCGCTGCTGGTATTCCGGTTCGTCTACTTCCTCGCGCCGCTTGTCCTAGGTGGCATTCTGTTTGCCGCAACCGAATTGGTCTTGCGAGGGCGGGGTTCCGGCTATGAGAGAGACGCTCCCGGTGCCGTGAAGGCCTAGATATCAGTCCTTCGGCGGCGGAAGAGGGAAAGCGGCTCGAAAGGCTCCAAAGGGTCTAGAAGGCTGGTTCCCGGTGCCGGTGCATCCGGCCCCTCATCTGCCATGGCCCCGAAAACGCGCAAGCCGCGCTCTCTTGTGTTGAGTTGGTCGATGGCCCGGATGACGGAGCCTCCTGCTCCTTCCAGAACCTCGGCGAAGATCTCAGGCTGCGTCTCCAAATGCTCGGCAAGGAGCCGGTGCCTCAGGAAGGCTATCGTGCGACACTCTTCCTCGGTCGTTGCCTCGATGGCGAGGTCGCACTCGCTGTCGAGTCCCATGGAGCGGTTGTTCAGGTTCGAGGAGCCGATGCGCAGAAACACGTCGTCGACGATAATGAGCTTTGAGTGGATGAGCACCTGGCATTCCCCGCCTGCGCCATTGGGAATGACCGGGTAATAGACACGCAGGCGATCGTAGTGATCGCATTTACGCAGACGCCGGATCAGCCTGTCCCGGTTCGTGCCCATGACCAACTCCTCGGCCCAGCCATGGGATTCATGCGTCTGAATCACGACGATCTCCGGCCCGTCGGGATCAGCCAAGCGCTGTTCGAGAACGTCCCCAATACGGGGAGACGTCATGTATTGCGCTTCGATGTAGATGCTCTTCCTGGCAGCGGAGAGCGCATCCTGGGTCAGGGCAGCCGCCTCCTGAGTGGCAGGCTGGTCTCCCCAGGCCGGATAGGTTCGGGCGATGGCGACCGGCATATTGACGAATTCGGCGCCAAGGTCCTCCGGCCAAGGGGTTGCTCGCTCCGGTGGGGCCGGGCTTAGCTCCTCGCCCGTCGCAAGCTTCCAGCGGCCATAGCCCACCTCGGCGACGGATCGGGCAGCCTCGCCGTCTACGGCCATCTGCAGATCGTGGACCGGCTCGTAGATATTCCCGTCATCCTTCAGGCGGAACGGATCGTCGCAAGCATGACGATGGGTGTCCCAACGCTCAACCGTCAGGTCCATGCCGCCGACGAAGGCCAGTGCATCGTCGATGCAGACTATCTTTTGGTGGTGGGCCGCATAAAGCGGGTGATGGGTGTCCAGCTTGACCTGAAGGCGGGGATGGTCCTGCCACTCGGCACCGAAGATCAGCGGACCGGGAGCGCCGGGGGCATGCACGACGGCGATGCTCCACACCAGAACCCTGATTTCCAGGTCCGGCTTGGCTTCGACCAGAGAGCGGAGCAACGGGCCGAGCGGGGGTGATTCCTCGGCGCTTACGTCCGGGCGCAGACGGATGCTGCCGTCGAAATCCCAGCCGATGATGAGAATGGAGCGTTGGGCACGGCGCAGGGCCGCTTCCAGGCAAGCGAAGTAAGGAGCGCCGTCAATCAGGATCGATGCACGATCAGCCCGGTCGACGCGCCAGCAATTCTGCCCTGGGCGCAGGAGCGAGCCTCCCGGCAGCCGAACGGCTGCCTGAGCGAGCTGAAATTCATGCCGGCCCGTCGTTTCTTCCAGAAGCTGCACGCGACTAAGATCCTAAACGCAGTCCTGTGCCAACTCAGGAACCGAGGCCAAGGTTCCGGTGGAAACAGAGCGCTCCAAAATCGTTGCCCAGAGCGATGGGGCTTGCGGATCGAGCCTGTATCGGAGATTTCCGGATCACTTCACAATTGGGGTACAGCGTGTTTGATTGGATCGTCAGCCTCATCGACAAGGCCGGATATATCGGCATTGCTCTGCTCATGCTGCTGGAGAACGTTTTCCCGCCGATCCCATCGGAGGTCATCATGCCCTTGGCGGGCTTTTCCGCCGCCAAGGGGACGCTCAGCTTCACGGGAGTCATCATTGCGGGGACAATCGGTTCGCTCGCTGGCGCCTATTTCTGGTTTCTGATCGGCCGCTGGATCGGCCCGAAGCGGCTGAAACGGTTTGCCGCCAAGCATGGTCGATGGTTGACCCTGCATCCCGACGAGATCGATCAGGCCAGAGCCTTCTTCTCCCGCCATCAGGCGCTCGCCTTGTTCCTCGGACGTCTGATCCCGGCGATCCGTTCCCTGATCTCCGTCCCGGCCGGAGTGAATTGTATCCCGATTTCCACCTTCCTGCTGTGGAGCTCTCTGGGAACGGCCCTCTGGACGGTTCTGCTCGCAGGTGCCGGGTACCTTCTCGAGAGCCAGTACGAAATGGTCTCGGAATGGCTGAACCCCGTCTCGAACGTTGTCTTTGCGGGTTTGGTTGTTTGGTATGTTTACAGGGTCATCCGCTTCAAGGCGCCTAAGACTTCTGAAAGCGCCTGAAATTTCATCGGAGCAGGTTCGATTTCTGAGCAGGTACTTGCAGCAGATTCATTCCCTTACCGTTGCCAATCCGGAGAAGCGCCTAATAATTTACACAGTTCGCACGGTGAGCGCTCCAATCGCGGCAGGCTGGTCCGCTTTTGCGCTTCATCCGGTTGGGGCATGACATCAAGACTGAAGGGCAACCATGGACAAGGAACTTGAAAACAATATTCGTGAGCGGGCTTACGAGCTCTGGATGCGGAACGGGACTCTCCCTGATCGGGCTGACGAATATTGGTATCAGGCCGAGCAGGAAATCCTCGGCCAAAGCAGTGAAGGATCTGGTATCCAACCTCCATCGCTCATTGATCCTGCCCCTTTAGGCATGACCAGCATGACGGCCGATGAGGCTCCTCCAGCCGCTCCGAAGACCCGTAAAAAGCGCAGTACTGCTCAAAGTCCAAAGGAAGAGACGAGCGCTGCTCCTGCCGCGCCGAAACGCAGGCGGACAACCAAGATAACTTGAGAAGAGTTCGTGACCTGAGCCTTCAGCTCTGATGGCCGAAGGTCCGGTTGAAGTCGAGAGGCGATACGAACCTGCCGAATTCCGGCACTAGAGCTGCTTCCACTTGCGTGAAATCATCTCTCTTCTTTGGGTTGCCGCATTTTTGATGGCGAACCGGATCCACTTCGCCGGAAAATGCTCTAGGCCTGACCTCTGCCGCTCCTCCGACTGATAATGAGACCAGCCGTAAGAGCGCCGTATCAGGCGCTCCTCCTTTTTTCAGGCTTCGGCTGCTTGGTAGGTTTCAGCTGGAACAGCAGCATGGAATGGGCCGTGACCGTGTAGATCTTGCCGAAGCTGAACTCCGCTGGAGTGTCCAGATCCGGCTGGTTGGTATCGATGTGACACATCCACGCCTCGCCGCCGACTACCTCCGGCAAGGTGCATTTCACTACATCATTATGGGCATTCATAATCATCAGGAGGGTCACGTCCGTACCCCGCCTGCGGATGCCGGTCGGCTGCGCACGACCATCGAGCAGAATGCTGATGCAGCGGGCGTTGGGATCCTCCCAGTTTTCGGGCGTCATCTCGTCGCCTGAGGGCGTGAGCCACGTCACGTCCTTGACGTCGAGTTCTTCGTTATAAACGCCCGAGAGGAAACGCACGCGCCGCAGGATTGGCAGGTTCTGACGCAGCTGGATCAGTTTGCGGGTAAACTCGAGCAGTTCGACTCCATCTTCGTCGATTCCTTCCCAATCGACCCACGACACCTCGTTGTCCTGGCAATAGGCGTTGTTGTTGCCCTGCTGGGTGCGGGCGAATTCATCGCCGGCCAGCAGCATGGGAGTTCCTTGCGAGAAGAGCAGGGTAGCCATCATGTTGCGGATCTGGCGCGATCGCAGCGAGCGGATCTCGGAGTCGTCCGTCGGACCTTCGACGCCATAGTTGAAGGACAGGTTGTGATCGTGGCCGTCCTTGTTGTCCTCACCGTTCTCTTCGTTGTGCTTGTCATTGTAGGAGACGAGATCGTTCAGAGTGAAGCCGTCATGGGCGGTGACGAAGTTCACAGACGCCCAGGGCCGCCGCCCGCGCTTGTTGAAGATATCCGCCGAAGCGGTGAGGCGGGCCGCGAGCTCCGGCAGTTTTCCCTCATCTCCCTTCCAATAGGCACGCACCGTGTCGCGATAGCGGTCGTTCCACTCGGCCCAGCCGGGCGAGAAGCGTCCGACCTGATAGCCGCCTGGTCCGCAATCCCACGGTTCGGCGATCAGCTTGACCTGGCTGAGCGCGGGATCCTGGCGGCAGGTATCGAGGAAGCGGCCATCCTCCTCGAAGCCATGCGGCTCGCGGCCCAGGATCGTTGCGAGATCGAAGCGGAAGCCATCGATCTGGACTTCCTGCGCCCAGTAGCGAAGGGAGTCCGTGACCATCTGGAGCACACGGGAGTGGCTGAGGTTCACCGTGTTTCCGGTGCCCGTATCGTTGATGTAGTAGCGCTGATCGGGCGCGAGCCGGTAATAGGAGGCATTGTCGATACCCCTGAAGGACAGGGTCGGCCCCAACTCATTGCCTTCGGCCGTGTGGTTGTAGACCACGTCCAGGATCACCTCGATCCCGGCATCGTGGAGATGGCTCACCATCTCCTTCACTTCGTTGATGAAGGGCGTTGCAAGGTATCGCGGCTGCGGTGCGAAGAAGCTGATCGAGTTGTAGCCCCAGTAGTTCTTCAGATTCTTCTCGACCAGATAGCTGTCGTCCACGAAAGCATGGATCGGCAGCAGTTCGACGGCTGTGACGCCGAGATTCTTGATGTACTCAATGACCTCATGCTGCATGAGCCCAGAGAACGTTCCACGAAACTCCTTCGGTACTGCCGGATGCTGCATGGTGAAGCCACGCAGATGGGTCTCATAGATGATGGACCGCTCCCAGGGAATCTGTGGCCGGCGCGCCCGTGCCCACGTGAAAGCTGACTCGACGACCCGGCATTTCGGCATGAACCGTGCGCTGTCACGTTTGTCGAACGATAGATCGGCATCGGGCGAGCCCAACGTGTATCCGAACAGGGCGGGATTCCACTTCAAGTCGCCGATGAGCTGTTTGGCATAGGGATCGAGCAGGAGCTTGTTGGGATTGAAGCGATGGCCGGCCGTGGGCTCATAGGGGCCGTGGACGCGGTAGCCGTAAGTCGTCCCAGGCCGCGCATCCGGCAGGTAGCCATGCCAGACCTCGTCGGTATATTCCGGAAGCTCGACCCGCTCGATTTCCCGCTGGCCATCCTCGTCGAACAGGCAAAGCTCGACCTTCGTGGCATTCGCGGAGAAGATCGCAAAGTTGACGCCCAGCCCATCCCATGTGGCTCCGAGGGGATAAGGAAGTCCTTCCCGGACGCGGGAGGTGCGCCGCACGTTCGGTGCCACGATCTGAGCCGACGATTGCTCACGGATATCGACTTTGTCATTCATTGGGAATCTCGGAAGCCAAGCGAGGCGACATGCCTGTTTTCATCAACGCGCAAGCTTGCAGGAAGTCCCCGCCAAGCTGAACTATAAGTTTGATCCATCATCCATACCGTCGAGCATGAGAGTAAGCGTTGTAAGAGGCTGGATCGAGAAAGTGAGGGAGCAAGAGACCCGATGATATGGGAGGCGGATTCCCTATCGATCATGCATCACTTTCAGAGGGCCTCAGCTTGAGGACGGCAAAGGGAATTTCCTTCATCAGATCGGAGACTTTTGTCCGATTTCGATCAATGAGGATCTCGTCTCCTGTTATCACATTCAGCCAGGTGCCTTGGGTTAGCTCGATGCTTGTGGTGCCCCAGATTGCGGCATCGGCGGATGGGGCATTGCTCTTCATCAAGCCTGCCCACAGCCGTGGAACGACGATGGCAAGAGCATCGGTGCCGTGTCGTCTGACATAGGCCAGAAGATGGTCCGCATGAATACCTTCGACTTCCAGCGCCCGATAGTCGCCTTCTGCATAGAGCATCGGTGATTGGATCCTGTCGCGCAGCATGGCAGCGATGATCCGCTGCTTGATCCGCCCGTCAGTCCAGTTGCTCATCAGAGACGTGAGGGCGTCGCTCTTCTCCAGAGCCTTTGCGCGGGCCGTGTAGTCCACCGGACGCCGGTTGTCTGGATCGACTAGCGAGAAATCCCAGAATTCCGTGCCTTGATAAATGTCGGGCACCCCGGGCAGCGTCAGCTTGAGAACCGTGCGGGTCAACCCGTTCAACATGCCCAACGTGGAGAGGCGCCGGACCAAGCCGCCGAAGCGTTCCAGGAAAGGGCTCTTCGGGGCGAGCACGGCTTTCAGGAGCGCAAGAGCCGCGTCCTCATAAGCTTTATTCGGAGCAACCCAGCTTGTGTGCCGCTTGGCTTCACGGAGCGCTTTGGTGAGGTAGCCCTCCATCCGTTCGTGGAACGACGTCAGATTCTTGCGATCAGCCTTCTCCAGAAGCTCCAGGGGCCACGCACCGAGGAGGGCCTGGAGCAGGATCACCTGATCGTTGGCATCCGGCGCAGGAACACCGCCGATCTCCGACAGGTGAGAGGATGCCAGCTCCTTCCAAAGACCGAGGACGGCCGCCCATTCTTCAGGCAACTCGGAGAGAGCTAGAAGACGGGCGCGCGCATCCTCGCCGCGCTTGGTGTCGTGCGTGGCGGTGGCGATCATGGCATGAGGCCAGTTCCGGGCACGGTTAACGTTCGCCTGATGAAAGGCGTCCGGCGCCAGGCCGAAATGTCCGGGGTCGCCGCCGACCTCGTTCAAGGCGATCAGGCGCCCATAGCGATAGAAGAGCGTGTCCTCCAGGCTTTTGGCCATGATGGGACCGGTGAGCTGCTGGAAACGGCGGCGGAAACGGCGTACGTCGTCAGGGCCGCCGGACGGCATCCGCCCGAGAAGCATAGAGGCGATGAAGTCATGCACGGTCGTATCAGGGAGGGTGCTGGAGGTCTTGGCGGCCTCGATCGTCTCCTCGATCAGACGCACGTCCTCGGCGGCGGGCTCGCCGTCCTTCAGATAGCTGCGATAGACAGGGAAGGCGGCAACGATATCCACCAGCGCTTGGCGCAGGGCAAACGTCGTGTAGTCGCGTGTGCGGCGGCTGGCATCGGCGACAGCCTTGATGTCGGAGACCAAGGCCTCGAGTTCGCTGGCGAAGTTCTTCTCGGTGATCTCGACCTTGGCCTGCCTAAGGAGATCCTCATAGGAGCCCTGAAGGCCTGATGCCTCGCGGTAGATCCGCTCGAAGGCTTCTCCTGACCGCGTGTCTACCAGCACGCCGTCGATCAGATTGAGCGTGTCGTATCCCGATGTTCCGGCAACGGGCCAGGGGCGCAGCTCTTCGCCGGGCTCGAGAATCTTCTCGACCACCACATAGAAACCCGGACCGACCTTTTCCTGAAGGGTGCGAGCATAGCCCTCCGGATCGGCGAGGCCATCGATGTGGTCGATCCTAAGGCCGTGAACCAGACCTTCGTTCACGAGACGGAGGATCAGCTCGTGGGCCTTCTCGAAGATCTGCGGGATCTCGACGCGAATGCCGGCCAGGGTGTTGATGTCGAAGAACCGGCGGTAGTTGATATCGCTCGATGCCACCCGCCAGAAGGCGAGGCGGTAGGTTTGCGCCTCCAGGAGGCGGTGCAGGGCATCGAAGCTCCCCAGATCGTCCGGACTTCCGTTGATGGTGGCGATGGCCCTGTCGATGGCCCTCCTCAGATCCGGGGAAGCTGCAGCCGCCTGTGCGAGATCATGCTTCAGCCCCTCCGCCTCTTGCGGAAGGGAGGAAGCATTCTCGCCAGCAGCCTGCTGTCCCATCGCTCGCAGGCGCTCGGTCAGGCTCCGCAACATCCCGGCCTTGGCGGGATTGCTCAGCGACGCCAGCGCACGGTCCAGGATCTCGGGATAGGTCGTCGGACAAACCGGGAAGCGATGCTCCCAATGCCACACGCTGAAGGAGCCATCCTCAGGGTCGAATTTCAGCTGCAGCTCGCCTCGTTCGAGAACATCGCCATAGAGACTGCCCAGGGACGGTATGATCAGCTTGCCGTCGGCTCCGGGACGCTCCCAGTCGATGTCGAAAGCGTCGGCAACGGGGGAGAGGCGCCCCCATTCCAGCACAGAGAGCCACCAGCCGTTGGACTGGCCGCCGACACCCATGTGGTTCGGCACGATGTCGAGCACGAGCTTGAGGCCGTGCTCGCTCAAGGCCTCAGAGAAGCGGCGGAACCCGTCTTCGCCGCCGAGTTCCGGATTGATCACGGAATGATCGACGATGTCATAGCCGTGCGTGGATCCAGGGGCGGCGGCCTGAATGGGCGAGGAATAGACATGGCTGATGCCGAGTTTCGCCAGATAAGGCACGATCTTCACGGCATCGTCGAACGTGAAGTCCTTGTGAAACTGCAGGCGGTAGGTGGCGCGGGGCGGCGGCGCGGCGAGGATGCTCTTGCGGGCGCGCACGTCCCGCCCCTCTTCGGCGAGAGCCACGGCGAGCCTTGCCATCAGGCTGCCGGGGGAGGCGATATCCTCGATAGTGTTCGACAGCCTGCGGCGCCAGTTGGGATGGCCGACATCCATGCCGGGCATATTGGGCTGGTTCAGCTCGCCGGATGCATCCTCGATCTGCACGGCCGTGAGCACGGACGAGGTGCGGGCGAGATAGCGGATGGTTGCCTCCAGAGGCGGTTCTTCCGGCACATGCGTTGAAGCCAGGAGCTCTTCCGCCGCGAGCGCCTCAGCGAAGTGGCTCTTGTCAGTCTTGCGCGCGGCACGCTCGCGGTCGGAAGTCTTCGGGTCGAAAATGCCGAGCGTCTGGCGCAGGTCGACATCGAGGCCGCGCCACCAACCGGTGAAGGTCGGCAGGTCGTGGGTGGTGATCACCGCGAGGGCCGGGCGGGGATATTGATCCGGCTTCTTGAAGGCGGATCCATCCCGCTCGAAGGGCAGGACTCGGTAGCTGAGGACACCCGATTCCATGATGGCATCGGAAAAGCCTTCCGGTGCCGTGCCGAGATCTTCCGCGATCACGAGGCAGCGGGCACGGTGGCTCTCGATGCGCAGCACCGCCAGCATAGCCTCGAACGGGTAATCGACGTAGGCCCCCTGCGACGCGGGAGCGCCGGACGGGATCAGGAAGAGGCGCTGAAGCTGGAAGGCGTGATCGATGCGGATCGCGCCGGCATGGCGCATGTTCGCCGTGACGAGATCGCGGAAGGCGGCCAGCCCCTGCTCCTCGAGGGTGAGCGGGTTGAAGGGCGGCAGGCCCCAGTCTTGTCCCTGTGGCCCGAGCGGATCGGGCGGCGCGCCGATGGACAGCCCGGGAGCATAACGCTCCGGCGTCGACCAGATCTCGGATCCGCCGCCATCCGATCCGACGGCGAGGTCGCGATAGAGCCCGATGGGAAGTCCGGCAGCGCGGGCCCGTTCGGCCGCTTGGCCCAACTGCCGGTCGGCGAGCCATTGCAGCCATGCGTGGAAGGCGACACGTTCCGCTTCTTGCAATCGGAAGCGACTGACCTCGTCCGAATGTACCGATCGGAAGGCTTCGGGCCACTCACCGGACCAGAAGCGCCCTTGCGCTCGGAAATGCTCCGAGAGCGCCTCGAAGGTGGCGTGCGCCTCCAGGGCTTCGCCGCCCTCACGGCGGAACGTCTCAAAGGCTGTGTTGTCGCCAGAGATCTGGAACCAGGACCAGAGAGCGTTGAGAACGGGGCGCTTGATGGCCCATACTTCCGCATAATCGATGAGCTGAGCGTTACGCATCTTGGTGAGACGCTGCTGCACGTCCGTACCCTGAAGCAACTGCTGCGCGCTGCTCTCGGCGAAACCATCGACAATTGTCGGGTCGATGTAGAGAGACTCGAGGAACAGGCGTGAGGATGGCGAATAGGGGGAGATCTTGGAGCGGTCGGCTGCGAACAGCGCATGAACTGGGCTGAGACCCAGGAACGCTCCGCCGAAAAGGCCGACGCTCTCTGCGGTAAGAGCCACGTCCGAGTAGTCGCCGATCCCGAGGTCACGCTCCGAGCGCAGGGAATAGACCTGTGCGGTCAGCCCCCAAAGCCTTGCGTCGCCCTTCAGGGCCTCGGGCTCCCAGCACCTCCGAGGGGCGGCGATGATGGTCGCCTCCAGGTCGCCTAGCCGAAGTTGGTGGTAGCCCATGGGGAGGGAAGGGAGATCAAGCGTGCGGCTGGCTTTGGTGAGCCGGCCCTCGTGGCTGGTCCCGTCCTCCTCGGTCAGATTCCACGCCGAGGCTCCGGCAGCGCTGCGCAGCTTGATCTTCGCAGGCGCTCCGGCTTCCACAGTCATGACCGCAGGCACCGGGCCTGCCTTCAGCCGCTCCAGTCGTTCGAGACTCTCCTGCGCGCCCTTCGCCGATGCGACGTCGAGCCCGAGAGCGGCGAGCAGGGCTTTGCGGGTTTCGGAACTCGTCTCGACTCTTTTGCCGAAGGCATCGCTGTATTCCTGGGAAATGCCGACGAGCGCGGCCATCCGCTCCAGCAGAGCGTCCAGCTTGCTCATGCGGATGGCCCCTTCATGATGATGGCCGACCACGGCGGAAGCTGAAGGCTCTCATCCGTAATCTCTGCCCCTTCACTCGACCAGAGTGCGCGCATATTTTCATTGGTAGTCCCGCTCACAATCCCGTCGCCAAAATTCGCCAGCAGGCGGAGCGTGCCGGCTGAAAAGGTCCACGTCACGTCGAGAGCTTTCTCGAGTGAGATCGTATAATCCGAGCCGCGATACTGACTCTTCAGGAGAGGCACGATCTCCGCTTGCCTCAAGTTAAGCAGGTGACGGGTCCGGGCGAGAACCTCTTGATGGGGTGGTCGCGCAGTCTCCGACCAATCGATCCTGGATCGCTCGAAGGTCGCGCGATCCGTTGGGTCGGGAATGCGCTGCGACATTTCCGGATCCGCAAAGGCCTTGAAGCGCTTGAACTCGCCGCGTCGTCCTTCGCGCACGGCCTTGGCCAGATCCGGTTCGCCCTCGAAATCGACGAAGAACTGGAACGGCGTCGACGCGGCCCATTCCTCGCCCATGAAGATCAGCGGGATGTGCGGCGACAGGAGAAAGACGCCTTGCGCGAGAGCCAGGCGCTCGGGCGGGATCAGATGCGACAGGCGTTCGCCGAAGGCGCGATTGCCCACCTGATCGTGGTTCTGGAGGAAGGACACGAAGGCCGCCGGAGTGAGATGCCCCGAGGGCTCGCCGCGCACAACGCCATCCTTATGCGGAGACGGATCGCCCTGATAGGCGAAACCTTCTGCCAGCGCCCGTCCGAGATGCTCGAGCGGTCGGTTGGCATAATCCTCGTAATAGCCTTCGTTCTCTCCGGTCAGGAGGGCATGCCATGAATTGTGGATGTCATCAGCCCATTGCGCCGTGTGGAGCTTCGGTTGTCCGTCAGCATCGCGCCCGAGCCAGCGCGCCTGGTTGGCTTCATTCTCGAGCACGAGATGAACGTGCCGGTCAGGAATGGCTTCACGAATTCTGTTTGCCAGATCTTCGATGAAATGCGGCTTGCCGTCATCCACGATGGCATGGACGGCATCGAAGCGAAGGCCATCGATATGAAATTCCTCCAGCCAGTAGAGCGCATTGTGGAAGAAGAAGTCGCGCACGTGGCGGCTGCCTTCTCCATCCACGTTGATGCCTGCTCCCCAGGGCGTCGGATGGCGCTCCGTGAAGAAGGTCTTAGCATAGGCGTGAAGATAGTTTCCTGAAGGTCCAAAGTGATTGTAGACCACATCGAGGAAGACCATGATACCGTGCGCGTGCGCGCGTTCGACGAGACGCTTCAGGTCGTCGGGGCCGCCATAGGCCGCATCCGGCGCGTAGGGCAGGACGCCGTCATAACCCCAGTTCCTCCGGCCCGGAAACTCACCGATAGGCATGAGTTCGATAGCCGTGATGCCAAGATCGCGCAGATCCTCAAGCTTGGCAATAAGGCCTGCATAGGCGCCCTCCGCTGTCGCTGTGCCTACATGGACCTCGTAAAGGACGGTTTCCTCCCATGGCCTTCCTGTCCAGGAGGTGTCCGACCATTGATATGCTCCGGGATCGACGACGAGGCTCAGCCCGTGAACGTCATCGGGCTGAAACCGGGACGCCGGATCGGGCACTACAAGATTGCCGTTGATTTTATAACCGTAGCGGCTGCCTACTTGGGCCTCCTGCGACACAAGGCGATACCAGCCGTCGTCATTCACGGTCATTGGAAGCTCGGCACTATCGAGCACGAGACGCACATCCTGGGCGGTGGGCGCCCACAGGGCGAAGCGAATACCGTCGGGAGTTATCTCAGCCCCAAAGGGCATGGAGTGAACGCGCCGCATCTGAACTCCGGAAAGCATGGGGAGGCACTTGCGAACGAACATTGCAGAGCAATGTTCCGGGGCAGCAGAAAAAACAGCCAAGCTGAATCTTCAAGCCGGGAAATGAGCAACATTGTCCAGCCAAGCTGGCTGAAAGGGTAGTCAGAAATTTTCCAAAAATCCTGTGGAACCAGAACTGGGGTCAGTGAGTTAAAAGCCCGACTGCCTATGGCGCGGGGAGTCGATGGGGATCGCGCCTCTGAGCTAACATGCTGGACTCATCTCAACTGGACACCGTTTCAGGTGTCTCGACCTTGGCGCATGCCGAACTTCTAAGCGGCTCCCAAGCTTCCGTTTCCATCAAGCGCCGTCAGTCAATTCTCTTCGTCACATCTGAGATCGCCGACTACATAAAGGCTGGTGGCCTTGGTGAGGTGTCTGCAGCTTTGCCGCGCGCGCTTCGCCACCACTATGATGTGCGAATTCTCATTCCAGGCTACCGTCAGGTTCTGTCGCAGATCGGCGATGTGGAAGAGATTGCCCGTCTGCCGGCTTCGTTCGGCATTCCGGCCTGCGGCCTTGGGCGCGGAACGACCCAGGACGGCCTGACGGTTTACGTGCTCCTGTGCCCGGAACTGTATGACCGTGACGGATCGCCTTATGTTGACAGCTTCGGGAATGACTGGACCGACAACGACGTTCGCTTTGCACGTCTTGGGTTGGCAGCGGCCGATATCGCCTGCGGCAATGGCGATTCTTTATGGCGCGCCGATCTCCTGCACCTCAATGACTGGCCTTCAGGGCTCACATCCGCCTATCTCGCCTGGCGCGGGCAGCGCATTCCGACGATCCTGACGATTCACAATCTCGCCTATCAGGGAAATTTCGACCGTAATCGCTTGGCGCACCTGGGCATTCCGGATGCTGCATTTCAGATCAACGGCGTTGAGTTTTACGGCAAGCTTTCGTTCCTGAAGGCAGGCATCTATTATTCGTCGCATATCACGACCGTAAGCTCCACCTACGCCGATGAGATCACACAGCCGGAGTTCGGTTGCGGTCTCGATGGTCTTCTCAGGACCCGCGCCGAGGAAGGGCGTCTCGACGGCATCATCAACGGCATCGATGCAAGCTGGGACCCGAGCACTGATCCTTACCTCGTCAGCCGATTTTCTGCCGAGAACTTCAGAGGCAAGCGCGCCAACGCCAACAATGTGCGCAGGAGCTTCGGACTCGATGTATCCTCCGGGCCGCTCTTTGCCGTGGTGTCGCGCCTCGTGCATCAGAAAGGCGTCGACCTCGCCATCTCGGCGGCGGAAACCATCGTTTCCCAAGGAGGCCAGATTGCGGTCATCGGTCAGGGCGAGGCTCGCTTCGAGTCCGAGCTGCAAGCCCTGTCGAGCCGCCATCCTGGCTCCGTCGGCGTCAAAATCGGCTATGATGAAGGCGATGCCCGTCGCATGTATGCGGGCAGCGATTTTCTGCTCATGCCCTCCCGGTTCGAGCCCTGCGGCCTCAGCCAGATGTATGCGCAGCGTTTCGGCTCGTTGCCCATCGCGCATAAGACTGGTGGGCTAGCCGATACGATCGAGGACGGTGTCACCGGGTTCCTGTTCGGCGAGCCCTCACTGAACCGGTTCAAGGACGCGATCAGGCGGGGACTCGACACGTTCCGCTCGAGATCCCGTCTCCTGACCATGCGCCGGGCCGCGATGAACAGGCCCCACGGTTGGGACCGTTCGGCTTCCCGGTATCAGGATGTATATGAGCGTGCCTGTGAGGCAGCTCTGGCCTAGCTCTTCCATTCCTGCCTCAGAAACGTCGTTCACCCAACGTTTCCTGGTGACACTGGTCCAACAGAAAAAGCCCGTGGCTGCGAAGGCAGCCACGGGCTCTGTGCTTTAGTCGCTAGACGGCTTTAGTCCTTACCGCCGCGGCCATTTCCGTTGCCGCCGCCATTGCCGCCGCCGGCCGGGCCATCTGCATCGGTGCCGTCGCCGTTGTTCGAGCCGCCCGGGTTGGACGAGTCGTTTCCGTCAGGATCATTGCCGTGGCCGTTGTTGCCATTGCCGTTTCCTTTGCCACCGCCGTTCCCGTTGCCGTTTCCACCACCGTTGCCGGCAGGTCCGTCTGCATCGGTGCCGTCACCATTGTTGGAGTTGCCTGGGTTCGACGAGTCGTTTCCGTCAGGGTCATTGCCGTGGCCGTTGTTGCCATTGCCACCGCCGTGGCCGCCATTTCCGTTGCCGGAACCGCCGTTGCCACCCGTGCCGCCATTGCCGCCGGAACCACCGTTTCCGCCCGTGCCGCCGTTACCACCAGTGCCGCCGTTACCGCCAGTGCCACCGTTTCCGCCGGTGCCGCCGTCATCACCCGTGCCGCCATTGCTGCCCGTGCCGCCATTGCTGCCCGTGCCGCCATTGCTGCCGGCGCCGCCATTGCTGCCGGTGCCGCCATTTCCCGAATTGCCGCGATCCGCAACAGCACCGCCGCGACCAGGGCCACGTCCGTCATTAACACCGCCGGGAGCGGCGGCCGGGTTGCGGCCGATCGAGCCGGTCACAGCATCGGTCTGATTCCGTTCACTGGTACGATCATCCATTCTGCGCAGGGCCTGAGGACGGATGGCGCAACGGCAGACTTCCTGACCCTGTACGATCTGAAGCCGGCAGTTGCCGTACATGGATGGATTGGCGACAGCCGGGATGCATTGCGGTCCAGGCCCAAAGCTCTGGGCAGAGGCCGGGGAGCCGATAGCGAGGAAGAGGGCTGCGCCAGACAAAGCAATAGCGTGCGAGCACTTCATGTGTTCACCTACAGAGTTAGCCGATTTTGATGTGTAGCTGCCTAAAAGACAGCCTGCTTGGCTAATAGACGCATGTATATGGATAACGTTCCTGAGGTCTGATAAAATTCTAACCTCTCCAGAAGGGGAACTTTCCTGCGCTCTACGGTATGCTAGGCTTAAATGGCTCTGATTGGTGCTGATATAGATAAGTTATGCGTAATTGTAGCTTGGCCATAAAGAGTAGGCTCAAGATTGAAGGATAATATTCTGGAAGGATCACTCGGCCCGGTAGGCCGCTGCCATGGTGCGGACGTCATCAAGCTTGGCACTGAAGAGCGACCAGTCGTCTTCAGCGGCAATGGGAGCCCAGATTGCCTCCACGTCATCGATCAGCATGGTGCAGGGCGTCGGCCGCTCGAAGTAAGGATGCTTGTGATTGCTGCCAAGCGAGGGCGAAAAGTCGCTAAGGACGGTCCTGAAAGCCTGGAAGGACTCATGCGCATAGAAGCCTGCCGAACTGCTCTTCTCTGCACGTTGGCTGCTTAGGAGGCCTCCATACCAGTCGAAAAACGTCTGCTCGAACGGGGCGCGGGTCTCATGAAGGAAGGTCCAGAGGGCCTTGGCCAAAGCCCCGTCATGCTCGTAGCCTCTGGACTGGAGCCCGAGACGGCGCAGGATCGCGTGCGCGAACTCGCGGTGGAGTGCGGGCTCGAAACAGGCGAGCGCCTGCTCAAGCAAATCCTGCGGAGCCAGGGGAAGCAGGCACTCCGCCAAACGATAGAGGTTCCAGAGCAGCGCGTCGGGCTGCCTTCCGAAGGCATAGAGGCCGGTCTCGTCGAAATAGGCAGCCGTGAAGCCCGGATCGTAATGAGGCAGAAAGCGCCAGGGTCCGTAATCGAAGCTCTCTCCGGTGACATTGATGTTGTCGGTGTTGAGCACACCATGCACGAAACCTGCGGCCATCCATCGCGCCCCCATGCGGGCAACGCGTCGGCAGACCTGCTCGAGAAAAGCGGCCGCACGGGCAGACTCCTCGTCGCGCCAAGCCTCGGGTAAGTAGGTTCGAACGGAATGGTCGAGAAGCTTGCGGAGATTGTCGGCTTCGTTGAGGTAGAGAAAGCGCTGGAACGTTCCGATGCGGATGTGGGAATGGCTGAGGCGAACCAGGACAGATGACCGGGTCGGGGACGGTTCATCGCCTCTGTCGAGTTCCTCGCCCGTCTCGATCAGGCTGAAGGTTTTGGAGGTCTCGACGCCGAGTGCCTCCAGCATCTCGGTTGCCAGGATCTCCCGCACCCCGCCCTTGAGCGTGAGCCTGCCATCCGCATGGCGCGACCACGGGGTCTGACCGCTTCCCTTGGTTGCAAGGTCGAGAAGCCGTCCGTCTTCAGCGTCCTTAAGCTGAGCGAAGAGAAAGCCGCGCCCGTCGCCGAGATGGGGATTGTAGGTTCGGAACTGGTGACCGTGATAGCGCAGGGCCAGCGGTGTCTCGAAGCTGCCAGGCAATGGGTTGAAATGGCCAAAATGGTCGACCCATTCCTGATCGGTCAGAGTGTCGAGACCAACACGCGCTGCCCAGCGCTGGTTGCGATAGCGCAGAATGTGCCGCGGAAAGCTTGCCGGTTCGACAGCATCGTAGAAGGAGGGACCAAGTGCCTCGTGATGCTTTGAAGCCGAAAAGGAAGGCGAGTAGGGCATCCTGGCAATCTCGTTCAATCCATGATCAAGTCCAACAAGGCTGAATTGTTCAACGGATCAGCCAAGGCAATGATGCTTCACATCCACTGTGTGGTTAAGCAGGCCTATCAGAATCGCCGGGCCGAATCTGCAAGAGAATTGTTCGGTATAATGTTTCAAATATCGCTAGCAGCGGCCCGGTTCGTATCCGGTCTGAAATTTTTTTCGCAAGGATCCCGAGACTGAAACCGCTTTGGTTGCCGGATGTTCGAACGAATTGCTCAAGCATCTGCATCCGGTGTTCGCGGGATCCTATGCTTTAGTCTATTGGCGGCCCGCGCGTCGTCTCCTAAGCTTTACCCAACTAAGCAAGCGGGAGGCGGGTCTATGGCATTGAGAGATGTGCTGAGTCTTTGCGGCCGGATAGGCTTGATCGTAGCGGCATTTGCGTTTGTTGCCGGGATCGTTGCAGGTCCCATCCTTGAAAAAATCTTGTTCTCCCAACTCACTATGACGGAGCGCAGCCCTCAGCCCGTGTTGCCGCCGGTTGGCACGCCTTCTGAACGCCAGACCGGAAAGCCGGGCTAACACCTTTTTAGAGATCGGTGGGGCATAACCCACTTCATCGCCCATGCAGGCAGGAATGCAACTCCATGTCCGGGGAAGCGCGATGAGCAGCGACACGGTATTAAGACAAGAAATTCGTTATTCGATCGGTTACATCCGCAGCATGATCGATAACTATTCGGGCCTGTATTCAGGTGAGAATCTCGCGCGCGATGTTCTACGCTTCTGTGATGAGATGACAGACGCCGGAACTCCGTATCCACGCCTGCATGAGGCGAGGCGTCTCGTAGAGGACCGCTGCAGGCGGCTTGCTCAAGACACAGATCGTTTTGCTTTGCGCGATCCTGCCGTGATCGCGGCTTCACGTGCCCAAGCCATGGCGGCCATCGACAGGCTTCAGGATGTTGTATTCGAATGGCGCAAGGCCCGCATGAACGTGCCATCGTCCGGGCGACTGTTGCGCAGAAAGAGCTTGTGAGAAATTAGGTTCCTTGCGCTTCGAGGATCTCACAGGCGTTTGGTTTTAATGGATGCAGTCGCCGGCACGTCGACAGCCTCCGGTTCAGGAGCAGGCTCGTTTCTCGGCATATCGAGTCCATACACATCGTTCCGGAAATGGACTGTGCCATCGGCCGTTGCGTACCCCGTCAGATAAACCCACGCGACCGGAACGGGTCTGTCGAGTCGGATATCCTGACGCGCCGTGCTGACGATCGCTGTATCAATGCCTGCTTTCGTCCATGGACCTGAAGGGCCGTTCGTGCCGCGCAACAGCCACTCGGCAAAGTCACCCACATCGGCAACACGAACGCAGCCCGAGGAATGGAAGCGGATGTCCTGCGCGAAAAGCTGCTTCTTGGGCGTGTCGTGCATATAGACCGCATGCTTGTTCGGCATGTCGATGCGGATCTGACCAAGCGAATTGATTGCGCCCGGATCCTGCCGAAGAGTGTAGTTGACGGCGTTCTGCGTCGACCAGTCAATCGCCTTCGGGTCGACCTCCTGTCCTTTCGCATCCAGGATGCGGATCTTCATTTTCTGCAGGTAATCCGGATCCTTGCGAACATGGGGAATGATATCCTTCTTGATCAGCGAGACCGGCACCGTCCAGGTCGGATTGAGGTTGACCGCCGTGACGCGAGTTTCGACACTGGGCGAGGGTCTGTCGACCTTGCCGACGATAGCGACGTAACGCCGGACGACTTGGCCCTGCTCGACAGCCTCGACAGCGGCCGAAGGAATGTTGACCACCACATACCGGTCGCCGAAGGAGAAGGTGGAACCCGCCAGCCGCTGTGCGGATGCGGTGAGCTGGCGATGGCGCGTTGCCGCCGAAACGTTGAGCGCCTCCAATGTCCTTGCTCGTACGGCACCTGACTCCGGGAGGCCGTGCCGTGCCTGGAACCGCTTGACCGCAGCGGTGAGGGCAGCGTCGAAAATGGTGCCGCTCGCGAGTTCTGAAGAAAGGTCTCCTTCGGCCGTGAGACGTTGCCGGAGAACAGGAACGAGCGGGCCCTTGTCGCCAGCTTTCATGACTGTCCCGTCAGGGAGCGAGGGCCAGCCTCCGGCTTCGGCAATGCTCTTGTAGGTCCAAGCAGCTCGCATCGTGTTGATGAAGGTGTTGGCATCCAGGGTCGGGCGGGCATCCTGTGAAATCGTCGCCAGCGGAACCTTTGGTGGAGATGCCGGCGGGCCGAGCTTGGCGACCGGCGGAACTGCAGCTTTCTGTCGCAGTCCAGGCTCCGTCAAGGGCGCAGCCGGGCTCGACAGCTGACGAGCTGGGACGGTCGCGGGCACAGGTTCGGGGGCCGCCCACGCGTCGTTCAAACTGCTCAATGTTGAGCACGAAAGAAGGATCAGGCTTAGGCTGACAGTGAGACGTGTCGCATTCCGATAGGTCATAGGGGAACTATGGCCGAGGATGGTTTACAAAATGCTGCTCCAGGCGAGAGCAGAGCGGTCTGCAACTGGCCCTAGTGCCCGTGCGTTGTCCCCGCCTCAGCCCTCTCGCCGTACGAGTTCCTTCATGCACGTGAAGCCTGCCCCCTCCCAGGACATCCGGCGGATCGATCTCACCTTGCCGCCATCCATCGGGCTTCATGCAGTTCGCCTGATCGAGCAGGTTTCCGAGGCGGATCAGGGGCAGCTCATCTACCTGTCGGAAGGTGAGAACCGAGCCGAACAGATGGCTCAGGCCTTGAATAGTCTGGCTCCGGATCTGGACGTTTGTCTCTTGCCGCCATGGGATTGTCTTCCCTATGACAATACCTCGCCCTCGCGCGACGCTATGGGGCGGCGCATGTCCGTCCTGCGGCGTATGAGCGAGCCGGCGAAAGGCGCGCGGCTGCTGATCGCGAGCAGCGCCGCCATCATGCAGCGTGTGCCGCCGCGAAGCATCTGGAATCGGGCCTGCTTCCATCTGAAGACAGGCGAAGCCTCCTCGCAGGATGATCTGGAATTCTACCTCCTGCGTGCAGGATACATCCTGGATGAGAGGGTGGATGAGCCAGGCGAGGCCGCCATCCGCGGACAGGTGATCGATATCTTTCCGGCAAGCAGCCCCTTGCCCTATCGGATCGAGCACGACGGGCAAACCATCCTCGCCATCCGCTCCTACGATCCCGTTTCGCAACGGACTGAGGCGGAGATCGAAAGACTTCTTCTCGATCCCGCTTCCGAAGTCCTGCTCGAGAGAGCGGACGATGGTTCCATGTCGGAACGCCTCGATGGAATGGAGCATCGGCTGCCGGAGCATTACGCATCTCTCGAAACGATTTTCGATTACTGGTCAGAGGCTCCCATTGTGATAGCCTCCGGAGCGGAGGAACGGCGCCGACTGGTCATGGAGCAGGTTGCCGATGCCTACGAAAGCCGCATGTCGTTGCGGGCTGAGGGAGGCGGCAGTGGTTCTGCTGTAGCTCCCGAGCGGCTGTTCATCAGAGATGACGAGTGGCAAAAAATTCTATGTGAGCGCCGCCTTACTCTCATCCATGCCGCATCAGAGGAAGAGGCGAAACAGAGCGCTGTTCCGCGCTTTGCCGCTGCAGCAAAGCCTGCGCGTGCGCTTGCAAGTTTCATCGAGGCACAGCAGCGCAGCAATCGCAAACTCGTTCTCGTGGCTGCCACGAAGGAATACCTAAACCGCATGAGACGACGGGTTGCATCCCTGCAACTCAGCCCAACTATGATCGAGCGTTGGAGCGACGCCGTCGCCGGGCCGCCAAAGGGATCGTTCACCCTTCAGGCTGATATCAGAAGCGGGTTCGTCGACGACCGTCATGGGATTGCTGTCATAACGGCCTCCGATGTTCTGGGGAGCCGCGCGTCGAGCGCCCTTGGTCAAGAGATCAGGTCTGCTGCCCATCAGTTCACTGACATGCAGTTTCAGATCGGCGATGCGGTCATCCACGTCGATCATGGGCTCGGGCTTCTCGAGGGAACCGAAACCATCAGCGCGGGCGATCAGGGAGCGAGCGACACCATCCGGCTGACCTATGCGGGCGACACGACCCTCATGATCCCTGCAACGGATATGGAGCGTGTGTGGCGATATGGTCGCATGTCCGAGGCGCTGCAACTCGACAAGCTGAAGAGCGATGCGTGGGCCGCGAAGCTGGCCGCCATCGAGGCCGAGGCACGGGAAACAGCCGAACGTCTGAGCAAGCTGGTCAAAGCTCGTGAAGCCGTGAAGCTGGATCCGCTCGTCCCTCCAGGACGCGAGTACGAACGTTTCGTGGCACGCTTTCCCTTCTCCGAGACACCGGATCAGCTGCGTGCCATTGGGGACGTCCTCGAAGACTTGGCCTCGGGACATCCCATGGACCGGTTAGTTTGCGGAGATGTCGGGTTCGGCAAGACCGAAGTTGCCCTGCGTGCCGCGGCAGCCACAGCGTTATCGGGCAAGCAGGTCGCTGTGATCGCGCCTACAACGGTACTGGCGCGTCAACACGTGCGCAGCTTCCAGAGGCGCTTTGCAGGCCTCGGCATCGAAGTCGCGCATCTGTCGCGCCTAGTGACGGCGTCCGAGGCGCGTGCCGTGAGGAAGGGATTAGCCGATGGGTCCGTGCGGATCGTAATCGGCACGCATGCCCTGGCTGCCAAGGGCGTAGCCTTCAAGGATCTTGGTCTTGTCATCATCGACGAGGAGCAGAGATTCGGTGCTTCTCATAAATCGAAGCTCCGGGCGATGGCCTCACGCGGGCATGTGCTGACGCTGACCGCAACGCCCATTCCACGCACATTGCAATCGGCCCTGGTAGGTTTGCAGGAACTGAGCATCATCGCGACGCCTCCGGCCCGGCGCCAGCCTATTCGGACCTTCCTGACGGATTTCGATCCTGCGACCGTTCGGCAGGCTCTCATGCGCGAACGTCGCCGTCGCGGGCAGAGCTTTGTGGTCTGCTCCCGTGTGGAGGACATTGAGCCGATGCGGGAGAAGCTTGCGAAGATCGTGCCTGAGTTAAGGGTCTTTGTTGCGCATGGACAAATGCCGCCGGCCGAGACGGACGACGTGATGGTGCGCTTCGCGGATGGTGAAGGCGACATCCTGCTTGCTACCAACATCATCGAGAGCGGCCTCGATGTTCCTCGTGCCAATACCATGCTGGTATGGCGGGCGGATCGCTTCGGCCTGTCGCAGCTCCACCAGCTTCGTGGGCGCGTGGGACGCGGTCGCATCCGTGGCACCACCTATCTGCTGACGGAGCCAGGGCAGGAGCTGCCGAAAGCGACGGAGAAGCGCCTGCGCACGCTGGAGGCTCTCGACCGGCTTGGAGCCGGATTCGCCATCAGCGCGCAGGATCTCGATCAGCGTGGAGCCGGCGCGCTTCTGGGCGAGGAGCAGGCGGGGCACATCAAGCTCATCGGAGCGGATTTGTACCAGCACCTGCTCAAGCGCGCACTCCGTGAGGAGACCTACGCGGACGATTGGACCCCTGAACTCAATATCGGCCTGGCAGGCTCCATTCCGGCCGAGTACGTTCACGAGGCCGAGGTGCGGATCAACCTCTACGCCCGCATTGCGCGCATAGATACCTCTGAGTCCATCGAGGATCTAGAGGAGGAAATTGAGGATCGCTTTGGGTCACTCCCGGAAGCTTTGGGAAATCTTTTGCGCCTCAAGGGTATGAAGCAGATCTGCCGGCGGTTAGGTATTGCCCGCATTGATGCAGGGCCTCAAGCAATTGCCCTTAGCTTCAGGCCGGGAGCTGCGGAGAAACTGCCTGTGCAGGATGCGATTGCAGATGCCCAAGGAGTGCTTCGCTGGGGCGGGGAGCGGCTTGTCCTCGCGGTCTCGGAGGATCAGGCCGGCGAAAGGGAGAGGCATATTCTTGACCTTCTGGCCCGGCTCGAACAGTGAGACAGGCGATGGCGATCCGTTCATCCGCGAACGGATCGCGCCCGCAAGACTTATCCTTGGAAATGTCTTTCAGCGTGAGGAGCCTATGACCTCGGAAGAGATCAGTGAGTTGAATGCTGCACGGGAGAGCCTCGTGAAGCGTCGCAGGGAAATGGCAAGGCAACTGTCTGAGGCACCGCTTCCGTCCGTCGAAATGGCGGAGGAACTCACGAAGATCCTTGTCGCGATCGAGGCTCTGGACCGGGCTCTGAACGAAGCGGGCCATCCCTACATGAGCCAGGGCGTCGTCGACCAGCTCAGGGGCGAAGACTAGATCCTAAAGGCCTATTCTTCCAACGATATCAAACCCGGCACCCGCCCGTGGCCTGAGCACGAGCATTTCACCTTCGCTCGGGAAAATGCCGGTCAATGCCGTAATGTTGACCTGATGGGTCACGAGCACCAGAACGCCGGTCGAGCGCCAGCCTTCTATGATCCGCCGCACGGCCTGTGTCTGGGCAGGTTCCTGATCGCGTCCCGAGAAAAACGAGTCCAGTGGAGGCGACGGCTTCGTCATGCCGCCGAAGGCCAGGCGAGCCGTGTCCAGTGCACGACACCAGCGGCTTGACAGTACATGCTCCACTGGCACCTGCCGGGTTCTGAACTGATCCCCGATGCGTTGTGCCTGTCGCCGTCCTTCCTCGGAGAGATTCCGCTGTGTCGAGCAATCGTCCAGCCGAAAATTGGCCGGGTCTCCCGTTCCTGGTGCACGTGCGTGCCGAAACAGGGCCACCGTGCCTCCCTGCCGCAAGGCCTGCCAAGCCTCATCGGATGACCAAGCGGGATTGGCCCAGCTCGTCAGCATGATGAGCACCAGAGCTACAGGCAAGCGCATGGAAAGCCCCTGAGTCGAACGGCCAAGCTGCCTCAATGTTGTCTCACAAGACAGATTTATTGGTCAGCAAGACAAAATAGAGCCGGAGCGGATCTACAGCTTCGGTCGAAGCCGACAAGTGGCACAGGGGGCATATTCAATGATTTCCATCGCACGGAGGGCTGCGCTCGGCTTGGCTGCGGGTCTTATGATTCTGCCGGCCGCCTCTGCGCAGGCGAAGCCCGGCGGCTCGTTCGCTTTGACTGTCGAGCGGATGTCGCAGCTGCAGCAGATCAACAGCCATGTGAACAGCACCATCCGTGAGGTCTCGGATCTTGAGCAATATGGCCGAGAGGATGTGTGGGCGCTTCCGACCAGCGGCATGGGCGATTGCGAAGACTTCGCGATGCTGAAGCGCAAGATGCTGATCGAGCGCGGCTGGCCTGCATCGGCGCTCTCGATTTCAGTTGGTGCTACCGCGCAGGGCGAAGCCCATGCCGTGCTTCTGGTGTCGACGGCCCAGGGACAATACGTCCTCGACAACCTCACCTCGTCCGTCCTCTCGCCTGAGAGGACGGGCCATGTGTTTTATGCGCGGCAATCAGGCCGCGCCTGGATCACGGCTTCGGGGGAGAGGACCAGTGAGCCTGTTGCGGATCTGCCAGTCGCGCAGGTGATCTCCCGCAGGAAGCGAGGCTGAATCCGGAGCGTTGAAACGTCAGGCCTCAGCCGTTAGTTCGGCCACGATATCAACGAGCGGGTCTGCCGGATCTCCAAGACCGGCGATCACGTCGAAATGGTGCGCGCTTGGCACTTCGTGATAGCGGGTCGTCACCCCGGCCTGGTTCCATGCATCGACGATAGCGCGGGACTGGCGCAGGAACTCGCTGCTTTCCGCTCCGCCGACAACAGCGACAAGCTTCCCGGATTTCGGCGGTGTCCATTCAAGTGGGCTCAAACGGTGCGCTTCCTCGACCGTAAGGCCGAGGGTCTTGTTGATCGAGGTCCCTATGAGAGGCGGGAGATCGAAGAGACCGGAGATCGGCATGGCGGCTCGGATGGAGCGCTGCTGCGGCACAGGTCTCGCCATGAGGCAGGCGGCCAAATGTCCGCCGGCCGAATGACCCGTGGCGACGATGGGGCGGCCTGTCCGCTGCATGATGTAGTCGGCTGCGGCTTCAATCCCAGCGATGATGTCGGCGAGGGTGGCTGCGGGCGCGAGAGTGTAGCTCGGCACCGCCACCGTCAGCCCGCGCATATTGGCACCCCGAGCGAGATGGCTGGAAGACGATTTGTCGAAGGCCTGCCAGTAGCCACCATGGATAAACAATACGACGGGACCGCTGCTCTCACCGTTCTCCGGATGGAAGAGATCCATCCGGTGCCGCTCGTCAGGCCCATAGGCAAGATCCAACTCACAGCGCGCCACTTCCCGATAGGCGGCAGCATCCCGCTGCCAGCCGGCGATGTGAACGGGATGATCCGGCACACGCGCTCGATTGTTGTACTCGGCCTCATAGTGGAGGGTCTCGAATGCCATGGTGATCGTCCTTAGACGTGCAGATACCGATCCCTCAGGGTCGGATCTCCCATGAGTTCCTCACTGGTCCCCGTCCAGACCGAGCGGCCCTTCTCGATGATTACGTGGCGATCAGCGAAGGTCGCCAGCACGCTCACGTTCTTATCGATGACCAGGATTGATTGGCGCTCGCTTTTGAGACGCTTGAGGCAGGTCCAGATCTCGGTGCGGATGAGCGGTGCCAATCCTTCCGTCGCCTCGTCCAGAATGAGCAGCTTCGGGTTCGTCATCAGCGCGCGGCCGATGGCGAGCATCTGCTGCTCCCCGCCGGATAGCTGCGTCCCGAGATTGCTCCGGCGCTCCTTCAGGCGGGGGAACAGGTCGTACACGGCATCGAGCGTCCAGCGGCCGGAACCGGTTCGGTTTGAAGCCGTGGCGACAAGATTCTCCTCGACCGTCAGGGTCGGGAAGATCTGGCGGCCCTCCGGCACGAGGCCGATGCCGGTCTGGGCGATGCGATAGGGGGCGAGCCCGGTCACGGCCGCGCCATCGAAGCGCACTTCACCGCCGCGCGGGCGCAGGAGCCCCATGATGGAGTGCACGGTGGTGGTCTTGCCCATGCCGTTGCGCCCGAGCAGCGTCACCACCTCGCCAGCGCCGACGTCGAGCGAAATGTCGAACAGAACCTGGGCGGCGCCATAGGAGGCCTGGAGCTGCCGAACGGAGAGCATCAAACCAACTCCTCTTCGCCGAGATAGGCTGCACGAACGTCAGGATTGGCTCTAACGCGCTCCGGCGTATCGGTGGCGATGACGCGTCCATAGACCAGAACCGAAACATGGTCGGCAAGGGAGAAGACCGCCTCCATATCGTGCTCGATGAGAACGATCGTCAGACGGTTCTTCAGGCGGCGCAGAGTCTCGACCACACGTTGGGATTCGTCATGCCCGGTTCCGGCCAGGGGCTCGTCGAGAAGAAGCAGTTTCGGCGCCGTTGCAAGGCCGATAGCAAGCTCCAGCTGGCGCTTCTCGCCATGGGACAGAAGCCCGGCCGAGATGTGGGCGCGTGCGCCAAGCCCAACCTCGCCGAGGCAGTCCATCGCGGGAACGTTCAGGTCCTTCTCCTGTGAGGCATTGCCGAAGAACCGCAGGCTCGAGCCGGAGCGGGCCTGAACCGCGAGCGCTACGTTCTCCAGGGCGGAGAAGCCGGGCAGGATCGAGGTGATTTGGAACGAGCGCGCCAGCCCGCGACCGACCCTCCGCGGCATGGACAGATGCGTGATGTCCTCGCCGGCGAACAGGATCTCGCCTGAATTGGACGGCAGCATGCCAGAGATCTGGTGGATGAGGGTTGTCTTGCCGGCGCCATTGGGCCCGATAATGGCATGCAACTCGCCGGGCTGAACCGAGAGACTGACATCGTCGGTGACCACGAGCGCGCCGTAGTTCTTTCGCAGGTTGCGGAGTTCAAGCAGCGGTTCAGCCATGATGCGGCCTCCGCAGCAGACCCATGATTCCACCGCGAACGAACAACACGATCAGAATGAGCAGGGGGCCGAACACCATCTTCCAGTTCTCAGCGAGATGCGCCCGCGTCTCGTCGCTGAGGAAGAAGTTCATCGTATGCAGGATTTCGGGCAGAAACTCCTCCAGCAGCAGGAAGGCGGCAGCTCCAATAATCGCGCCATGCAGGGAGCCGAGCCCGCCGAGCACTACCATGAAGATCAACTCGCCCGAGCGCTGCCATGTCATGAAAGCCGGGCTGACGAATTCAGCCTGATTGGCCAGGAGACACCCGGCGAGGCCCGCCATCATGCCGCTGATCACATAGGCCGCAAGCTGAAAGCGGAGGGGGCGGAAACCGATAGCTTCCATGCGAATGGCATTCTCCCGTGTTCCGCGCAGAACGCGACCAAACCGCGAGGCAACGATCGATCGCGAGAGAGCATAGGCTCCGAACAGGCAGAGCAGGCAGACCCAGTAGAAGGTGAAGTCGTTCTCCAGCCAATCGTACCCTGCGATGAGGCTCCGGGACGCCAGGGTCATGCCGTCGTCCCCGCCATAGGTCGCGAGGGATGTGGCGAGGAAGTACAGCATCTGTCCGAAGGCGAGAGTGATCATGATGAAGTAGACCCCTTTCGTCCGCAGGGAGATGGCACCTGTGACGAAAGCGAAGGCGGTCGAGGCAAGGAGTGCGACTGGAATCTGGATAAGGACATCCTCGAAGCCGTGACTCGCCAGGATGCCGACCGCATAGCCGCCGAGGCCGAGAAAGGCCGCATGACCAAAGCTCACAAGCGCGCCATAGCCGAGGATGAGATCAAGCGCCATGGCGGCGATGCCGAAGATCATCACCCGCGTGAGCAGCGAGAGGACATAGCCCTCCGCACCAGAGAAGGTGGCTAGCAGAGGTGCAGCCGCAAAAGCGGCAAAGAGCACCACAGGGATGATCTCGAGCCGTGTCGTGAGAGACGAGGCGGGGGCGGGTTGGGTTTCGGCGATCTCGGTCATGGCTCCGCCCTCAACGCTTGACAGGAAACAGGCCGGAGGGGCGGAAGAACAGCACGGCAGCCATGAAGATGTAGATCAGCATCGGTGCGATGGCGCGTCCGGTCTGGCTCGCGGCCGCGGGATCGAGGACGAGGCGCAGCAGGTTCGGAGCAAAGGAGCGGCCGACCGTGTCCACGAGGCCGATCAGGAGCGCGGCCAGGAATGCGCCGCGGATTGAGCCGATGCCGCCGATGACGATTACCACGAAGGCCAGGATGAGGATGTTGTCGCCCATGCCGGGCTCGACGGAGAGGATCGGGGCGACCATCGCTCCGGCAAAGCCCGCCAGCATGGCGCCGAACCCGAACACCACCATGAACAGCCGCTGGATGTTGACGCCGAGCGCCGAAACCATGGCGGCGTTGCTGGCACCTGCGCGCACCAGCATGCCGACGCGCGTGTGGTTGACGAGAACATAGAGGAGGGCAGCGATCACGAGACCGGCCGCAATGATGGCAAGACGGTAGACTGGATAGAGAAGGCCATTTGCGATCTCCACCGAGCCTGAGAGCAGTTCGGGCACGGGAACGCTCAAGGGAGCCGCGCCCCAGACGAACTTCACGCCTTGGTTCAGGAACAGGATCACGCCGAAGGTGGCGAGCACCTGGTCGAGATGATCGCGATCATAAAGGTGGCGAAACACAAGCACTTCCAGAAGGAGGCCGAAGGCCAGCGCGGCTGGAAGGGCGAGGAGGAGCGCCCAGCCGAAGCTTCCGGTCCAGGCGCTGAACGCCGCGACCAGATAGGCTCCGACCATGTATTGCACGCCGTGCGCCAGGTTGATGAAGTCCATCACCCCGAAGACCAGGGTTAGGCCGGCGGCGATGAGGAAGAGGATGAGGCCGAACTGAAGGCCGTTCAGAGCCTGGACGAAAAAGAGGGTTGCTGTCATCGGCGCGTCACTGACTGCTGGCCTGCATCAACCGAGTCTCCGCTCGCATGCCCCATGTGAGAGCATCATGAAAGTTACACTGAAAGAGACGGCCTGACCCGGAGAGCTCCGGGTCAGGCCGCGTCGGCCATATGGACTTAGTTCGTCGGCGCGCATTCCTTGGCATAGGCGTCCGTGTAGTTATCGAACACCTTCTCGGCGACTTCCGTCTGCAGCTTGCCGTCGGGACGCTTGGCGGCCTTCACCAGATAGAAGTCCTGGACCGGGAAGCCGTTCGTACCGAATTTGAAGTCGCCGCGCAGGGACTTGAACTCGGCCTTCTGGATGGCAGCACGCAGGGCATCCTTATTGTCGGTCTTTCCGCCCGTCGCCTTGAGAGCAGCATCGATCAGGAGAGCCGCATCATAGGAGTGCATCGCATAGGAGGCCGGAACCGCGTTGTAGGCGGCCTCGAAGGCCGCGACGAACTTCTTGTTCTCCGGCGTGTCCATGTTCGGAGCCCAGTTCGAGCCGCTGAGCATGCCGATGGCGGCATCCTGCTGCGCAGGCAAGTTCGTCTCATCCACCGTGAAGGCGGAGAGGAACGGGATGCGGTCTGCAAGGCCTGCAGCGCGGTACTGCTTGACGAGGTTCACGCCCATGCCGCCCGGCATGAAGGTGAAGATGGCGTCCGGCTGCATGGAGGCGATCTTCGCGAGCTCGGACTGGAAGTCGAGAGTGTTGAGAGGGGTGTAGGATTCCTCGACGATCTCCTCCTTGTAGTGGCGCTTGAAGCCGGCCAGGGCATCCTTGCCAGCCTGGTAGTTCGGCGCCAGCAGATAGACCTTCTTGTAGCCGCGATCCTGCGCCACCTTGCCGAGAACCTCGTGGTTCTGGTCGTTCTGGTAGGAAGTGGCGAAGAAGTACGGGTTGCAGCTCTTGCCGGCGAGGTTCGACGGGCCGGCATTGACGCTGATGTAGAAGGTCTTGGAATCGACGATGGGCTTGTGCGTGGCGACGGCCACGTTCGAGAAGATCGGGCCGACCACGAAGTCAACCTTGTCGCGCTCGATAAGGCCCTTTACCTTGGTCACGGCCACATCGGGCTTCAGCTCGTCGTCGACGACGATCACTTCCACGTCGCGCCCGCCGAGCTTGCCGCCGAGATCCTTCATGGCGAGCTGGAAGCCGTCCCGCGCATGCTGACCGAGCACGGCCGAGGGGCCGGAAAGGGTGAGAAGGAGGCCGACCTTCAGCTTCTCCTGCGCCATGGCCGGTGCTGCGGCCAGGGTCACGGCCGCTGCAAGGCCGAGGGTTTTGATTGTTGCGTTCATCATCGTCTCCCGAGTGGCTGTTCCCTGTGCACGTTTGCCGTGCTTGCGTGATTGTTCCCGGCGGGACGTGAGGCGCCTCGACGGAAGGGGCGGCGCTACTGTGCCGCAAAACGTTTCTGCCGAACACTCCCTTTGTTGGAGCCCTCGGACTGGCATCCCTAAAATTGGGATTGCCAAGTATTGTTTTAAGTTTAAAATAAATTCTGCCTTCTTCAAGTAGATTGTTTCGCAGAGGAAGGTCGGTGGGATGACAGCTGCGTGAGGAGCGGGACGAGGGAGCCTGAGGAGCGCGCGTTCGCGGCCCTCAGCGCATCAGGGCCCTAGCTCTCCAGGCCCGCGCGGCATTGCTCTCCTGCTCCACAATCGAACGGAGGTGCGGACGATGGCGGACTCGGCACATGTGGATACCTTCGCGAGAGACAACCTTCCGCCTCGGGACCAGTGGCCAACATTCCTCTTCACCCGGCCTGAACTGCAGTACCCCGAGCGACTGAACTGCGCTGCGGCATTCCTCGACCGGTGGGTCGAGGAGGGCAGGGGCGACGAGCCCTGCCTCATCAGCCCGGCCGAGACGCTTACCTACCGCGCGCTTCAGGAGCGGGTGAACCGGATCTGCAACGTGCTGGTCCAGCGGCTCGGCTTTGTTCCAGGCAACCGGGTTCTCCTGCGGTCTGCCAACAATCCGATGATGGTGGCGGTCTATCTGGCCGTGCTGAAAGCCGGCGGCGTCGTCGTCGCCACCATGCCGCTTCTACGCGCCCGGGAAATAGCCTATCCGCTGAACAAGGCCAGGATCACGATAGCGCTCTGCGACCACCGCCTCGCTGAGGACATGGAGCGCGCCAAGGCCCTGGCGCCTGATCTCCAGCATGTTGTTTATTGGGGTTCAGGGAGTTCTGGCAGCCTGGAAGCGATGATCGCCGAGGCTTCATCCGAGTTTGAGGCGGCCGACACGGCAGCCGACGATGTGTGTCTGATCGGCTTCACCTCCGGCACCACGGGCGAGCCCAAGGGCACCATGCATTTCCATCGCGACATGCTGGCGATCTGCGACGCCTATTCGCGCAATGTACTGCGGCCCGAGCCGAGCGACCGCTTCATCGGCTCGCCACCGCTCGCCTTTACGTTTGGGCTCGGCGGCATCGTGCTGTTCCCGATGCGGGTCGGCGCCTCGACCGTGCTGCTGGAGAAAGCGGGACCTGACGATCTCCTCCCGGCGATCATGCAGTACAAGGCCACGATCTGCTTCACGGCGCCCACAGCCTATCGCGCCATGCTGTCGAAGTTGGAAGGCTACGACATCTCGAGCTTGCGAAAATGCGTCTCCGCAGGCGAGCCGTTGCCGAAGGGCACCTTCGAGGCGTGGAGGGATGCGACAAGCATTTGGCTGATGGATGGTATCGGCGCGACGGAAATGCTGCACATCTTCATCGCTGCCACCGAGGAGGAGATCCGCCCCGGCGCCACCGGCAAGCCTGTCCCCGGCTACGAGGCCAAGGTTATTGACGAGGAGGGCCGCGACCTGCCGTCCGGCAGCATCGGCCGCCTCGCCGTCCGTGGGCCGACCGGATGTCGCTACCTCGCTGACGAGCGGCAGGGCAAATACGTGCAGGATGGCTGGAACGTTACAGGCGACACCTACTTCATGGATGAAGACGGCTACTTCTGGTACCAAGCGCGCTCCGACGACATGATCATCTCGGCAGGCTACAACATCGCGGGGCCTGAGGTAGAGGCGGCGCTCCTTACGCACCCGGCGGTGGCAGAATGCGGCGTGGTGGGCGCGCCCGATGACGGACGCGGAACGGTGGTGAAGGCCTATGTGGTTCTGCACCCCGACCATACTCCGAGCTCCGACATGACCAAGGCGCTCCAGAATCATGTAAAGGCGGAGATCGCTCCTTATAAATATCCTCGCATCATCGAATATGTGGATGCCCTGCCGCGGACTCAGACCGGCAAACTCCAACGCTTCGAACTGCGCCGCGTTGCGCAGGAGGTGGCTAAGCCGCATGAGGCGATGAGCGCCTGATGAGACCGAGAGTTCTGAAAGCAGGCTTTCCGGTTGATTGATAATTGCTTTAAGCTTAAAATAACTTGGCAATGTCGGGTAGGAACCCAATGAAGACGGCGATCATCGGCGGCGGCCCGGCGGGGCTCTATTTCGCGATCCTGCTGAAAAAGCTCAGGCCGGAGGACGACATTACGGTCTATGAGCGCAACCGGGCGGACGAGACCTTCGGCTTCGGCGTCGTCTTTTCCGATGCGACGCTCGACAATTTTGAAAAATATGACCTGCCGAGCTATCAGCGGATCGTTCGCGAATTCGCCTACTGGGACGACATTGCAATCCATTTCCGGGGAATCGAGCACCGGATCGGCGGCAATGGGTTCTGCGGCTGCTCACGGCGCACGTTGCTCCTGATCCTGCAAGACCGGGCGGAGGAACTCGGCGTCGCGTTGCGCTACGAAGCGGATGTCGAGGACGAGGGCCTGTTCGCGGATGCGGATCTCGTGGTGGTGGCCGACGGCATCAACAGCCGCTTCCGGGAGCGCTATGCGGATCATTTCCAGCCCGAGGTGGATCTGCGGCCCAACAAGTTCACCTGGATGGGATCGACCAAGCCGCTCGATGCCTTCACCTTCATCTTCCAGGAGACGGAGTGGGGGCCCTTCATCGCCCATGCCTACCAGTACGAGGCAAACCGCTCCACCTGGGTGTTCGAGACCGACCCGGAGACCTTCGAGCGGGCCGGGCTGAAGGACAAGAGCGAGGCGGAATCCGCCGCGCTCATGGAGCAGATTTTCGGCTGGTTCCTCGGCGGACATCGCGTCCTCACCAACCGCTCGATCTGGCGCAACTTCCCGATGATCCGCAGCAAGCGCTGGGTCATGGGCAACAAGGTGCTGCTCGGCGATGCCAAAGCCTCGGCGCATTTCTCCATCGGCTCAGGCACGAAGCTCGCCATGGAGGATGCCATAGCCCTCTTTGAAGCCCTCCGCCGCGATCCGAGCGTAGAGGGCGCCTTGGCGTTCTATGAGGCGGGACGGCGCGAGGAAGTCGAAAAGACCCAGCACGCGGCCGACGTGTCGCTGGTCTGGTTCGAGCATGTGGCGCGTTTCTGGGACTTCGATCCCGTGCAGTTCGCGTTCGGCGTGATGACCCGCGCCAAGGCGATCACGTATGACAACCTGCGCCTGCGGGCCCCCGATTTCGTTGCGGCCGTCGATCAGACTTTTGCCAAACAGGTGCATAGGCAGGGCTTCGACGTGTCGGTCGATAATCCAGCTGTGCCCATGTTCCAGCCGTTCAAGCTGCGGGGGATGACAGTTGCCAACCGGGTGGTGGTCTCTCCGATGGATATGTATTCCGCCAAGGACGGGGTGCCGAACGATTTCCATCTCGTTCATTACGGTGCGCGCGCGACAGGTGGTGCAGGGCTCGTGTTCACGGAAATGACCTGCGTCTCGCCGGAATCCCGCATCACCCTCGGCTGCACCGGGCTATGGAACGATGAGCAGGAGGCCGCCTGGAAGCGGATCGTCGACTTCGTTCATGCAAACTCGGAGACGAAGATCTGTCTGCAGCTCGGTCATGCGGGCCGGAAGGGCGCCACCAATCTCATGTGGGAGGGTATCGACCGGCCGCTGGAGGAGGGCGCCTGGGACATCTGCTCCGCATCGCCCATTCCCTATTTCCCGGACAGCCAGGTGCCGCGCGAGGTAACGCGGGCGGAACTCGACGCCATCAAGGCGCAGTTCGTCGAGGCAGCCATCCGCGGCGAGCGTGCCGGCTTCGACATGCTCGAACTCCACTGCGCTCATGGATACCTGCTTGCGAGCTTCATCTCGCCTTTGACCAACCGGCGCACGGACGAGTATGGCGGCTCCCTCAAGAGCCGACTGCGCTATCCCCTGGAAGTCTTCGACGCCATGCGCGAGGTCTGGCCTGCGCGCAAGCCCATGTCGGTGCGCATTTCCGCAACCGATTGGGCCGAGGGCGGCGTCACGGGAGACGAGGCGGTGGAAGTCGCACGCGCCTTTGCCAAGCAAGGGGTCGATCTCGTCGATGTCTCGACGGGGCAGACCGTGCGCGAGGCACGGCCCATCTATGGGCGCATGTTCCAGACGCCGTTCTCCGATCAGGTGCGCAACGAAGCGCGCGTGGCCACGATGTGCGTCGGCAACATCACGACGGCCGATCAGGTGAACACGATCCTGGCCGCAGGACGCGCGGACCTCGTCGCATTGGGGCGCCCGCATCTCGTCGATCCGTTCTTCACCATGAAGGCTGCGGCTTGGTACGGCGCGGCCGGCATTCACTGCCCGCCGCAGTATCATGCCGGCCGGGACCAGATCTTCCGCAACTCCGTGCGCGACCGGCAGGATCTGGACGAGTTGAAGATCAAGGCCAAGCCCAAAACTCGCGCTGAGCTGAAGATGGAGGCCGGCGAGAAGCCTCTCGCGGCAGAATGAGATGAATATGACAACCCTCAAAGGCAGGCATGCGCTGGTCACGGGCGGCGGCCGCGGGATCGGGCGGGCCATCGCAGCATCGCTCGTGAAAGCAGGTGCGACTGTGACCATCGTCGGGCGCACGCCCGGAACGCTTGAGCAGGCTATCATGCAGGGCGATGCTCACGCGGCTGCCGTGGCAGACGTCTCGGATGCGCAAAGAGTGCAGGCCGCCGTGCAGGAGGCGGTTTCGCGCTATGGTCCTGTCGATCTGATGATTGCCAATGCCGGAGGGGCGGCTTCCGCGCCTTTCATAAAATCCGGCCCGGAGGTTTTCCGGCAGATGCTGGACGTAAACCTGCTTGGGGTCACGAATGTCGCTCAAGCCGTGCTGCATTCCATGACGGAGCGGGGCTTCGGGCGCATCGTGGCCGTCGCCTCCACGGCAGGCCTGAAAGGCTATCCCTATGTGAGCGCCTATTGCGCCGCCAAGCACGCGGTGATCGGCTTCGTTCGCGCCCTGGCGCTGGAGACCGCCAGAACCGGCGTGACCGTGAATGCTGTCTGTCCGGGTTTCACCGATACCGATCTCGTGGCACAGAGCCTCGAAACGATCATGAGCAAAACGGGCCGTACCCGAGAGGACGCTTTGGGGGAACTCGTGAAGCACAACCCGCAGGGCCGATTGATTGACCCGTTCGAGGTGGCCGGTGCGGTGCTCTGGCTCTGCAGCGAGGAAGCACGGTCCGTGACGGGACAGGCCATCGCGGTGGCCGGGGGAGAAGTCTAGGATGGACGATCAGGCGATTCCGCTCGATGCCGAAACCAAGGCGGTCGAGATGCCGGAGGATCACCGGGAGGAACTGCGCCTCTGGCTGCGCCTTCTCACCTGCACCACCCTCATCGAGGGCGAGGTGCGCAGCCGCCTGCGCGAGCGGTTCGACGTCACGTTGCCCCGCTTCGACCTGATGGCGCAACTCGACAAGGCACCGGACGGCATGACCCTGTCCGATCTCTCAAAGCGCATGATGGTCTCTAACGGTAATCTCACTGGCCTTGTCGAAAGGCTCGTCGCGTCCGGCCATATCCTGCGCACGGCTTCCCTGACTGATCGCAGGGCGACGGTGATCAGCCTGACGGAGAGCGGACGCGGCGAATTTCGCACTATGGCGGCCGAGCATGAGCTCTGGATTGCCGATCTGTTCGGTGATCTCACGGAGAAGGATCGTAGCGACCTTATGCGACTCTTAGGAAAAACCAAGCTCTCGGCTCGGCGCGCCATTCAGGGAGAAGGCCAGTGATGCAGGTTGCCAATTCCGTTACGCTGCCTCTTGCTACATATGAGCCGCGCCATTTTCTGCTGTCTGTCGATGGACCCGTTGCGACGGTCACGCTCAACCGCCCGGAAAAGAAAAACCCGCTGACCTTCGAGAGTTATCGCGAGTTGGCGGATTTCTTCCATGCCTGCGCCAAAGACGAGGAGGTCAAAGCCATCGTCGTGGCAGGTGCCGGTGGGAATTTCTCGTCCGGTGGCGATGTGTTCGAGATCATTGGCCCTCTGGTCGAAATGGACACGAAAGGACTCACCGCCTTCACGCGCATGACAGGGGAGTTGGTGAAGGCCATGCGGGCGGCGCCCCAGCCGGTCATCGCGGCTGTCGAGGGCATCTGCGCGGGCGCAGGCGCCATCGTGGCCATGGCTTCCGACATCCGTCTTGCGGCTCCTGGCGCAAAGGTGGCGTTCCTATTCAACAAGGTGGGTCTTGCAGGCTGCGATATGGGAGCCTGTGCCATCCTTCCTCGCATCATCGGACAGGGCCGGGCCTCTGAGCTGCTTTACACAGGACGCTTCATGAGCGCCGAGGAAGGCGAGCGGTGGGGCTTCTTCAGCCGCATCGTCAAATCCGGCGAACTCCCGGGCGAGGCACACAATCTGGCTCGGATGATCGGCACCGGACCGACCTATGCCAATACGATGACGAAGCGCATGCTTGCGATGGAATGGGCCATGTCGGTCGAGGAGGCTATCGAGGCGGAAGCCGTGGCGCAGGCCCTGTGCATGACGACCGAGGATTTTGCACGTGCCTTCCGCGCCTTCGCAGCCAAGGAAAAGCCGGTCTTCAAGGGGGATTGACGTGGTCGATGCGAGCTTTCTCTCCTGGCCTTTCTTCGAGGCTCGTCATCGGCAATTCGCCGAGGGCTTGCGCGACTGGACTGCACGGGAGGTCCACTCCCTCGTCGAGCACCATGACGTGGACGCCTCCTGCCGCAATCTTGTACGCAGCCTTGGCGAAGGCGGATGGCTCAAGGCCGTTGTGCCGCAAGCCTATGGCGGCCTATCTCCAACCTTCGACGTCCGCACCCTGTGCCTCGCCCGCGAGACGCTTGCCTATCAGGATGGCTTGGCGGATTTCGCCTTCGCTATGCAGGGGCTCGGCACGGGTCCGATTACCCTGTTCGGCTCTGAAGCGTTGAAGGAGAGATACCTGCCGCCGGTTGCTCGCGGCGAAGCGATTGCGGCTTTTGCATTGTCCGAACCGGAAGCGGGCTCGGATGTGGCCGCCATGAGCACGACCGCAACGCCCGACGGGCCGGATCACGTGCGCCTCGATGGCGTGAAGACCTGGATCTCGAACGGTGGCATTGCGGACCATTACGTGGTGTTCGCGCGATCCGGTGAGGCTCCTGGGGCAAAGGGGCTGTCGGCCTATGTGGTCGATGCGCAGAATCCGGGACTGATGATCGAGAATCGCATCGATGTCATCGCACCCCATCCCCTCGCGACCCTCCGGTTCGAAGGCTGCCGGGTGCCTCTCTCGCAACGCGTCGGAGGTCCGGGTGAAGGGTTCAGGGTGGCCATGGCGACCCTCGATGTCTTCCGCTCGACGGTAGGAGCTGCGGCCCTGGGACTGGCCCGCCGCGCGCTCGATGAGGCGCTTCAGCACGCATCGTCCCGCAAGCTCTTCGGGGCACCGCTGGGTGAACTGCAGTTGACGCAGGCTTCGCTTGCCGACATGGCAACTGGTGTCGACAGTGCCTCGCTCCTCGTCTACCGCGCAGCGTGGACCAAGGATCAGGGTGCGGAGCGCGTCACCCGCGAGGCCGCCATGGCGAAGATGCATGCCACGGAAGAGGCGCAGCGCGTGATCGATCGGGCCGTCCAGATCTTCGGCGGTCTCGGCGTGACCAAGGGCGTGAAGGTCGAGGAGCTCTACCGAGAGATCAGGGCTCTGCGGATCTACGAGGGAGCGACCGAAGTGCAGAAGATTGTGATTGCCCGGGAACTCCTGAAGATGCACGCACAGCAATCCAAGCATTGAGAGGGAGGAAACCGATGACAGCTGCTGTTGGGGGTGCCCCTTTGCCCATGGCTGATGATGAACCCGAAGTCCTCAACCCGAAGCATTGGCCGACACCGAAGGGCTATGCCAACGGCATGATGGCCGAAGGCAAGATCGTGGTTACCGGCGGCGTTGTCGGCTGGGATGAAACCTATTCATTTGCCGATGGCTTCGTGGCTCAGGCGCGCCAGATCTTCGAAAATATCCGGGCGATCCTGGCAGAGGGAGGGGCCGAGCCACGGCATCTGGTTCGGCTGACCTGGTATGTCGTCGACATCGAGGAATACCTCACGAATCTGCGTGAACTCGGCCGAGCATATCGGGATGTGTTCGGCACCCATTACCCTGCCATGGCGCTCGTCCAGGTCGTTCGCCTTGTGGAAAAAGCCGCCCGTATCGAGATCGAGGCAACCGCCGTCGTTCCCCATCGGACAGCAGCCTGACTTCTGTCTCAAGGAGGAATGAAGGCCGGCGCTCGGTTGGAAGGTCCCGCCTGTTGGACTAGGATGGCGGGCTTTGGATACCTATGACCGGGAAAGCGCCATGATGATCTCCCTGCGACAAGCACTGCGCGAGATGGCTATCCCGCTGGTGGGCGCACTCCTGTTGGTTCTGTTCATCGTCTTGCAGGCTCTCGGGACGCCGCAGGCGCTCGGCGGTCTCGGCTTCCTCTCTCCGGCACAGACATCGAGCCCCCGAGCGACCCTGGAGAGCTTCCGCGCCGACGCGTCGCGGGCGACGGCCCTGCTCATGGAGGCTTATCGGGAGAGCAGGTCCGAACCGGGCCTGTCCTGGAGCGAGAGCGTCACCAGAAAGGTCGAGGAAGCCGATGCCCTGCTGGCCAGGGCCGCCCAAACCCTCGATTTGCGGGATATCCCGCCGGTCGAACTCGAGCATCGGCGTCTCGAATCCGTCATTCTCCTGAAAGAGATCCTCGACCGTGTCCCATTGCCAGACCCGGGTATAATCCCAGGTGACGACGAAGTCGCCGGAAAGCCGCCGGCAAGCTGGAATGTCCCCGGAACGGACCTTCGGATCGCGCACATCGCAGACGGGGCAAGGACAGGGGAGTACCTGTTCTCGAGCGGGACTGTCCTTGGGCTTGAGAGCTTCTATCGCCTGATCCGCAACAAACCCAACCTGAGCGGCGCACAGGCCGATTTCTACGACTTCTTCAGCCAGTCGCCTGGCCATCTGCTGCCGCCGAAATGGTTCAGCGTGATCGAAGCCCTGCCGACATCTCTGAGAGTGGAGATCGAGGGACAGGCGGTCTGGCAGTGGATTGCCTTCTTTCTCGTCACAGGCCTCGCCGTCGGAGCTGTCCTCGCCGTGCGTTCCCTGGCACGCAATGCCGCCGCCTCTCAAAGCGGAGCAGTGCAGGTCCTGACGAATGTGATCGTCCCCGGTGCTGTCGCGGTGGCGGCTTTGTTCGTGCGCTACATGAGCGACAACCAGATCAACCTGACGGGCCGGATCAACAGCCTCGTCGAGGAGATCGCTGAGGTGATCGCCTATATCGCCATGATCTGGGCAGTGCTCGCCTTCTCCAACGCCGTTGCCGGAAGGCTCTACCTGTCTGCGACGAAGAGCATCGACGCCCATCTGGCGCGGGCTACCGTCCGCATTGCCGGCCTCGCCGTCGCCATCGCTCTCCTCATTTACGGAGCCTCCCATCTCGGGATTCCGCTGGCTGGTCTCCTGGCAGGTCTCGGGGTCGGCGGCCTGGCGGTTGCTCTTGCGGCCAAGCCGACACTGGAGAACTTCATTGGCGGCCTGATCCTCTATGCGGACCGGCCTGTCCGAGTGGGCGACCTCTGCCGGTTCGGCACTCTCGAAGGCCGGGTCGAGGAGATCGGGATCCGCTCAACCCGCATCAGGGGTCTGGACAGGACCCTGATCACGATCCCGAATGCCACTTTCGTGAACATGAACATCATCAACCTGACCAACCGGGACCGAATGCCCTATGACCGAGTCATGGGGTTGGCGGCCACGGATACGGCAGCGATCCGCCAGGAGATCGAGACCGTTGCCGCCCTTGTGGCAGATCACCCGAAGATCGAGCGCGGCTCCGTCCAGGCGCGGCTGCGGGAGGGACATGAGGAGAAGCCGAAGGTCGAGATCTGCGCCCTGATCGCGACCTCCAAATGGAGCGAGTTCCTGCAGATCCAGCAGGAGCTCGACCTCATGCTGCGGGACAAGATGTTGTCCTCTGCACCCGCGGACGAGGCAGTCCCAAGTGCAACTGACAATGTCGTGCCGCTCAAGGATCCTGCCTGAGCTTAAGGCTTGCGGATCTCAGACGGTGATCGAGACGATCTCGGCCTGACCCTGCCCGACGGTGACGGTATCCCCGATTTCCTTGCCCATGAGAGCTTGGGCAAGGGGCGAGACGTAGGAGAGGCTGCCCTTGGCCGGATCGGCCTCATCCTCACCGACGATGCGGTAGGTCTGTCGCCGCCCATCCTCACGCTCGAAGGTGACTTCGGCCCCAAAGCGGACATGAGACGTATCAGTCGGCGGGGGTACCACCTCCGCCGAGACCCTGCGTGCCGACCAATAGCGCAGATCGCGGGAGAGACTGGGGACTTCGGCCTTGTCGTCTCTATTTTGGGCTTCCGCCAAGCGCTTCTCGAGAGAGGCGATTTCCGCGTCCATGCGGGCCAGACCCGCCGGTGTGACGAGATGGTGAGGGCTGATCGACCGGTCAGGCAGGTCCTCAAAGGCTTCCCCGCCTTCAGCTTCACGAACAAAGGCACGACTCATGGCGCTTCCTCCGCCTAGGAGGAAAACGTTCGAAACCGGCTAAGTTTCCCGCTTAGCCTTTAGGGTTGGCTTGCCTCAGGCGGCCGACGATGCCACCGGGAAAGGCATAGACGCTGATGATGAACAGCGCGCCAAGCCATAGCAGCCAACGGTCCGGATGAATGAGGTTGGGCAGGAGCGGGATCCCCGCGAGGGCCGCGCTTCCGGCCCCCATCAGCACCTGCAGGTAGCTCTGGGCCAGCACGAACACGGCCGCCCCGATGACGGCGCCATACATGGTGCCCATGCCGCCGATCACGACCATGAGCAGGATGTCGATCATGATCGAGAAGGACAGGGTGGTGTCGGGCCCGTTGTAGCGCAGCCACAGCGCCATCAGCGCGCCGGCGATCGTCGCCGCCAGGGCCGAAATGACGGAAGCTGCCGTGCGGTATGCAACGACCCGGTAGCCCAGCGCCTCCGCCCGGAACTCGTTCTCGCGGATTGCCTGAAGCACCCGGCCGAAGGGCGAGTTCACGATGCGCAGCAGGACAAGGAAGACGATGACAGAGACGATGAAGACAAGGTAGTAGGCGAGCAGCCGTCCATTGATCATGGTGCCGAAGACCGGCTCCGAGAAGAGGCGGAAGGCCGGGCGAAGCGCCGGCGGCAGCTGGAACGACAGACCGTCCTCGCCGCCGGTGATCTCGGACAGCTGGGAGGCCAGGACGGCCGCCGCGGTCGCGACCGCCAGGGTGATCATCGAGAAGAAGATGGCGCGCACCCGGAGCGACAGCAGGCCGATAGCAATTGCCAGAACAGCCGAGAGGGCGAGAGCCGCTATCAGGCCGATAGCGACCGAGCTCCAAGTCGGGCTGATACGCTCGAGCGCAATGGCGATGCCGTAGCCGCCGATGCCGTAGAACATGGTGTGGGCGAATGAGACGATGCCGGAATAGCCGAGCAGCAGGTCGTAGCTCGCGACCAGCACGATGAACACGCAGATCTTCGCCGCCGTGCCGACAGGCTGGCTTCCCGAGAACAGGAACGGGGTCGCGGCCAGAAGCACGAAGATAGCGAAGAGGATGAAGCTCAGGGCCCGCGAGCGGGGCAGGTCGGACGACAGTAGCCCGGTCAGGATCCCGCCGCGCCGGCGGGTCTCGTCGAAGGCGAGAGGGAGGGCAGGGGATGTGCTCATCGGCGTGCCACCGGAAACAGGCCCTGGGGACGCCAGACGAGGACGAGGGCCATGACGAGAATGTTGGAGATCAGCGCCAGCTTCGGCTCGATGAAGCCGACATAGTTGGCGACGAGCGCCACGAGAATGGAGCCCACGAAACAGCCCCCGACTGAGCCGAGGCCGCCGATGATGATGACGATGAACACCAGTACCATCACCTCCATGCCCATGCCGGCGGTGAGCGTCTGGCGGTAGAACGCCCACATGACGCCCCCAAGGCCGGCGAGTGCCGAGCCGGCGATGAAGACGCTGACGAAGAGGCGGCGGATGCGGTAGCCCAGTGCCTCGACCATCTCTGGGTTCTCGACACCGGCGCGGATAAGCAAGCCGATTCGGGTGCGGTTGAGGATCAGTTGCATGCCGAGGAACACCACAAGGCCGATCACGACCGCGATAACCCGGTAGCGCTCCATCACGATGTCGCCGAGCACGAAGGCGCCGCGCAGGGATTGCGGCAGCGGGATCGGGATCGGCGATGCGCCCCAGATAGCGTGGATGAGCTGTTCGGTGACGATCAGGCCGCCCATGGTGACCAGAATCTGCTTCAGATGGCTGCCATAGACCGGACGCACGATCACCCGCTCGAAGACGGCTCCGGCCAGGGCCGTGACGGCCATGGCGACGAGGATGCACAGCCCCAGGAGGGCTAGGTTCAACCCGATGGAATCCGACAGCGCCCAGCTGCCCAGGGGACCCAAAACGAGCAGGGTCGCGTAGGCACCGAGCGAGATGAAAACGCCATGCCCGAAATTGATGATGTCCATGAGGCCGAACACGAGGGTGAGCCCCGAGGCCATCAGGAAGATCATCATGCCCATGGCAAGCCCGGCGACCGTGAGCGTCACCCAGGTCGAGGGACTGCCGACGAAGGGCAGCGCCAGAAGGCCGAGGGCCGGCACGAGCAGCAGCGGCAGCCAGTCGGTTTTAGCGCGGGGGAGTTCGGCCGGAGCCGAAGATTGGGCAGCCATGTCACTCATTGGTGAGCATCCAGAGAGAGGCCGAGCAGGCGCTGCTGCATGTCTTTGTCCGCCACGAGGTCGCTCATGGTGCCGGAATGCACGATGCGTCCGTCGTCCATCACGACCACATTGTCGCCGAGCGCCGAGGCCGCGTAGAAGTTCTGCTCCACGAGGAGGATCGTCTCGCCCGAGGCCTTCAGGGCTCGAAAGGCTTCGATCATGCTGCGCACCATCACGGGAGCCAAACCCTTAGTCGGCTCGTCGATAAGCAGCAGGCGGCGAGGTTCCGAAATGGCACGGGCGATAGCAAGCATCTGCTTCTGCCCGCCGGAGAGATTGCCGGCAGGCAAGTTCCAGAAGCGCTTGAGTGCGGGAAACAGCCCAAGGATCCAGTCGAGGCGGCTCTTGTCGACGGGACCGCTGCGCGCGGCGAGCACGATGTTCTCGCGCACCGTGAGATCGGTGAAGATGCCCATGGCTTCCGGCACATAGGCGATGCCGGCGCGGGCGATGTCAGGTGTCGACCGGGTGGTGATATCGCTGCCGTCGAAGCGGATGCGACCGGATGATGCCTGCCACAGGCCCATGATGGTGCGGAGCGTCGTTGTCTTGCCGGCGCCGTTACGGCCGAGCAGCATGGTCAGTTCGCCGGCCGGAACGGCGAAGTCCACGCCGTGGAGAATGTGATAGGGCCCGATATGCGTGTGCACACCGGAAAGCTGCAGCAGAGGCTCAGTCACGGGCGACCTCCACGCCGAGATAGGCTTCCTGCACCACCGGCGAGGCGATGACCTCAGCGGGATCGCCGTCGGCCACGAGGGCGCCGTTGTGCAGCACGATGATGCGGTCCGAGAGCGAGCGCACCACGTCCATCTTGTGCTCCACGAGGAGTACGGTCGCATCCCCGCGCTGCCTGATGTCGTTGATGAGTTCAAGAATGGTCGGGACTTCGTCCACGCTCATGCCGGCTGTGGGCTCGTCGAACATGAAGACCTTGGGCTCCATGGCAATGAGAAGTGCTACCTCAAGCTTGCGCTGGTCACCGTGCGAGAGGGCTTTTGGTGCGATGTGCCGCTTGTCTGCCAGGCGCACGCGCTCAAGGACCGCCTCCGCCTGCTCGATCAGATCACGGCGCGTGTTCCACACCTTGAGGAGCGACCAGCCTGCATCGGCACGGCTCTGCACGGCTAGGCGGACATTCTCCAGCGCGGTGAGCTGCGGGAAGAGATTGGTCAGCTGAAAGGCGCGTCCGAGTCCGCGTTTGGTGCGGGCCGAAGGGGTAAGGCCCGTAATGTCCTCGCCGCCGACGATCACCTGACCCGATGAGGCGCGCAGTTGGCCGGAGATCAGGTTGAAATAGGTGGTCTTGCCGGCGCCGTTCGGGCCGACAATCGCCGTGAGCGTGCCGGGGGTGAATCGGCACGACACGTCGTTGACGGCGACATGGCCGCCGAAGCGAATAGTAAGCCCGCGCGTTTCAAGCGCGGGCGTCGTTGTTGCTGATACTGTCACAGGTCTGTTTTAGCGCTTGTTCCGGACCGGGACGGGCATCTTGTCGGCCGGGATGGTGGCCACGAGATCGAGCAGGTCGTTCGCGTCCTTGCCGTTGGCCTTGACCTTGAAGTGATACATCTCCTGCATGGCCTGGTGATCTTCCTTTCGGAATGTCATCGGTCCTTTCGGCGTCTCGAAGGTCATGCCTTCCATGGCCGTAATCAGCTTCTCGGTGTCGGTGCCACCGGCCTTCTGGATGGCCGTGACGGCAGCAGACGCCGCGGCAAAGCCACCGGCAGTGAAGAAGTCGGGCGGCGAGTTGAAGCGCTTCTGATGCTCGGCCACGAGCCAGTCGTTCATCGCGTTCTTCGGGAAGGCGTAGTAGTAATACACCGCGCCTTCCATGCCGGGATAGTTCTTGTAGATCTGCATGGCGGGCAGGATGTTGCCGCCGGGCGCGATCTCGATGCCGAAGCGCTCCGGCTTCAGGTCGGCGATCTTCGGCAGCGGATGCTGGCCAGCCCAGATGATGTTGATGATCTTCTTGCCCGGCTTGTCCTTGAGCGCGTCGAAGATGCGCTGGGCGGAGGCGGTGAAGTCGGTGGCGTTCTGCGGAGCATATTCCTCGAACACGACCTTCGCGTTCGGGCGGATCTCGGCGAGTGCAGTCTTGAGAGCCGCAACACCGTCCTTGCCGAAGGCGTAATCCTGCGCGAGGGTCGCGATCGACACCTCACCGCTGGCCGGCACGGCAGCCGCTGCGCCATAGGCGTCCTGCGTCGAATTGCGGGAGGTGCGGAAGATGAAGCGGTTCCACTTCTCGCCGGTGATCGCGTCAGCCACAGCGGGCTCCACGATCAGAACCTTGCCGTTCTCCTCAGCGACCGGGAGCATGGCGAGAGCCGCAGCGGACGAGGTTGTGCCCACGGCGAGATCGACCTTGTCATCGTTATAGGACTGCTCCAGCAGCGTCTTGGCGAGGTCTGCCTTGAGCTGGTCGTCCTTGACGATCACATTGATCTTGCGGCCGTTGATGGCCATCGTGCCCTTGGTCAGGTACTCGAGGCCCATCATGAAGCCGGCTTCGGTCTGCTTGGCGTATGCCTCGAGCGGACCCGTCTTGCCAGCAATCAGTGCGATCTTGATGTCTTGAGCAAAGGCTGAAGACGCAAAGAAAATTCCTGCCGTGGCGGCAGCGATTTTAAGTCCTAGGCGCATCGTTCTCCCCGTTCTGTTATTGCGCCATTGATGACTTTGCAGTGCAGCATGTCAAGGTCGAGTCTCGCATCATACCTTAGTCAGAAAGGATGATCCGACAGGACGGACTCAAGCCTCCGGCAGCACCGGCGTCTCGATGTCCTTCGCCTCGCGTCCGCGCCGGGCTGCCTCGCGCTCGAGCAGCAGAAGGACCAGCCCTGCGCCGCAGATCACGGCAGCACCCACGAGCGTCCAGAACCCCACGACATCGCCAAAGAACAGATAGCCCAACAAGATCGCCCAGACGATGAGGGTGTACTGATAGGGAGCAACCACGGATGCAGGCGCGATCTTCAGGGATCTGTTCACACAGACATGCGCTGCCATGGACACGATGCCGAGCAGGAAGAGACCAGCGAGATCGAGTGGACCAGGCGTGACCCAGGCGAGCGGCGCCGCAACGAGCCCGAAGATCAGGGCTCCGAGAATCTGGCCGAGCACCAGGGTGGCGTCGTGGGTATCCCGCAACTTGCGCGTCGTAATCATGAGAAGCGAGTAAAAGAGACTTCCCGCGAGTGCGATGAGCGCAGGCAGGGACAGGGTGGCGGTCGACGGGCGCAGGGCAATCAGGACGCCAACGAAGCCGCAGGCGATGGCGAGCATGCGCGGCTTGTCGATCTTCTCACCGAGCCAGAACGCCGCGAAAGCCGCTACATAGATCGGTCCGGCCAGATAATAGGTCATCACGTCCGCGAGCGGCAGATAGGTGACGGCCCAGTAGAAGCAGGCAACCTCCAGGGTCGAGAGGGTGACGCGCACCGCATGCAGGCCGGCCTGCGGCGGTATCTCGAACGGAACCTTCTGCCGGCGCATGAGGGGCAGGAGGACCATGAGAGCCGCGACGCTGCGCAGGAGTAGGACCTGGCCGACGGAATAGGTGGCGACGAGCCATTTGCCCATGACATCGTTCATGGCGAACATGAAGACGCCGAGCAGCATCAGGCCGATGCCGACAAGGACGCCTGACCGAACCTTGTGGGCTGGGGAGGAACCGGAATGAGACATGGGCCGCATTCATGAGCGAAGCGACCGCAATTCACAAGCTCCGTGAGTGGATCTTTTAGAAGGTCTTCACCCCATTCACGGGCAGCATGACGGCATAAAGCGACGTCGTGGCGCAGATGTAGAGCCGGTTGCGCTTCGGCCCACCGAAGACGACATTGGCGACCGCCTCGGGCACAAGGATCTTGCCGATCAAAGTGCCGTCGCTTTCGTAGCAGTGCACGCCGTCGCCGGCGCTCGTCCATATCCGCCCCGCCTCGTCCAGCCTGAAGCCGTCGAACAGGCCCTGCGTGCAGGAGGCGAAAACGCTGTCACCCGAGAGATTTCCGCTGTCGTCCACGTCGAAGACCCGGATGTGGCGCGGGCCGTCCTTCACATGGGTGGCGCCGGTGTCGGCCACATAGAGGCGACTCTCGTCCGGCGAGAAGGCGATCCCGTTCGGGCGGACAAAATCGCCCGCGACCATGCGGACGTCGCCCGTGTGCGGGTCGATGCGATAAACATGGCAGGCGCCGATTTCGCTCTCGGCCTTGTGCCCCTCGTAGTCGGAATCGATCCCATAGGCTGGATCCGTGAACCAGATCGAGCCATCGGACTTCACCACCACGTCGTTGGGGCTATTGAGGCGCTTGCCCTGGTGATGGCTGGCGAGCACTGTGATCGAGCCGTCATGCTCGGTGCGGGTCAAGCGCCGGTTGCCGTGCTCGCAAGTGACGAGGCGGCCCTGGCGGTCGACGGTGTTGCCGTTGGAATAGCCGGACGAATGGCGAAAGACGCTGACGGTGCCCGAGGTTTCGTCGAAACGCATCATTCGGTCGTTGGGCACGTCGCTCCAGATCAGGTAGCGCCCCGCTGGAAAATAGGCCGGCCCCTCTGCCCAGCGGCATCCCTCCGCCAGCTTCTCCAGGCGTGCGGAGCCGATGTGCAGACGCTGGAAGCGATCATCGAGGATGACGGCGACATCCTGGAACGTGGCAAGCGACATTTTCGGTCAATGGGCCATCAGGACGGGCATGGTCGTGTTACCGAGGATATGGCTGGTGGCCCCGCCGAAGAACATCTGCCGCAGCCGGCTCTGGGTATAGGCTCCCTTCACCAGCAGGTCGCAGCCAAGAGCCGCGGCTTCCCTCAGGATCGCTTCGCCGGGGCGGTTGGACGGATCGGCCGCCGTGATGGCTTCCACTGGCAGGTCGTGCATCCGGAGGTGACGGGCAAGCTCCGAGCCGGAGGGCCCGGGAACACCCCAGTCGTCGAGTTCAAGAACGACGATCCGCTTGGCCTTCCGGAGCAGCGGCATCGAGCCCAGCACGGCGCGGGCCGTTTCAGTGCTTCGGTTCCAGGCGATCACAGCGGTCTCGCCAAGGGTGCGAGCCGGAGTTGCGGGCGCGATCAGGACAGGACGTCCGGTCTCGAAGAGGGCTGCCTCTGCCGTGGACAGGCGGGTCTGCCCGTTCGATCCATCGGGGCGGCCTACGACGATGAGATCGAAGACCCGCCCATAGGCTCCCAGGAAGGCATCTTCCATCAGCCCGTCCTGCCGCCAGCCGGAGCTCAGGCCCGCGAGCCCGGCAGCAGCGCGCGAAATCTGCTTTCCGGTCATGAAGGCCTCGAAGCGTTCGCGGCAAGCGCGGGCCATCTCGATGCGGTTTTCCGGAGTGATGGGGGAGGGAACGCCGATGGCGATGTCCACCGGTAGGACCACCGGGTAATCCGGTGTGATGGCAATCCCCTCGATATAGCTGTCGAACAGTTGGGCGAGCTGCAGGGCAGCCTCCAGCTGGGGCTCGATGACGCCGTGGTCTTCAATCGGGACAAGGATGCTTTTCATAAGGATTATTGTCGCGCTTTACGGCCCCGTCGGCAAGGGCACAGGCGCATACGACAAAGGATGAATGCCCTGGGCCTTGTGGATGAACCTTCTAGCGGACGGTGAAATCCTTGGGGCTCCAGGAGACTTGCGGATATTGCGGGTTCATCTCCTCGAGGGTTGCCTTGACGATGTTCGCAATGGCGGCGTTGCGAGCCCATTTGCGGTCGGCCGGGATGACGTGCCAGGGCGCCCATGGAGACGAGCAGCGATGAAGCATCGTCTCGTAGGCGTCCTGGTAATCGTCCCAGTGCTCCCTGTCCTCCAGGTCGCCGGGATTGAACTTCCAATTCTTGGTCGGATCGTCGAGGCGGGCCTGCAGGCGCTCCTTCTGCTCGTCCTTCGAGATGTGCAGCATGAACTTGAGGATCGTGGTGCCGTTCTCGACCAGCATCTTCTCGAAGAAGTTGATCTGCTCGTAACGCTGCTCGATCACCGCCTCGGGCGCGAACTTCCTGACCTTGCCGATCAGGACATTCTCGTAATGGGAGCGGTTGAAGATGCCGATCGTCCCGCGCCGGGGACAGACGGTATGCACGCGCCAGAGGTAGTCATGCTCCAGTTCGAGCTTCGTGGGCGGGCCGAAGGCATGAACCGCGACGCCTAAGGGGCCCGTCGCGTTGAAGACGCTGCGGATGGTGCCGTCCTTGCCTGAGGTATCGGTCCCCTGAAGGATCACGAGAAGGGACCGGGATCCCTCCGCATAGAGCCGGTCCTGCAGGGCATCGATCTCTTTGGCGAGAGATGCCGTGCCCGCCTTGGTCTCCTGTTCGTCGCCGAAAAGGGACTTGTCGCGTGGGTCGCGATCGCGAAGACGAGCCTTTTCACCGGGATCGACCTGCAGCTTCTCAGTCAAGGTCTTGGCCAGATCCGTCATCGTCATCTCCCGTTTGCCTTCAGGACCATAGGGCGTGAGGCCGTGAAAGGAAGATTTGGATCGTCGGCCAGCCGCTCTTTACGCGGCTCCCGGCGCCATCTACCAAGACAGAGCCAATAAAAACTCCAGGGGCTCACGATGATCACTCTCTACTACTTTCCCGGTAATGCCAGCCTTATGCCGCACATGATGCTGCGCGAGATCGGAGCCGAGTTCGAGCTGCGCTTCGTGGATAGGGCTCAGAACGCTCAGAAGAGCCCTGAATACCTGAAGCTCAATCCCAGCGGGCGCATTCCGGTTCTGGTCGATGGCGACCTGGTTCTGTTCGAGACGGCCGCGATCGCTCTTTACCTAGCCGACAAGTTCCCGCAGGCTGGCCTTGCGCCGGCTCTCGGGACCAGGGAGCGGGCCGAGTTCTACAAGTGGATGATCCACCTGACGAACACGCCGCAGACGGAGTACATGCCTTGGTACTATCCCCACGAGCATGTAAGCGACGAGGCTGCCCAACCGGCTGTGAAGCAGGCAGCCGGAGAGCGGCTCAACCGCATGTTCGACGTGATCTCCGAGCAGCTCGGCGACAAGACATGGCTTCTCGGAGATCGATTCTCCGCCGCCGACCTCTTCCTGTTCATGCTGATCCGCTGGGGCCGCGGAATGCCGCGGCCGCCGCGCAGCCTGCCGAATCTGAACGCCCTCGCAGAGCGCGTTCTGGCAAGGCCCGCGGTGCAGCAGGCACTCGATGCGGAAGGCATCAAGGATCCGTTTTTCTAAATCCTATTGTTTGCGCGACGTGCGCTTACGAGGGCTTTGCTCCGGCAGCACCTGATCGATCTTTTCTATGTTCCCCCAAGGATCCTTCTTGAGTGAGGAGAGGCGCCGCCCCAGGTTCTCGACGGTGAAGCCGTTAGGCCTGAGATCGGGTGAGAGCTCGTCCCACGTGATCGGTGTCGCCACTGGCGCACCGGGTCGCGAGCGGGTGGAGTAGGGCGCGACGGCCGAGGCCTCGCGGTTGTTGCGCAGGTAGTCGATGAAGATGCGGCCCTCGCGCTCCTGCTTGACCGATGTGGTGGTGTAGCGATCCGGCTCGTCGGCCGCCATGGTCTCGGCAATGCCGCGCGAGAAGGCCAGCGCCTCCATCCACGGGGCCTTGGGCCTCAAGGGCACGACCACGTGCAGGCCCTTGCCGCCCGTGGTTTTGACGAGGCTTTCCAGCCCCAGTGCTTTCAGCCTCTTCCGGACCGCAAGAGCACCCTCGATCACGCGCGGCCACTCCACGCCTTCTCCCGGGTCGAGGTCGAAGATGAGACGGTCGGGGCGTTCCAGATCGGCAAGCGTCGCGCCCCAGACATGCATCTCCAGGACGCCCGACTGCACGAGGGCGATCACACCCTGGATGTCGGTGACGGTCAGAGCCTCCTGCGTGCCGCTGTTGTCCGGAATCGTGGTTCGATGGATGAAGTCGCTCATGCCGGCCCAGGAATGCCGCTGGACGAAGCACTTCTTCTGCGTGCCTCCCGGGCAGCGGATGAGAGTAAGGGGACGGTCGACCAGATGCGGCAAAAGCCACTCGCCGATGTCACGATAGAATTCCGCCAGCTCCTGCTTCGTGAGGCCCTGATCCTCCCACAAAACGCGCTCTGGATGGGTGAGAGGCACGCCGGCCACCTCAATGTCAGTGCTCTTGGCAGCCTTGCTGCTTGAGGCTCGCTTCACAGGCTTTGCGGTCTTGGCCGGCGAGGCCTTCTTCGAGGCGGCTTTCCGTTTCGCAGGACCATTGCCGGCCCGTCCAGGGGCAATCTCCTCAAGCGATCGCCCTGTCTTCACCGAGAGCGGCGCCTCCTCGAGAATGTCCGGGTTGTCCTCAGTCCTTGCATGCGCATCGTCGGCTTTGATCAGCAGCCAGGATGGCTGGCGCTCGCGTGGGCGTTTCGCCATGCGGACGAGATGCCATGTGCCGTTGAGCTTCTCGCCATCGAGGCGGAAGGTGAGGCGGCCTTTTTCGTAAGCCTCGTGAGGATCGCCCTCAGGCTCCCAGGTGCCCCGATCCCATAACAGGACGGTGCCGCCGCCGTATTGGCCGTCCGGAATGGTACCTTCGAAATCGCCATAGTCCAGTGGATGGTCCTCGACCTCGACCGCCAGACGCTTCTCGCCTTTGACGAGGCTCGGACCCTTGGCCACAGCCCAGCTCTTCAGCACACCGTCGAGCTCAAGGCGGAAATCATAGTGCAGGCGGGAGGCATCGTGCTTCTGCACGACGAAGGAGGCGCCCCGGCGCCGGGAGGCCTTGCCTGCCGGCTCCGAGGTCTTAGTGAAGTCGCGCTTGGCGCGATAGGCTGCGAGCTTTGCCATGGTGCCAGAGCATGATCCGGTGAAGTGGGTACCGGTTCACCGCACGAGCATGCGGCAAACTAAAGATCAAATCCGAGCCCGGCAATCCGGTTCCAAGTCTCAGGAGGCGAGGGGTTCGGTCTTGGGTTCGACGATGCCGCGCTCGGTAAGGAAGGCGGCGGCGATCAGATCGCGGGTATACTCCTCCCGCGGCCGGTCGAAGATCTGCTCGGCGTTGCCCCGTTCCACCACTTTCCCGCTCTTCATGACAATGATCTCATCCGAGAGGGCGCGCACGACGGCAAGATCGTGGCTGATGAAGACGTAGGCCAGGCCATGGGCATTCTGGAGGTCGCGTAGCAGTTCCACCACTTCCTTCTGCACGGAGCGATCCAGCGCGGAGGTCGGCTCGTCGAGAACGACGAGTTTCGGATGCAGGATGATCGCGCGGGCGATGGCGATGCGCTGGCGCTGCCCTCCGGAGAACTCGTGCGGGAAGCGGTTGCGCCAGGCCGGGTCCAAACGCACCTCCTCGAAGGCCTGGGCGGCGCGCCGATCCCTTTCCTTCCGCGAGATGCCTGGTTCATGAACCAGAAGGCCTTCGGTCACGATCTCGCCTGCGGTCATGCGAGGCGACAGGGAGCCGAAGGGGTCCTGGAAGACCAGTTGCAGATGCCGCCTCAGAGGCTGCATGCCGCGGCGATCGAGGGGCATGAGGTTGCGATCCTCGAACCGAACCAGACCGGAGGCCGGCTGCAGCCGCAGAATGGCGCGGCCGAGGGTCGATTTGCCGGAGCCGGATTCGCCCACGATGCCAATTGTCTCGCCGGCGCGGACGGTTAGGCTGACATTGTCGACGGCGCGAAGCACATGCGTTGTCTTGCCGAAGAAGCTCTTCTCCAGGCTGAACTGAACCCCGATATTCTTTGCCTCCAGTACCACCGGAGCATTTGCCGAAACAGGCTCCTTGCGTCCGGTCGGCTCGGCGTCGATCAGCATCTGCGTATAGGGGTGCTTCGGCGCAGCAAAGAGAGCCTCCGTCTCTCCGCTTTCGACGACCTCGCCGCGCTTCATCACGTAAGTGCGGTCGGCAAAGCGGCGAACGACGCCGAGATCGTGCGTGATGAACACGATCGACATGCCGAGCCGCTTCTGCAGGTCGGCGAGCAGGTTGAGGATGCGGGCCTGCACCGTCACGTCGAGGGCCGTGGTCGGTTCGTCGGCGATCAGCACGTCCGGGTTGTTGGCGAGCGCCATGGCGATCATCACGCGCTGGCGCTGACCGCCAGACAGCTCATGGGGATAGGCATCGATGCGGCGGGTGGGATCGGGGATTTGAACGAGTTCCAGCAGCTCGATAGCACGCTTGCGCGCGTCGTCCTTGCTCATGCCACCATGGGTGGTGAGCGGGAGGGCAAGTTGATCCCCGATTCGATAGAGCGGATCGAGGGAGGTCATCGGCTCCTGGAAGATCATGGTGAGCTTGGAGCCGCGATAGTGATTGAGCCTGCCGGGAGAAAGGCCCACCAGTTCCTCGCCGCGATACTTGACCGAGCCCTCGGCCCAGCCGTTCGAGGCGAGAAGGCCCATGACCGACATCATGGTCTGGCTCTTGCCCGATCCGGACTCGCCCACAATGGCGACGGTCTCGCCCGCGTTGATGTCGAAATCGATGTCCTTCACCGCATGGAGGATGCCGTCGCCGGTGCGGAAGCGGACATTGAGGTTGCGGACGGTAAGAACAGGTTCGGCCATGTCAGCGATCCTTCGGGTCGAGAGCATCGCGCAGGCCATCGCCGATGAAGTTGAGGCAGAACAAAATCGCGACAAGCGTCAGTGCGGGATAGATCAGCATCCAGGTCGAATCCTGGATGCTCTTGGCGCCTTCCGAGATCAGAACGCCAAGGCTGGTATAGGGCTCCTGGACGCCGAGTCCCAGGAAGGACAGGAAGCTTTCGAGCAGGATCACGCGCGGCACCATCAGGGTCATGTACACCACTACGGGCCCGAGGGTGTTGGGGATCACGTGGCGACGGATGATGCCCTTCGTTTCGACGCCGAGCGCCTCGGCGGCCTGGACATACTCCTGCCGCTTGATCGAGAGCGTCTGTCCACGGACGATGCGGGCCATGTCGAGCCACTCGACGGCGCCCACGGCCAGGAACACCAGTACGAAGTTCCGGCCGAAGAACACGACCAGCATGATGACGAAGAAGATGAATGGCAGCGAGTAAAGGACGTCGACGATGCGCATCATCACGAGATCGACGCGCCCTCCGAGATAGCCGGAGGTCGCTCCATAGACGACGCCGATCACGATCGCCACGAGGGTCGCCAAGAGTCCGATCGCGAGCGAGACCTGACCGGCCTTCATGGTGCGGGTGAGAAGGTCTCGCCCATTGGCCTCAGTACCGAAGAAGAAATATTGCTTCTCGATGGGGACATCGACCACAAGGCGGCGCCCCTCGTCCTGCCGCTCCACGACCTGCGCGGTGCCGAACAGATCCGAGCGCTCGAAATAGGCCAGCAGCCGTTCGTCGACGGGCCGCGGGCTCGTGCTCACGAGAGCCATGCGCACGGCGTCGCCGGTAATCTCGATGTTCTCAGGTTTCGCCCTCACGCGTGAGCCAATACGCTCGGCCTGCGGGATGATCTGCTCCGCCTTAGGATATGCAGTCAGGCTTGCCGGCGCGCGCACATAGTCGGGATACACCCGATCGAACGGGTGACCGGTGAAAAACGGCCCGAAAATGCAGGCAAGCGCGATCAGCGTCAGGATGATCATGCTGGCCACGGAGGCCTTGTTGCGCAGGAGTCGGGTCCGCGCATCGGCCCAGAGGGAACGGCCGGTCACGGGGCCGGTAACAGGGATGTCGGAAATGACGGCGCCTTCAGCCATGGTGGTGCCTCAGTCGTAACGGACGCGGGGGTCGATCACCGCGTAGAGGATGTCGACGATAAGATTGAAGATGAGCACGAACACCGCCACCACGACCACGGTGCCCATCACGAGGGTGTAGTCGCGGTTCAGGGCTGCCTCGACGAAATAGCGACCGACGCCTGGGAGGGCGAAGATGGTTTCCACCACAACGGAGCCGGTAAGCAGTGCTGCAGCAGCTGGTCCGAGGTAGGACACCACCGGCAGGGCCGCGCCACGCAGTGCATGCCGCACGATCACCCACGAGGGCAGGCCGAGGGAGCGGAGCGTGCGGATGTGGTTCGAGCGCAAATTCTCGATCATGGCGGCGCGGGTCATGCGCGCAATGATGGCGATCTGCGGCAGTGCGAGGGTGATGACCGGCAGGATCAGATTGCGCGGTGCCCCTCCTGCCCAGCCCGCAACAGGCAACAGTGCTAAGGTGAGGCCGAACACGATCTGCAGCACCGGGGCGATTACGAAGGAGGGGGTTGTCAGGCCGAAAGTGCCGAGGCCGCTCACCATATAGTCGATCATGCTGTTCTGGCGAAACGCCGCGATGGAGCCGAGCGTGCCGCCGATGATGATGGCGAAGCCCAGCGCCAAGGCGCCGATCCGGATGGAAACGGGGAGGCCGTTGGCGAAGAGCTCAGCGACACTGAAATCGCGCATGATGAACGAGGGGCCGAAATCGCCCTGCACGACGGCCCAGAGATATTTCAGATACTGCTCGAAGAGCGGCCGGTCGAGACCATAGATCCGCTGTAGGTTCTCCATGACCTTGGCCTCGAGCGGACGCTCCAGGTCGAACGGACCGCCAGGCGCGAGCCGGATCAGGAAGAACGAGATCGTGATGATGATGAAAAGGGTGGGGATCGCCGAGAGAAGACGGCGGAAAACGAAGGGGATCACGATATCGACTCCGCTCTATAACAACCCCTCAGCGAGGGAAGCAGCCTTGGCGGCCGACGTGTTGTTTGTGGGCCGGGCGGCCGTGAGACCGCCCGGCAGGATCGAGGATGCTTACTGCTTCAGGGACAGGAAGCGGCTCGGGTACACGCCAGAGATGTTCTGGTTGAAGCCGACGAGCTTGTCCGAGATCAGGTTCTTCGTGCTGTAGTGGAGCAGCGGGATCCAGGGCTCTTCCTTCATGAAGATCTGCTCGGCCTGCAGCAGGTACTCGGCGCGCTTCTTGAGATCGCCTTCCTTGGCAGCCTTGGTCTTCATGAGGTCGTCAAACTGGGCATTCTTCCACTTGCCCATGTTGAAGCCCTTGTTGTCGCTCTCGAGCAGGAACAGGAAGTTCTGCGGATCCGAGTAGTCGCCGATCCAGCCATAGCGGGCGATGTCGAAGTCGCCGCCGTCGCGAAGATGCGCGAAGTGGGTCTTGGAGTCGGTGTTGATGAAGGACGTCTCGACGCCGAGCGCCTTCCACTGGTCGGCGATCGCCACCACCGTGTTGCGGTTGTTGTCCGTGGTGTTGTAGCGGATCTCAACCTTCAGCGGCTTGCCGCCGGGGCCGAAGCCGGCTTCCTTCAGCATGGCCTTCGCCTTATCTTCGCGGTCGATCGGCGACATGGTCGCGTACTCGGCCTGGGCAGGCTTGCCGTAGTTGCCGATGCCCGGAGGTATGAAGGAATAGGCCGGCAGCATGGTGCCGCCCCAGATCTGCTCCGAGATGAACTCGCGGTCGATTGCCATGGAGAGGGCCTTACGGACGCGCACGTCATCGAACGGCGGCTTCGAGGAGTTGATCGGCAGGGCGTACACGCCGAGATACGGACCGATCACGACCTGCTTGCCGAAGCGCTCCTTGAGGGCCTTCACCTGGTCGGCCGGGATGTCCGGGGTGGAGTGAAGCTCGCCGGCCTGGAAGCGGCGGACGGCTGCGGCGAGGTCGGAGATCGGGTAGAACATCACCTGATCGATCTTGACGTTCGCGGCGTCATGGAAGTTGGGGTTCTTCACCACCTTGATGTGCGAGTTCGGCACGAACTCGGCCAGCGTATAGGCGCCGTTGGTCACGAGGTTGCCCGGCTTGATATAGTCCTTGCCGAACTTCTCGACCGAAGCCTGATGAACGGGCAGACCCGTCTGGTGGGTCAGCTGCTCGATGAAGTAGGGGGTGGGCTGCTCGAGGCGGATCTCGAGAGTGCGGTCGTCGACCGCCTTTACGCCGAGCTCTTCAGGCTTGGCCTGACCCTTGTTCACCTTCTCGGCGTTCAGGATCGGGTAGAGGATGTTGGCGTACTTGGCGCCGGTTTCCGGGTTCATGATCCGACGATAGGCGAACACGAAGTCCGACGCCTTCAGTGGGTCGCCGTTGGACCACTTGGCGTTGGCGCGCAGGGTGAAGCGGTAGGTCTTGCCGTCGTCGGCCATTTCCCACTTTTCGGCGACTCCGGGCACCACTGCGCCCTTGTTGTCCTTGATCACGAGACCTTCATAGAGGTCGCGGAGAACGTGGGACTCACCGACCGTGGAGGTCTTGTGGACGTCAAGCGTCTCCGGCTCGCCGTCATTGCCGCGGTGGTAGACCACTTGCGCGACCGCGAAGCTCGAAAAAGCTACCGTGGCGGCGGCAGCCAGAGCGGTACGTTTCAACCATGATGACATTGGACGCGTTCCCTTTCTGATTATCTCAGGGTTTTTTGAATGTTTCGGTCAGAGCCGGTAAGGCAGTAACCTTGTCCTATTTGTTGATCAATCAACTGTTTATGTCCAGTACTATCCGAAAAATTAAGGATTTCCTGGCAGAACAAAGGGTTGAGCCTGTGGAGATGGCTCAGGCGCCGGTATCGAACATGAGACCGACTGCCTCGATCCCGGCCGCGGCGGCGATCTCGTCATTGTCGGACGTGTCGCCGGAAACGCCCACCGATCCCAGGATCCGGCCCTGGCCGTCCTTGATCAGGACCCCGCCTGGAACCGGAACGAGCTGCCCACCCACCGCGTGGGTGGCCGACGCGATGAAGTAGGGGCGGTCGGTCGCCATCTTGTACAGCGCGCGCGAGCCGACGCCGAGCGCCAGGGCGCCATAGGCCTTGCCCATGGCGATCTCAGCCCGCTTGATGCTGGTGCCATCCTCCGAGAGGAGGGCCTTGAGGGCTCCACGGGCGTCATAGACTACCACCGCGAGAGGCTTGAAGGATTTCTCCCGTGCGGTCTTGAGGGCGGTGGCGGCGATCGTCTGAGCTGCTTCCAGGGTGAGTTCGGTCACTCGGTCTCTCCATCGATATCGTTACTGGTCGCAGGATGCGGAGTTCAGCGGGTGACGGTGTCCCGTGCCGCCAGCCAGATTGCCACAGCCCTGCGCTCGTCGAGGGTCATCTCGGTGATGTTGTTGGGCGGCATGGCATGGGTGAGCACGCTCTGAACCCGGATCATCTCCCGATGCCGCTCAATCTCCTCGGGCGTGTCGAGGCGAACGCCTTTCGGGGCGATCGTGATGCCGTCCCAGACAGGTTCCGCCGCATGGCACATGGAGCAGCGGGACTGGATCGCGAGTACCGCCTCGTCGAAGGAGGCCGTCACCACCTCGGGCGTTGCAGCTGAGGGCGCCTGGGCCATGTTGGCGTTACCGGGCTTGCCGATGATCGAGAGCCAGACCGCCAGTACAATGGCGGCTGCGGCGATGCCCCAGGTCCACCAGGGCGAGCCCTTGCCGGCATGTTGCGAATTAAAGAAGTGCCGTATCACCGCGCCTGCAATGACGATCAGGCCTACGATGCCGACCGAATAGGCGGACGACCACGCCAGGGGATAATGGTTCGACAGCATCAGGAAGATGACGGGCAGCGTCAGGTAGTTGTTGTGGGTTGACCGGAGCTTGGCTTCCTTGCCGAGCTTCGGGTCGGGAATCTGCCCGGCCAGGAGGGCTGCCACCACCTTCTTCTGGTTCGGGATGATGACGAAAAAAACGCTGGCCGACATCCAGGTGGCGATCATCGCGCCAGTGTGCAGGAAGGCGGCGCGTCCGTTGAACACCTGGGTGAAGGCGAAGGCCGCCACGAGGATATAGGCGAAGAGCACGACGCCCAGCAGGAGGCCGTTCTGCCCGAGCGGTGAGCGGCACAGGCCCTCGTAGACGAGCCAGCTCAGGGCAAGGCCACCGATGCCGATGGCGGCGGCCTGCCAAGTCGTGAGGGCACGCACCGCAGGGTCGATGGTGTAGAGATCGGCCTGGAGATAATAAACCCAGACGATGAGAAAGAAGCCGCTGATCCAGGTGGAATAGCTCTCCCACTTGAACCAGGTCAGCTCCTTCGGCAGTTCGGGCGGCGCAACGAGGTACTTGCGCATGTTGTAGAACCCGCCGCCATGGACCTGCCAGGCCTCGCCGCCGACACCTTCGGCCAAACCCTCCCGCTTCTTCAGGCTGAGGTCCAGGTGAATGAAGTAGAAGGACGAGCCGATCCAGGCGATGGCCGTGATCACATGGACCCAGCGGATGATCTGGCTGATCCATTCGGAGATTTGCGGGTCGATCATGCAGTCACTTGGATATTGAAGGAATGCTTAGCCTAGGGCGGCGGTCGGGATTGCGATAGGCCGTGTCGGCAGCTTTTTCAACAGGAACCCTGTCCGGGAAACACGGCCTTTCCGCAACGGCATTAATGGATGCGACTTGACGCGGAACGCGCGGGCCCGAAAGAATTCCGGGCTCGATCTGCCCCTTACTCCATCCGCGAGGTTTCATGGGCCGCCTGTCCACCCACGTTCTGGATACCGTCAACGGCAAGCCCGCGCGCGGCGTCGCCATCGAGCTGTTCGCCATCGAGGGTGAGCAGCGCCGCTCCGTCCTGCGCACCATCACCAATGCGGATGGGCGCACGGATGCGCCGCTGATGATCGGCGAAGACTTCCGCATCGGAACCTATGAGCTCATCTTCGAGATCGGCGCTTACTTCAAGGCACTCGGCACGGCCACGGCCGATCCGCCGTTCTTGGACATCGTGCCGATCCGCTTCACCATCGTCGAGCCCGACGGGCATTACCACGTTCCGCTCCTCGCCTCCCCCTGGAGCTATTCCACCTATCGAGGAAGCTGACCATGCCGACCTCCTATCCCCGCGACCTCGTCGGCTATGGCCGCAACCCGCCGCATCCACGCTGGCCGAACGGGGCCCGGATCTGCGTGCAGTTCGTGATCAACTACGAGGAGGGCGGCGAGAACAACATCCTCCACGGAGACCGCGCCTCCGAGGCCTTCCTGTCGGAGATCGTCGGCGCGCAAGCCTGGCCTGGCCAGCGCCACATGAGCATGGAGTCGATCTACGAATACGGCTCCCGCGCCGGCTTCTGGCGCCTGTGGCGGATGTTCACCGAACGCAGCATGCCGGTCACGGTCTACGGCGTCGCCACCGCCCTCATGCGAAACCCTGACGCGGTCGCGGCCATGAAGGAGGCCGGCTGGGAGATCGCGAGCCACGGTCTCAAGTGGATCGACTACCGCGACTTCTCCACGGAGGAGGAGCGGGCGCATATGAAGGAGGCGATCCGCATTCACACCGAGGTGACGGGCGAACGGCCGCTCGGCTGGTACACGGGCCGCACCTCGGAGCACACCAATCGTCTCGTGGCGGAGGAGGGCGGCTTCCTCTACAGCGCCGATTCCTATGCCGACGAGCTGCCCTATTGGGAGCAGCACGGGGACCGGCAGCAGCTCATCGTGCCCTATACGCTGGATTCCAACGACATGCGCTTTGCGACCCCGCAGGGGTTCAATGCGGGCGATCAGTTCTTCGCCTATCTCAAGGACTCGTTCGACACGCTCTACGCGGAGGGCGAGACCGCGCCGAAGATGCTGTCGGTCGGCCTCCATTGCCGTCTCGTCGGCCGTCCGGGACGGGCGGCGGCGCTGGCGCGCTTCCTGGATTACGTGGCTTCCCATGACGATGTCTGGGTGGCGAAGCGCATCGACATCGCGCGCCACTGGATCCAGCATCACCGCCTCGCGGGCCTGAAGCCCAGCACCATGAGCCGTGCGCTCTTCGTGGAGGCCTTCGGCGACATCTTCGAGCACTCACCCTGGATCGCGGAGCGCGCTTTCGATGCCGGGCTCACCACCGGGCAGGATACGGCCGAGGGGCTTCATGCCGCCATGGTGCATGTGCTCTCGGGGGCAAGTCACGGGCAGAAGCTGGCGCTGATCAACGCTCATCCGGATCTCGCCGGGCGCCTCAAGCTCGCCGATCTCACGGCCGATTCCCGCAGCGAGCAGTCCTCCGCAGGGCTGATCAGCCTAACGGAGGAGGAGCGCGACCGCTTCCTGGCCCTCAACGACCTCTACAAGGAGAAATTCGGCTTCCCGTTCATCATGGCGGTGAAGGGGCGCTCCAAGGACGAGATCCTCACCGCCTTCGAGGAGCGGCTCGAACATGACCCGGAGCAGGAGTTCGCCACCGCCATCGTGCAGATCGAACTGATTGCGCTTCTGCGGCTCAAGGACCGGCTGCCCTCGCTGGCGGATGTGTTCTCAAGCCTCGCTTAAAGCGGAACCGTTCGGAGTCCTGCGCGTCATCGTCTCAGCTTGGCTATCCAAACCCGGGCATAACGAGAGGAGGACGACATGGGTCTGTTCAAGTTCATCAAGGACGCCGGTGCGAAGCTTTTTGGCGGGGGCGCCCAGGCTGCGACGCCGGATACGCTCAAACAGACAGTGGAGGGCCATGGCTTCGATGCCACCAAGCTCAACATCGACGTGCAAGGCGACAAGGTAAAGCTGTCCGGTCAGGCAATGAGCCAGGAGGAGGCGGAAAAGCTGATCCTGTCGCTGGGTAACACCTACGGGGTCGCCGAGGTGGACACGAGCGGTCTGAAGGTTGAGAAGCCGACAGAACAGTCCACCATGTACACGGTCCAGAAAGGCGACACCCTCTGGGAAATCGCCGAGAAGCATTACGGAAAGGGCAAAGGCGCGAAACATACAGAAATCGTCAAAGCCAATTCGCCGCCGGTCAAGGATCCCGACATGATTCAGCCGGGCTGGGTGCTTCGGATTCCTCCTCTCGCCTGAGATCGGCCTGATTGCGCTTCTCCCTGCGATCCCAGTATGAGACATCGAACGCAGGGAGGACCTTTTCATGACTGAATCGTCGCAAGTCATCGATCTCGACCGCGAGGCCATCAAGCAAGGGCTTCGCGAGGGCTCACTTCTCCTGGTTGACGTCCGCGAGCCGCATGAATTCGCCGCAGGCCATATCCCAGGCTCGGTCTCGCATCCGCTTTCGTCCTTCGACCCGTCTGCTCTGCCCGAGGGCAAGCGAATCGTCTTTTCCTGCGCTGCAGGTGTCCGGTCTGTCCGGGCCATCGAGTCCGCTCAGGCGGCGGGTCGCGACATCCGCGAGCACTACAAGGGCGGGTTCAAGGACTGGGCTGCGGCGGGCGAACCGGTGGAGTGAGGCTCCATGCCTCGGCGATCACATAGATGTGTTCTAAAGTACAGTGCGCAAGCTTGAGCAGATATGCGCTAATGTCCTCCCGCCGAGGATGGTTCGTAGGGAAGCCGTCTGTCGTGCCCATGAGGGAAACATATAGATGAAGCGTACAATGTTCGTCGCCAGCCTTCTGGCGATCGGAGTGACCGCCGCCATTGCCCAGAGCAATGTGGTCGAGCAGCGTCAGGCTCTGATGAAGGAGATGGGCGCGCAGACCCGTCCCGTCGGCGCCATGATGCGCGGCCAGGAGCCCTTCGACCTCGCCAAAGCTCAGGCCGGCCTGAAGGTGTTCTCAGAGAATTCCAAGAAATTCGTCACGCTCTTCCCGGAAAGCTCGAAGAACGCGGAGAAGACCGAGGCTCTGCCGACGATCTGGGAGAATAAGGCCAAGTTCGAGTCCATCGGGAACAAGATGAGCCAGGACGCTCAGACCGCCATGGCGGCGATCAAGGACGAGGCTTCCTTCAAGACCGAGATGCCGAAGGTGCTCCAGAACTGCGGTACCTGCCACAACGAGTTCCGCAAGAAGGCCTCCTGATCGGACGATGCTGAGTCATAGGCGGCCCCTGGGCCGCCTATTTCATTTGGAGAAGAGGCGATGCGTAAGGCGCTCATCGGGCTCGTTGCCCTGGTCATCTTCGGCGTGATCGGCTTTGTGGCCCTCACATCGCCATCGGCCTACCGCCTCATCCGCGCCGAGGCGCCCGCTCCGAATGCCAACCGGACCCCGAATGTCGAGAACGGTCGCGTCCTGTTCTTCGCCGGAGGCTGTACCTCCTGTCACGCGGTTCCCAATAATGACGACAAGCTGCGGCTCGGCGGTGGCTATGCCCTGAAGTCTCCGTTCGGCACCTTCCATGTCCCGAACATCTCGTCCCACAAGCAGGATGGCATCGGCTCCTGGACGACGGCTGATTTCACTCGCGCCATGCGCGAGGGCGTGTCCCCGGATGGGCGCCACTACTACCCGGCCTTTCCTTACACATCCTATCAGCGCATGAGCGCCGAGGATCTCTCCGACCTCTTCGCCTTCATGCAGACGCTGCCTGCCGTGGAAGGGCGGGTGCGGGATCACGAACTGCCATTCCCGTTCAACATCCGCCGCGGCGTGGGCCTGTGGAAGCTGGCCTTCCTCGACGGGCAGGTTTTCAAGCCGGATTCGTCAAAGTCGGCGAGCCTCAACCGGGGAGCCTATCTGGTGAACGGACCGGGGCACTGTGCCGAGTGCCACAGCGAGCGCAATGCTGCCGGCGCCATCATCGCGGAGCGTCGCTTCGCGGGCGGTCCTGATCCGGAAGGCAGGGGGATCGTTCCCAACATCACGCCTCATCCAAGCGGCATCGGCGGTTGGAGCCCGGAGGAAGTGGCGACGCTGCTGAAGACCGGCGAGACGCCGAACTTCGACACGGTCGGCGGGCCGATGGGGGCGGTGGTGGCCAACACGGCCCAACTGCCTGATGCAGACCGTCAGGCCATGGCTGAGTACCTGTTGTCCCTGCCGCCGAGGCAGGGCTTCAAGAAGCCTGAGTAAGCTGTGGAAGAGCTGGGGATGGGTTGAGGACAGGCCTCAATCCATCACGGCGGCTTTGAGGATGCAGACCATCGTGGCCCGGCCGGGCTTGTCGCCGATGCAGCGCACGGAATGGGGGCGGTCGCAGCGGTAACGCAGGCTTTCGCCCGCCTTGGCCTGCTGGATGACCCCGCCGACCTCGACCTCGAACTCGCCCTCAAGGACCGACAGGCATTCCACCGAGCCGCGCTGATGGCTGTCTGAATCGAGCACTCCGCCGGGATCCGACTGCACGTCGTACCATTGCAGCCACTCGATGGTCTTGAGCCAGCCGATGATGGCAAGCCGCATCTTGCCGTCCTCGGAGACCAGGATCGGCGTGTCCGCCTTGGAGGACTTCTCGATAAAGGGCTCTTCGTCCCCGGACGCGAGAACCCGCTCGATTGAGACGTCGAGGGCCTGGCTCAGCCGCCAGATGGTGGCGAGCGTCGGATTGGTCTCGTTGCGCTCGATCTGGCTGATGATGGACTTCGCGACCCCGGACTGCTCGGCAAGCTCCGACAGGGACAGGTTGTAGGCCTTGCGCAGGCGCTGTATCGTCTTGCCCATGTTGCCGGACAGAACCTGCGCGCCCGTTTCCAACTCCCGGCTCCGTTCCTTGCCCTCGACGCCCATCGCTGCCTCTGTTCTGAAAAACCGTACGCTCGTTCCTCAAAACGGTTGTGGGGTAATCGGCAGGGCGGGTCAAGCACCGCCGGGGCTGCGGTCTTTCTTTTCCCTTGAGGGCGTTCTCAGACGCCTGGCCGCTGGGGTGCAGCCTGGAATTCCTTGGTGCGCAGCAGTCCGAGCTGGTGTTCGCGCCACACGATGAACAGGCCCGTTGCCGCCACAATGGTGGCGCCGGCTAGCACGGTTGCCGTGGGCAGGTCCCCGAACACGAACCAGCCGAACAGAAGCGCCCAGATCATGGTGGTGTACTCGAAGGGGGCGATAACGGAGGTATCGGCGAAACGGTAGCTCTGGGTCATCAGAATCTGCCCGATCCCGCCCAGGATCCCGGCCACGACGAACAGGGCCCAGTCCTGGGCATCGGGCATGCGCCAGCCGAAGGCAATCGTGCAGAGGGAAAGGGCGGAGGCCAGGATGAAGAAATAGAACACGATGGCGCCCGTCTTCTCACTGGCCGTCAGACGGCGCACCTGGATCATGGCGCCCGCGGAGCAGAAGGCGCCTGCGAGCGCGCAGAGGGCGCCAAGCGTCGGCCCGGCTCCCAAGCCCCCGGAGAAGGTGTCGAGCTTCAGATAAGGCGAGAGCATGATCAGGACGCCCACGAACCCGACGCCAACGGCCGTCCAGCGATAGGCCCGGACCTTCTCGTTGAGGAGCAGTGCCGCCAGGATCACGACGATGAGCGGGGACGCATAGCCGATGGCGATGGCGTCGTGGAGCGGCAGGTAGGACAGCGCCGCGAAGCCGAGATACATGCCGCTTGTGCCGATGAGGCCGCGCTTGAAATGCCCGACGACGTTCTTCGTCCTGACCGCGTTGATGAGATCCCCCTGCCATTTGAGCCACACCAGAAGCGGCAGCAGGGCAAAGGCCGAGCGGAAGAACACGACCTCTCCGATGGGGTAGCGGACCATCATCGTCTTGAGAGTCGCCGACATCATCGTGAAGACGAGGGCGGACAGGACTTTGAGGGATATCCCTAGGAGAGGTTTCACAGGAGGCGCATCGTCACGGGTGAGGCATTGGCGAGGGGGATGCAGACAACCACGGCAAGGCGGCCGCGTGAAGCCTCATTCAGGTCGAAAGCCCCTGCGCCGAGTGCATGGGCTCGGCTCCGGCTCAGACCGTCCGGCCTTTCATTCGCGAGCGTATGTAGCCTAGAGGGGTAAGAACCAGCCATGCGGCTTGCGTCACGAAAGACGCCAGATTGAAGTCGAAGATCAGCGAATAGAGGATAAGAAGCGCCCCAAGTGCATTGAGGAGCGCGTAGTGCAGGTCCTCCGCTTTCAGAATTCCCAGCTGCAGCAGGCCGTAGGCCGACAGATAGGCCACGACGCCCACGAGGCCTATGAGGTCAGGCACGCTCATCGATGGTCTCCCTCTGATCCGCTTGCCGAGCCTCTAGGACAAATCACGGTGCCTTGGAATCGGATTTCCGCACCGTCACAAATCTGCAGGAAAACCGTCACGGGGACGAGATGCGAATCCGGTTTGGCTGGAACCCGCAAACTCGTCGGGGAGGCCATGGCTCAGGATGCAGATCCCATACGCGTGCGAACGCTGTTCCTGTCGGACCTCCACCTCGGCACCAGGGGGTGCCAGGCAGGGGCCTTGCTCGGCTTCCTCAAGGCCTACGATGCCGACACCATCTATCTCGTCGGCGACATCGTCGACGGGTGGAAGCTGAAAGCGGGCTGGTATTGGCCGCAGGCCCACAACGACGTGGTGCAGAAGCTCCTGCGCAAGGTCCGGAAGGGAGCCCGCCTTATCTACCTTCCGGGCAACCACGACGAGTTCCTGCGCGACTATCTCGGCGTTAATCTCGGGGGCATCGAGCTGGCGGATTACGCCCTGCACGAGGCCGCCGACGGCAAGCGCTACCTCGTGATCCATGGAGACCAGTTCGATCTCGTGGTCCGGCATGCCCGCTGGCTGGCGCTCCTCGGGGACGGCGCCTATACGGCCGCTCTCTTCATCAACACCTATCTCAACATGGTCCGGCGCCGGCTCGGCCTGACCTACTGGTCCCTTTCGTCCTGGGCCAAGCTGAGGGTCAAGAACGCGGTCAACTACATCAGCCGGTTCGAGGAACTGCTCGCCGCCGAGGCCGAGCGCCATGCGGCCGACGGGGTGATCTGCGGCCATATCCACCATGCCGTCATGCACGACCAGTTCGGGGTGGCTTATGTGAACACCGGCGATTGGGTCGAATCCTGCACCGCCGTGGTGGAGCATTACGACGGCTCCTTCCAGCTGGTCCGGTGGACGGATGTCCAGCTGGAGAAGGCCGCGGAACAGAACGCCGTCGCCCCCACGGTCAGCGAGAGGGCGGCCTGATGCGGGTTCTGATCGCCACCGATGCATGGCGGCCGCAGATCAACGGCGTGGTGCGCTCGCTGGAGCACATGGCCGAGGAGGCGCCGCGCTTTGGCGCCGAAGTCGCCTTCCTCACCCCGGAGCGTTTCCGCTCCTTTCCCATGCCGACCTATCCGGAGATCCGCCTCTCGCTGACACGGCCAGGGGCCGTCGCCAGCATTCTCGACGAGGTGAAACCCACCCACGTCCACATCGCCACCGAAGGGCTGATCGGTTTTGCCGTGCGCCTGGCCTGCTCGCGGCAGGGGCGGGCTTTCACCACCAGCTATCACACGCGCTTTCCCGAATACGTTGCGGCCCGCACGCCGATCCCGAAATCCTGGTCCTACAGGGCGCTTCTGCGCTTCCATCAGAGCGCTCGCGCCATGATGGTCAGCACGCCCTCCCTCGAACGGGAGCTGACTGGGCGGGGCTTCCGAAACATCATGCGCTGGACCCGCGGCGTCGACACCACCCTGTTCCGGCCGCGCAAAGAACGGGTTTTGGACGCGGCGGCGCCCGTCTTCCTCTATGTCGGCCGCGTCGCCGTGGAGAAGAACCTGGAGGCTTTCCTTGGCCTCGATCTTCCCGGCACCAAGGTCGTTGTCGGAGATGGCCCGTCACGCGCCGAGCTGGAGGCGAGATACCCTGCGGTTCGCTTCCTCGGTCCGCTGACGGGTGAGGATCTCGCGCGGGTCTATGCCTCGGCGGATGTGTTCGTCTTCCCGAGCCTCACCGACACCTTCGGCATCGTGCTGCTTGAGGCGCTCGCCTCCGGATTGCCGATCGCGGCGTTCCCGGTGACGGGACCCATTGATGTGATCGGCTCCTCCGGATGCGGAATCCTCAAGGAGGATCTGCGGGAGGCTGCCCTCGAAGCGCTCGACATCCCCAAGGACAGGTGCCGCGCCTATGGCGAGACCTTCACCTGGCACGAGAGCGCCCGGCAGTTCTTCTCCAACATTGAGACCGCTCACGCGGAGCGTTAGCCGCCCTTACATCAGGAAAGCAGGACGAGCGGAGAGTTGCTGGCCCGTCTCACCGTCGAAAGGGCCGGCTTCCAACGACACGGCCGTCCGCTCGACTTCGACCTTGTAGAGGTCGATCATGTGCTGGATCCGGCCTTCAAGATAGTGCAGCGTCCGGACCATCTGCCGGATGGTCTGCTCGGCGGCATCCTGAAGCTCCGCTTCCGACAGGGCCTCCCTGGAATCGGTCGCCTCGATCCTCGGGAAGGATCGCACCTCCTCCTTGGTCTGCCGGATGGCAGCGGCCATCTCTTCCAAGTAGGCCTTGAGGGGAGCAACGGTATTGGCGTCGAGGGGCTTATCCTTCAGGCGCTCCAGCGATTCCAGCACGGCCTGCGTGTCCGCGTTGCGGTTGCGCCGCGCATATTCCTTCAGGAACCAGCGGCCGCGGGCTGTTTCCATGACGGCGGCTTCGATGGTGTCGAAATCCAGGTCACTGAGCGTGACGTCTGTCTCTTCATCGGGCATGGTGCCGGGATCCATCTGCGCCAGGGTCTGATTCCACTCTCCCATCAGATGGGTCCAAAGCGGGTGCACGCTCAACCCCTCTAACGCTTAAGAGAGGGGGTCTTGCACCGTATTCTTGTTGGTTTAAGCCATTTTCGACCCCGGAAGACCCTGTCCGCGATGCGTCCGCTCACTGCTCTCGAACTTCGGCTTGGTGCCCTTCAGGCTGCCAGCTTCACCAGCCACGGGATGTATCTGCCGTTCTTCCCGCTCTGGCTGCAGAGCAAGGATCTGTCGCCCACGCTGATCGGGTTCGTGGTCGCCATACCCATCGTCGTGCGCATCCTCGCGACCGCGCCGCTCCTGAGCCTCGCCGATCGCTCGTTAGGCGCGGGGCGACTTCTGCTGGCGAGTCATCTGGGTCAGCTGATCGGCTTCCCCCTGTTCCTGCTTACCGACAGCAACGTTGCGATCATCGCCCTCGTGGCCCTCGTGGCGGTTGCGCAATCCTGCATCATTCCAGGCAACGACCTCGTCTCCACCAACGCGGTCCAGAAGCATCCCGGTTTGAACTACGGCCGGATCCGGGGTGCCGGCTCGGTGGCCTTCTTCATCACCAACATCCTGGGCGGCTATCTGGTCGGAGCCTTCGGGGCGAATGCCGTCATCGTATCCCTGACGCTTATCCCAACCCTGGGGTTCGTCGCGACGCTCATGGTGGTTCCTCACGATGTCCCCGAACCCTCGGCCGAGGATGAGCCCAGGAAGGACCTGCCTTCTCCAAGGCTGTCGACAATCCTCTGGATCGTGCTGATTGCGGGTGCGGCGACCCAGGGCAGCCATGGCGCGCTGAATGCCTTCGCCAGCATCTATTGGCGTTCCATCGGCTTCTCGGATGAGGTCATCGGCTATTTCTGGGCCGCCGGTGTGATCACCGAGATCTTGGTCTTCATCTTTCTCGGCCGGGCAGTGGGGCGCGGATCGGGCGTGGGGCTTATCCTGATCGGCTCGGCTGCTGCGGCGATCCGCTTCACGATCATGTCGCTCCAGCCCGGCATCGAGGTCATGTTCGTGCTCCAGGCCATGCACGCCCTGTCGTTTGCCGCGACCCATATCGGCACCATGGCGGCCCTGACGGCACTTGCCCCCATGCAAGCGCGGGGACGGGCGCAGGGCATCTACGGATCGCTGGCCGCCCTGACCACGGCGGTCTCGACCGTGGTTAGCGGCATGATCTACAGCGAAGTGGGGGCGGGTGTGTTCGCCGCGATGGCCCCGTTGGGCGCCATCGGGGTGCTGCTGATGCTGGTCGTCATCCGGATGCAGAAGCATCAGCCCCAGAGGGCTGGCTCCGGCGGATAGACGATGCTGCCCTCGTAGCGCAGGCCGGGCTCGCGGTCCCTGGCCAGCAGGAGCGGGCCGTCGAGATCGACGAAACGGGAGCGCGGTGCAAGCACCAAGGCCGGCGCCATGGCAAGCGACGTGCCTACCATGCAGCCGATCATGATGGAAAAGCCCTTGGCTTCTGCCGCATCGGCCAGCGCTAAGGCCTCCGTCAGGCCGCCGGTCTTGTCGAGCTTGATGTTCACAAGATCGTATAGCCCCACCAGCCGGTCGAGGCTCGCCCGGTCATGCACGCTCTCATCGGCCAGGATCGGTACGGGACGCGAGATCCGGCTCAAGAATTCATCCGCCTTGGCGGGCAGGGGCTGCTCCACGAGGGCATAGCCGGCCTCGGCGCAGGCAGCCAAGTGCTGCTCGATATTGGCCTCGGTCCAGCCCTCGTTGGCGTCGGCGATGAGCGTCGCCTGGGGGGCTGCCCGGCGTACCGCCCTGATCCGCTCGATGTCGCCGTCGGGAGCGCCGAACTTCACCTTGAGGATCGGCCGCTCAGAAGCCTTTGCGGCGGCCTCGGTCATGCCTTCAGGGGTGTCGAGGCTGATCGTGTAGGCGGTGGTCACCGGCGGCCAGCGGGTAAGGCCTGCGGTCACATGGGCGCGGATGCCGGAACTCTTCGCATCGAGGTCCCAGAGGGCGCAGTCGACCGCGTTGCGGGCAGCACCGGCGGGCATCAGACTCTGGAGGGCTTCACGAGTCAGGCCAGCCTCGATCTGGGGACGGATGGCCTCGATGGCCGCCGCCACGCCCTCGACCGTCTCACCGTAGCGCGGGTAGGGCACGCATTCCCCGTGTCCGACAGCGCCGCCCTCCGTGATCGTGGCGGTGACTACCACCGCCTCGGTGCGGGAGCCTCGGGCTATCGTGAACTTTCCGGCGATGGGGAAACGGTCGATGGAAACAGTGAGCTGACGCATTCTCTTGGCTTCTCGTGATGAAGTTCGTCTCGACTTGTGGCGCAATGACACGCTATCACCAAGCGGAATCAATGCCGAAGGGACAATCGTGGCGCAGGGCACCCTGGCTCAAGAGCCGGACATGACGATCGACCGTGCAGGCGGGCAGACGACGGTTCATCTGTCCGGTCCCTGGACGGCGCCGCATGCCCAGCGCGTGGAGGCTCTCATCGGTGAGATCGAGGCGGAGGCCGACAGCTTCCCTGTGCTCTTCGATCTCAGCGGCGTCGAGCGGCTCGACACCCTCGGCGCCTGGACCCTCGACCGGACCCGCCATGAGCTGTCGGCCAAGGGTCAGGCTGATTTCGCCAATGCCTCGCCGGAGCAGAAGATCCTCCTGGAGGAGGCAGCCTACCGCGACTTCGAGGGCAAACCGAAGCCCCGGCATGCCCGCTCAGTGGATTTCCTCGTCGATGTGGGCCAGAGCGTGGCCGGGGCCGGCAAGGATCTGGTCGGCGGCGTCGGCTTCCTGGGAGAGCTCATCTCCGGCATGGTGCGCGTTGTCATCCATCCCCGCCGCTTCCGGGGCATTGCGGTCATCAACCAGCTGGAGCAGATCGCCTATCGCGGTGTGCCCATCATCGTGCTGATCTCGTTCCTGGTCGGCTGCATCGTCTCCCAGCAGGGCATCTTCCAGCTGATCAAGTTCGGTGCGACCCCCTTCGTCATTGACCTCATCGGAATCCTGGTTCTGCGCGAATTGGGCGTGCTGCTGACCTCCATCATGGTTGCGGGCCGTTCCGGATCGGCGTTTACGGCCGAGATCGGGTCCATGAAGATGCGCGAAGAAATCGATGCCCTGCGGGTCATGGGACTCGACCCCATCGAAGTCCTGATCGTCCCGCGCATCCTGGCCCTCATCATCGGCCTGCCGCTCCTGACCTTCATCGCGTCCATTGCGGCCCTCGTGGGCGGCGGCTTGACGACCTGGGTCTATGGCGGCATCAGCCCCGATATCTTTCTCGACCGTCTCAGGGCTGCGGTGAGCCTGAACACCTTCCTGGTTGGCCTCATCAAAGCGCCCTTCATGGCGGTGGTCATCGGGATCATCGCGACTCTGGAAGGCATGGCGGTCGCTGGCTCCGCAGAATCTCTGGGCCGCCACGTGACCTCCTCGGTGGTGAAAGCCATTTTCATGGTCATCGTGCTCGATGGCCTCTTCGCCATGTTCTTTGCAGCGATTAATTTCTGAGATGATGCTCGAGCGCCGCCACCCCGACCTGACGAAGAACCGCGAGGTGATTATCCGCGTCCGCGGCGTGGAGGTCGGCTTCGGGGAACGAACCATTCTCAAGGGGCTCGATCTCGATGTCTATCGCGGGGAGATTCTTGGCTTCGTCGGAGGCTCCGGCCAGGGCAAATCGGTCCTGACCCGCGCCATCCTCGGGCTCGTCTCCAAGCGGGCGGGTACCATCGAGGTATTGGGCCGGAATCTCGACGATCTGTCGTCGGACGAGCGTCGGCAGCTAGAGCGCCATTGGGGTGTGCTGTTCCAGCAGGGCGCGCTCTTCTCGGCCCTGACCGTCAAGCAGAACATCCAGGTGCCCATGCGCGAGTATCTGCGCCTGTCGGACCGCCTGCTCGACGAGCTGGCCATGCTCAAGATCGAGATGGTGGGCCTAAGTCCGGATGCGGCCGACAAGCTGCCCTCCGAGCTGTCCGGCGGCATGATCAAGCGCGCGGCGCTCGCGCGGGCGCTGGCCCTCGACCCGGAAATCGTCTTCCTCGACGAGCCGACATCCGGCCTCGATCCCATCGGAGCCGGCGAGTTCGACGACCTGATTGCGACGTTACAGCGGACTTTAGGCCTGACCGTATTCATGGTAACCCATGACCTGGACAGCCTTTACTCGGTCTGCGACCGGATAGCGGCTCTGGGCGAGGGGAAAATTCTCGCGGAGGGTCCTATCGAGGCGATGCTGGCCTCGGATCATCCGTGGCTTCGCTCTTATTTTCATGGGAAACGGGCACGCGCGGTCATGACCGGCGGCGCGCAAGGGTAACGATGGAAACGCGTGCAAATTACGCCTTGATCGGCCTCTTCACCCTGGCGGTGATCGCGGCCGCCTTCGGATTCGTCTACTGGTTCTCCGGTGGCGAGCGCGGGCAGGCCCGCCAGACGATCCGCATCGTGTTTTCTGGTTCTGTCTCAGGTCTTTCGCAGGGCTCGAGCGTGTCCTTCAACGGGCTGCGGGTCGGCGATGTCACAACTCTCGAGCTTCTGCCGGAGGATCCGCGCCGGGTGGTGGCCATAGCCTCGGTCAACAGCAGCACGCCGATCAGGGCCGATACCCGTGCCCGCCTGGAATACCAGGGCCTGACCGGCGTCGCGAATGTGGGCCTGACCGGCGGCGAGGCGGGAGCGCCCCCGCTGGTCGCCGGCCCGGGCCAACCCATGCCGACGATCTTTGCCGACCGCTCCGACTTCCAGGATCTCATCGAGAGCGCCCGCAACATCGCCCGCCGGGCCGATGACGTGCTGGAGCGGGTGGGCCGCGTCGTGACCGACAACGAGGGCGCTATCAGCCGGACGATCCAGAACGTGGAGCGTTTCTCCCAGGCGCTGGGCGAGAACGCGGAGGGCATCGACCGCTTCCTGGCCCAGGTGGGGCAGGCGGCCGAGAAGGTCGGGCCTCTGGCCGAGAAGCTCGAGACGCTCGCCACCAACGTGGACACGGTCGTGCGGGCGGTGGATCCGCAGCGCGTGACCCGCATCGTCGAGAACGTGGAAGGCTTCACCCAGGCCCTGGGCGAAAGCCGTCAGGCTGTCGAGAACACCCTGCGCAACGCCGACAACCTCGTCGCTCGCCTCAACGAGACCGCCCCGAAGCTCGATAGCGCGGTGGGCGACATTTCGAACATCGCCAAGGCCATCGATCCGGCCAAGGTCGGCCGTACCGTGGACAAGGTCGAGGAGGTGGCGAGCTCCATCGATGGACAGCGCGTCTCCCGGATCGTCGAGAATACGGACAACTTCACCAGGGCTCTCGGCGAAAACCGCGAGACCATCAACAATGCCCTCCGGGATGCCGCGAGCCTGATCGCGTCTCTCAATGTCACCGCGCCCAAGCTGGACAGGGCTGTTAGTGAGATCGCGGAACTGGCCCAGGCAGTCGACCCGGCCAAGGTGGGGCGTACCGTCGACAATATCGACACATTTACTCAGACCCTGAGCCGCCGCAGCCCCGATGTGGACAAGGCGATCCAGGAGGCACGCTCGATCACCGAGAAGCTGAACAAGTCGGCGGACCGCATCGACGGTGTCCTGGCAGGGGCGGAGAAGTTCCTGGGCTCGGCATCCGGTGAGGCCGGCAAGGGCGCCTTCGATGAGATCCGTGCTGCCGCCGTCTCCGTGCGGGAATTGGCCGACGATCTCAACCAGCGCACCGAAGGCATCCAGGGGGTGCTGTCCGGTGTGGGCCGCTTCACGGACTCGGGCCTGCGGGAATACGAGGCTCTTGCCGTGGAAGGCCGCAGAACCCTTGGCGATATCAGCCGCGCGGTGCGCAGCATCGAACGTAATCCACAGCAGTTTCTTTTCGGTGGCCGTTCGAACCTCCCTGAGTACAATGGACGCCGTTAAGTAACCAGTATGCGTGGATCCTCCGTGTTAACTCCCCTGACTGCACGAGCCTGCATGCTCCGGCGCCTTGCTCCGGTGGCGCTGCTGGCTGCCCTGACAGGCGCCTGCTCATTGGGGCCTGCGCCTGCGACCTATGACCTGTCCGCTCCTGCGTCCCGGATCCGGGGGGCTTCCGGCGTTCAGGTTCTGGTCAACGAGCCTGCGGCCCTCCAGCAGCTCGCGACCCAGCAGATCCTGGTGAAGGATGCGAGCGGCTCCGTGTCGTTCATCGGAGGAGGGCAGTGGGCCGACAACCTGCCCCGTCTGATCCAGACGCGCCTCATCAACACCTTCGAGAACTCCTCGCAGTTGCGGGGGGTCTCGCGCCCAAGCAGCGGCGCAGTGGCGGACGTCCAGCTCGTGTCCGAGCTGCGGCGCTTCGAGATCGCAACCCCCGATAACCAGGCGGTCGCCGAGATTTCCGTGAAGATCGTCAGCGACCGGGACGGCCGCATCGTTAATGGCCGGATCTTCCGTGCCAGCGTTCCCGCCAGCGCCGTCGATGCCCCGAACGCGGCCCGCGCCCTCGACGAGGCGCTCTCCGTCGTCATGCTCGACATCGTGCGCTGGGTCAGCGGCAGCCAGCTGCCGCGTCGCGAAGATCCAAATACTGCCGCGACGGACGAGCCACGCGCGCCGGCTTAAGGGCCATTCAACCGAATACCGACCATTCCGTCGTCATCATCGGCCTTGTGCCGGTGATCTCGTTTCAGAAAGGCGTGGGCGCTTCTCACAATCGGGTTGGCCGGGACAAGCCCGGCCATGACGGAGGAGGTGTCGTCCCCGGCGGTCCACAGGACCGGGAAGGGGATCCACTGACACGCTCGGTGCTATGGATTCCTTCCCCTGTGCTGACGCTCTGGCCGGGAATGACAACCCCTATAAGGGCCTCTTTATCAACGAAAAACGCGGCCCAGAGGCCGCGTTTTTCATGTTCAGCGAGAACTTGAACCCGCTCAGTCGAACCGGCCGCTCGCATGGGCCAGCATGGTGTAGACCTTGCCAGTCTCCGAGGTGAGGTAGGTCTTCGTCAGCATGGAGTCGCGGTCGTCACGGGAGACCTCGGCGAGCAGGCGCTCGAACTCTTCCACGTAACGGTCGACCGTTTGCCGGAACTCCTCGTCACGGCCGTACTTGCGGCGGATCTCGTCGAAGGTCTGCTGACCCTGCAGGGTGTAAAGCCGGCGGGTGAACACGTTGCTCTCGCCGCGACGATAGCGGTCCCACAGCTCCACGGCCGCGTCGTGATCAATCATGCGGGCGATATCGACCGAGATCGAGTCGAGCGACTCGAGGCTATTGGTGCGAGTGCGGTCGGGGCGGCCCGCATGGCTGCGGGACGGCTCCACCGTATCCTCGCGGGAGGCGCGGTTCAGGAGGTCCGACAGCCAGCCGCCACGGGCACCGGCCTCAGGGGCGGCTGGCTCCTGACGGCGGGGAGCCGGACGCTCGGCCGCCGGCGGAGCTACCTGGCGCACGGGCGCAGGAGCCGGAGCAGGCTTGGGTTCCACCTGACGCGCCACCGGTGCCGGAGCAGGGGCGGGTGTCGGGGCAGGTGCCGGGGTCTGGGCGATCCGTTGCTCGACTGCGGCGGCCACAGCCGCCATGGTTGCAGCAACCGGGGTCTCGTTGACGGCTGCCTTGCGCGGCTGAGCGGCGGGAGCCGCGTCGACCAGGCGGTTCGAGCGCGACACGAGAGCCGACAGCTCGTTCAGGGCCTTGATCTGGTCGGCGACGACGCGGCGCATATTGGCGGTCGTCTCCTGGGTCTCCTGCGGCAGCTCGACGACGCCGCGGCGGAGTTCGGCGCGGGTAGCCTCCAGCTCGCGCTGGATATTGCCCGTCATGCCGCGCAGCTCGCCCATCGCATCGCGGAACTTCGCGGTGGCGCTGCCCAAAGCCTCGGCCATCTCGGCCGTCGCCTGCTCGTAGCTGGCGCGCAGGGCCTCTGCGGTCCGCTCGCTCTCCTGGCCGGTGGTGGCGCGGATGCGTTCGAACTGCTCGCCGATGGCGGCCGTAGTGGTGTCGGCCGCTGAGGACAGGACTGAGCCGATCTGGCGCGCCTTGGACTCGGCGTTCTGGAGGGAGCCCTCCAGGAGGGTGGTAAAGGAGCGCGTGACGGATTCGAGATCCTGCGAGCGCTCGCCGATCCGGGTCAGGAGCTCGTCCAGGGCCTGCTGGCGGCCGGAGAGCGCCTCGTTCATGCGAGCCTCGACGCGCTCCAGGGCAGATGCGGCCTCGGTGAGGGTGCGCATCTGCTCCCCGGTGGTGCTGGTGAGCGCCTGTCCGCGTTCCTCGAGGCTGCGGGCCAGTTCCAGGGCCTGCTGAATCGCGCCGGACGACACGTTGCGCAGTTCGTCGACCTGCTCGGCCACCTGATCGGAGGCGCGGCCGGTCTGGGTGGCGATGTCCGACAGGAGCGTCTCGATGTGCTGGACGCGTCCGGCCAGACCGTCCTCGACGGCGCCGAGATTGCTGCTGGCCGAAGCCGCCACCTGCTGGAGCATGCGGTTGGCGTCGGTCAGGCGACCGAGCACGTCGGTGAGCTCGCCGCGCAGGCGCTCGTTGGCGCCGGTGAGAGCCTCGACCGTCTGCTCGGTTCCCTCGTTGATGGAAGCACGCACGGCTTCCGTCGACTGCAGGTAGGAGGCGGTTAGCTCCATCGTGCGGTCCTGGAGCGACGAGAGGAGGGTGGTGCTGCGGTCCTGCAGGCTCTCGATGACCGCATTGCTGCGCTCTTCGAGACCGCGCAGGGTCATATCGCTGATGGCGGCAACCTCGCGGCCGATGACCTCGCCACGGCTGCCCAGGCTCTCGACAAGCGAGGCGCCTTGCGTGTCGAAGATCGAGCGGATCTCGCCGATGCGGCCGGTGAGCGAACTGAGAACGGCCTGGCCGCGCTCGTCGATGGTCTCGGCAGCGCCGGTGAGGCGGTTGACGACGCTGTCCTCGAGCATCGTGACGCTCTGGTTCAGAGCGGCGGCAAGCTCCTCGGTGCGGCTGCCCAGCGTCGCGGCGATTTCTTCCGCGCGGCTGCCCAGGGTCTGGTTGATCTCGAAGGCACGGGCGCCGAGGGTCTCGGAAATCTCGTCAGCGCGGCTGCCCAGCACCTCGTCGATCGCGGTGATGCGACCGTCGAGGGAGAGGCCGATCTGCTCGGCCTTGGAGGAGAGGGTGTCGGCGATGGCGTTGGTCTTGGCCGTGATCGCCTGGCTGATCTCGTCCACGCGGGCTTGGAGGGCCGTGGCCACGTCGCGGCCGCCTTCGGCCATGACGCGCGCCATTTCGCCGGTGCGCACCACGAGGGCCTCGTTGAGGGCCGTGGAGCGGGCACCGAGCACGCTGTCGACCCGCTCGACGATGGTGTCGAAATTGGCCGTGATCTCGGTGGTGCGGCGGGAGGCATGCTCCTCGAGGGCCGAAAGCTGCGTCTCGATGGCGGTGGTCGCCTCACGGGCACGCTCGGTGAAGGACTCGGCCACGGTGCGGCCCTGCACTGTGATCAGGCGGTCCATCTCTTCAAGGCGGCCTGTGATGGTCTCCGTCATGCTGCCCACATCGCGGGAGATGCGCTCGGCCACTTCGCTGCCTCGGGTCGTGACGTCCTCCAAAGCCGTGAGCCGGGCCACGAGGGTCTCTTCCATCTCGCGGGTGCGGGTGTCGACGGTGGTGGACAGGGTCTCGGACGTCCGATTGAGAGCCTCGTTGACGCGCGAGCCCTGGCTGGCGATGGCGAGAACGATGTCCTTCGCCGCATTGGCGAGGCGGGTCTGCGCATCCTCAGTATGGAGGGACAGGGTCTCGGAGAACTCCTGACCGCGGTTTTCGAACGCGGAGCGGAATTCCTCGACCTGGGTTCCCATGAGGTTCGACAGACGCTCGCCGGCCTGGGTGAGGCTGGTCTCAAGCGACTGGCCCTGGACCGTGACGGATTCGCTGACGCGCTGACTGGCGGTCTCAAGTCGGCTGGCGAGATCCTCGACACGGGTGCCGATCGACTCGTCGGCGAGCCGCACAGCGCTCTCCAGGTGCTCGCGCACCTCGCTGCCGCGCAACACGATCTCATCGACGACGCCGGTGCCCGTGCTGGCGAGCTGCTCGCGCAGGGAGCTGCCGCGGGTTGCAAGCTCTTCAATAAGTGAGGAGGCCGTGACGGCAAACTCCTCGCGCACGGTGCCGCTGCTGGTGGTAAGTGCCTGAACCAAGGAGGCTCCGGTCTCGGAGAGCTGCTCTCGCACCTGAGTGCCGCGAGTCACGATCTCCTCGCTTACGGAAGAGCCGGCCTCCGCGATCTGGTCACGCATCTCGGCCGTGCGGGCGGAGATGTCGTCCGCGATCACGCCACCGGTTGCGGCAAGCTTCTCGGTGATTTCAGATCCGCGCTGGGCGAAGCTGTCTTCCAGGCTGCGGGCCGTCTGCTCGAAGGCTTCGCGCACGTCGTTGCCCTGCTGGGCGAGAGCGTCGATCACGCCGCGGCCGGTCTCGGCCAGGGTGCGGGTGACCTGGCTTGCGCCGTCCTGCAGGTGGCGGGTCAGGAGGTCGCCAGTTCGCTCGAAGGCGCCGGTGATGTCCTGAGCCTTGCTCTCAAGGGCGGTCGTGATGGTGACGCCCACCTCCGAGATGCCGTTCTTGATCTCGTCGCTGGAGCCTGCGAGGCGATCGACCAGCTCGACGCCGCGGCTCGCCATCTCCTCGACGACGCGCTCGCCGGCGCGGCCGAGGGCCTGGGTGATGTGGTCGCCCTGCTGCTCCAGGGAGGCGGTGACCTTGTCGCCGGCGCCGCTGACAGCGGACACAACGCGCTCGCTGGCGCCGTCGAGATCCTGGATCAGACTCTGGTGCACGCCGGTAATCGAGCCGCGCACGCGCTCCGCGTTCGACACGATGGCCTCGCGCTGCGCCACCAGCTCGTCGATGAGCGAGCGGATGCGGATCTCGTTGTCGGAATAGGCGCGCTCGAGCGTCGAGATTTCGCTGCGCACGAGGGTCTCGAGCTCGCCGGCGCGGGCCAGCGCCCGCTCGACGCCGTCGCCCACGGCCGCCACTTCACGGCGCACGGCCTGCGAGACGGAGAGGACCGCGTCGGTTGAGAAGCTCTCGGGCTGGGCGAGGCGTGTGGCCACTTCGCCGATTGCGCGGGCCACCATCTTCATCTCCTGCGAGCGGACGGTGAGCATGGCGGCGATGTAGAATAGGAAGATCGGCCCTACGAGACCGACGGCGCCGAGCGCAAGCTGGGAGGTCGAGAACGTGGCGAGCAATTGCTCGGGCGTCGTGATCCCCTGCGTATAGACGAGGGCGCCGATGCCGCCGAGCCAGAGGAGCGACAGGAAGGCCGCCATCCAGTAGGCGCGCCGGGAGGGGCGGGCCTGAAGGGCCTGCAGCATCACGCCGACATTCTGGCGGTCGTCGTTGGCAACGGCGTTCCGGTCGGGGGCGATGAAGCCGGAACGGGCCATGTCGTCGAGCCGCGGGTCGTGGTCGTCGGCGTGAGCGGAAAGGGAGTCCGAGCCAAGGCCGAAGGGGCCTCTGGTGAAGTCGTGATCGTCGATGTCCGGCAGCTTGGGGTCGTCGCCGAAGGGCTTGTCACCCGGCCGAGACGGGGTGTGGATCACGAAAGTTTCGTCAAGGTTGAGTGCCTGCTCCACAGCCGTAAGGGCTGCTTCAGCCGGGTCCTTCATCTTCTTGTTCTCGGTCGCCATGATCCGCCCTCGTGACGCAACTGATGATTCTGAAGCCGCACTCTGTTCACGAAAAGCAAGGTGAATGCATGGCCTCAGCCGCTACGGATGAACCATTGATGGCACTTCCGCACGGTAATCTGTCATTTACCAAGCAAGTCTAGCGGCCGAACTGAAACAAGGAAACCAATTGTCCCCTGTCACTTGTGAACGTCGTTAACGGCTTAGTAACCTGCACTGCGGGGCACAATGCGGCAAAAAGACGGCATGCGTCGGGCCCGTCTCTCGTCTTCCGGTGCAGTCTGTCATAAGTATGCGCCAGCAAGCAGAGGTCCGCAATGATCCAGATCACGTTCATCGATACTGAGGGAACCTCCCGCACCGTCGAGGCGGAGGAGGGCGCAACCGTCATGGAGACCGCCATCCGCAATGGCGTTCCCGGCATCGAGGCCGAGTGCGGCGGGGCCTGCTCCTGCGCGACCTGCCACGTCTATGTGGCCGAGGAGTGGGAGGCCGCCACCGGCCAGCCTCAGCCCATGGAGGAGGACATGCTCGATTTCGCCTACGACGTGCGCCCCAACTCGCGACTTTCGTGCCAGATCCGGGTGCGGCCGGAGCTCGACGGTCTCGTCGTTCACACTCCTAGCCGCCAAGGCTGACCCGGAGGCTGATCCATGTTCAAGACCATTCTCGTTCCTGTTGATCTCGGTGAGGTCGAAGCGGCCAAGTCTGCCATCGACAAGGCGGTCGAACTCGCCGGAACCTCCGGTGGCTCCCTAAGGCTCATCTATGTGCGGGCCATCGTGCCCGTCACCTACATGGAGTTCATGCCTCCAGCCTTCGACGAGGAACAGCAGGGACAGGCAGACACCAAGCTCGCCGAGGTGGCGGCCGGGGTCGCGCTTCTGGCCGAGCGCGTCTCGGCCGTCGTCCGTCTCGGCTCCGTCTATGCCGAGGTCCTGGAAGAGGCCGAGCAGACAGGCGCCGACCTTATCGTGGTCGGCTCGCACCGGCCGACCATGGCGACCTATCTGCTCGGCTCCAACGCCTCCACCATCGTGCGCCACGCAAGGTGCTCGGTGCTGGTAGTGCGGGCTTGAAGTTCTCGCTCACTGTCACTCCGGGCTGGGCTCTGACGAGCCGCCCCGGAGTGACAGTGAGCGAGATCATGACGCCTTCGGCAGCAGTTCTTCCGGTAGCGCTTCCGACCGGAAGGGGCGGGGCTTGTTGAGCCTGATCATCGGCTCGATCTGCCAATAGCCGACAATGGCAAGCAGAATCCCCAGCAGCGCAACCGAAGTCGCGCCCATCTGGAAGGCCTGCCAGACCAGGTAGGCCATGGCCAGGAGGGACGCGATGGCCAAGCCGGATGTCGGAAGCCACAGGCCGATGGGCTTGCCGGCCACGAACCGGGCCTGGGGATTGGCCTGGACGATGGCGTCGCACAGGGTTTTCACGAAGGAACGGTATTCCTTCGTCATCTCCTTGGCCTCCACGAGGCTCTTCCAGTCGAGGGAGTTGAAGGTGAAGGACTTGCCGTCCTTCATGATCACCTTCGTTCGGAAGGATCGTTGGGCCAGCCGTCCGGGTTCGAAGGTCATGCGCACGGTGTCCACCGCGCCGAGCTGAACTTCATGCACCTTGCGGCCGGAATCCACCGTGAGCGTGCTGCCCTTGAGGGTGAAGGAGATCGGGCCGCTGAAGGGCTTGGGGCTGTGGCTGTAGGTTTGGGACATGAGGCTTCTTATCTGCGCATCGTCTTTTCGGCAAACCGGCTCCCACTTTGCAGGATGATGCTCACCGTACCAATTCCCGCATCGCGTGGTCGATGCCTTCGAGATTGAGCGGATACATGCGCTCACCGAAGGTCTGCCGGATCAGATTGATCGACTGCGTATAGCCCCAATGCGGCTGCGGCACCGGGTTCAGCCACACGGCCTTGGAGAAATGATCGAGGATCCGCCGCAGCCAGACCTGGCCCGCCTCCTCGTTCCAGTGCTCCACGGAGCCGCCGGGATGGGTGACCTCGTAGGGACTCATGGAGGCGTCGCCCACGAAGACCACGCGGTAATCCGACAGATAGGTGCGGATCACGTCGAGGGTGGGAATCTTCTCGTCGAAGCGTCGGCGGTTTTCCTTCCAAACGTTCTCGTAGACGCAGTTGTGGAAGTAGAAGTGCTCGAAATGCTTGAACTCAAGGCGGGCGGCTGAGAACAGCTCCTCGGCGATCTCGATGTGCCAGTCCATGGAGCCGCCCACATCGAGAAAGAGCAGCACCTTCACGGCATTGCGGCGCTCGGGCCGCAGGCGCACATCGAGATAGCCCTTGTGGGCGGTCTCGTGAATGGTCTCGTCGAGGTCGAGCTCTTCCGCCGAGCCGGTGCGGGCGAAGCGGCGCAGGCGCCTCAGGGCGATGCGCATGTTGCGCACGCCGAGTTCGACGCTGTCGTCGAAATCCCTGAACTCGCGCTTGTCCCACACCTTCACGGCGCGGAAGTTGCGGTTCTTGTCCTGGCCGATGCGCACGCCTTCCGGGTTGTAGCCGTAGGCGCCATAGGGGGAGGTGCCGGCGGTGCCGATCCACTTGTTGCCGCCCTGGTGGCGCCCTTTTTGCTCCTCAAGGCGTTTTTTAAGGTTCTCCCAGAGCTTGTCCCAGCCCATGGCCTCGATCTGGCGCTTCTCCTCGTCGGTGAGGTAGCGCTCCGCGAGCTTGCGCAGCCATTCCTCCGGGATCTCCGTTTCTTCGACCGCCCGGCCTATGCTCTCAAGGCCCTTGAACACATGGGCGAAGACTCGGTCGAACTTATCGAAATGCCGCTCGTCCTTCACCAGGCAGGTGCGGGAGAGATAGTAGAACTCCTCCACGTTCTTGTCGGCGAGATCCCGGTCGAGCGCTTCCAGCAGGGCGAGATATTCCCGGAAGGAGACCGGCACCTTGGCCGCACGCAGCTCTGTGAAGAAGGTCAGGAACATCGCGCCAGTGTCCGGCAACGGACAAGAAGGTCAATAGGGCAGGCCGGTTTCAAGAGACTCGCGTCAGGACACTTTCGTCACCTGCTCGATCGCAGGTGAGGGATGCGACTTGCCGACACGCCGCCGCGCCCGAAACACAGCCCGATCCGGATCGTGTTTCGGATTGCTCTTCTTGAGGATCTCCCGGAACTCGTCGCGCCGTTCATGGATCGAGGCGATCACCAGCCCCATGGGAACGCCGATATCGCTCAAGACAGCCTCGCTCAGCTGAAGAGAGGCCTCGATGGTTTCCGGAACAGCATCATCCACCCCGAGTTCGTAAAGCTGGGTGGCGTGGCGAGCGTCGCGGGCGCGCGCCACGATGGTGATTTCAGTGCATTCCTGCCGCGCGGCGGACACGACAGCCTCGATGGAGCTGAGGGTGTCGAGGGTGATGACCAGTGCAACCGCCCGGTCGATGCCGCAGGCCCGCAGGAACTCCGGGTAAGAGCCGTCGCCGTAATAGACCGGCTTGCCTGCCTTGCGCTCCGCCGCCACGCGGGCGGGATCCAGATCGATGGCAAGGTAAGGGATCTTGTGACGGTCAAGCATCTCGCCGACAAGCTGCCCGACCCGTCCGTAACCGGCGATGATCACACGTCCGACCTCGTCGGCCGGTGGGGAGATGGTGACGAGGGGATCGAGCGGCTTGCGAACCTCCAGCTTGCGACCCAGGCGCTGCCCCAGTCGCGCCAGGAGCGGGATCGCCACCATCGTGAGGGTCGTCACGAGGAGAAGGTTCTGTCCGATTCCGCTCGGCACGAGGCCGGCAATCATCGCCGCTCCCAGGATCACGAGGGCGAACTCGCCGCCGGGGCCGAGGAGGAGGCCGGTTTCGGCCGCCTCTGCCGTGTTGAGGCCGTAAGGGCGCCCCAGAGCCATGATGGTCAGAGTCTTGATGATGATGACCGTCGCAGCGAGCGACAGGATCAGCACCGGGGCTTCGAGGAAGCGAACCAGGTCGAGGCTCATGCCGACCGATACGAAGAAGACGCCGAGGAGCAGCCCTTTAAAGGGCTGGATCGTGACATCGACGGCGCGGCGATACTCGGTTTCCGACAGGAGGATGCCGGCGATGAAGGCGCCAAGCGCCATCGAGAGTCCGCTGACGGCGGCGATCAGACTGGTCACCATTACGACGAGCAGGCAGGCCGCCATAAAGAGCTCCGGGCTCTTCGTGGCCGTGACGAGTTGGAAGAAGGGCCGAAGGATGATGCGGCCAAGTCCGATGATCAGGCCCAGTGCGAGGACCGCCTGCAGGAGCAGAATGACAAAAGAGGAAAGTGTCACCTCGGGCTTGCTGGTATCGAGCACCGCAATGGTGAACAGGATCGGAGCGACCAGCAGATCCTGGAACAGCAGAGCCGAAAAGCTCGCGCGCCCGGCGACCGTGTTGAGGCGTTTCCGCTCCGCCAGAACGGGGATCACGATGGCCGTTGAGGACAGGGCCAAGGCCAGACCAACAATGGTTGCGGCCGTAATCGTATCAACGGTTCTGAATGCGTAAAAGGCGATGCCGAGAACCAGGGCGCCCAGGAACACCTGAAGGGATCCAAACCCGAAGACGAGACGGCGCAGGGTGCGAAGACGCTGCCAGGACAGCTCGATGCCGATGGTGAAGAGCAGGAAGACCACGCCGAACTCGGCGAGCCGGGATGTGCCCTCCGGATTGGTGAAGGTCAGCCAGTCGACCCAAGGATATTGCGGAATGAGACGCCCGAGACCGTAGGGTCCCAGCAACGCGCCCGCTGCCAAGAACCCCAGCACCGGGCTGATCCTCAGCCGGTGAAAGACAGGGACGACGACAGCGGCCGTTGCCAAGAAGAGGATCGGTTCCTGATAGGCATAGAGGTCTATCGCAGCGGCCATTGCTTCCTTCCAGTCGAGAGCATTGTCGTTCTAGCCGCGAGGGATGCGCAAGAGGTTAATGCTGCTTGAGGTAGATGGCGGGCGCGACAAGAATGCATGGGGCGTGTCTGCCTACGCGTCATCCCGGACGCCGTCAGGCGATCCGGGATCGTTATCAATCAAAGCGCATATATCGTCATGCGATCCCGGGTTCCGCTCTGCGGCCCCGGGATGACGAGCGAGTTCAACCCAGCGTCGACAACGCCTGCGCCAGATCGGCCACCAGATCGTCCGGATGCTCGATGCCGATGGAGACGCGGATGGTGGCATCGCTGACGCCGAGGCGGTCGCGTGTCGCTTTCGGTACGCCGGAATGGGTGGTGGAGGCCGGATGCGAGATCAGCGACTCGGTTCCGCCGAGGCTCACCGCTAGCTTGAAGACCTGGAGCGCGTTGAGCACCCGGAAGGCCTCTGCCTCGCCGCCCTTCACGTCGAAGGAGAAGGTCGAGCCGGGAGCATCGCACTGCTCCTCATAGACCTGACGCGCGCGCGAGCCCTCGGGCAGGTAGGCGAGGTGGTGGACCTTCACCACGCTCGGGTGCTCGTGCAGGAACTGCGCCACGATCTCCCCATTGCGGTTCGCCGCGTTCATGCGCAACGCCAAGGTCTCGAGCGAGCGGCCGAGCATCCAGCAGGAATGCGGATCGAGCTGGGTGCCGATGGAGGAGCGCAGCATACGCACCGTCTTCATCAGCTCCTTGGAGCCGAGCGCCGCGCCAGCGATCAGGTCCGAATGGCCGCCCACATACTTCGTGAGCGAATAGACCGAGATGTCGGCGCCGTTCTTCAGAGGCTTCTGAAAGACTGGTCCAAGCAGGGTGTTGTCGCACACGATCACCGGGCGGTGCCCCTGGGCTGCACCGATCTCCTCCGCGACGGTGCGGATGAGCGCGATGTCCACCAGGGTGTTGACCGGATTGGAGGGGGTCTCGATCTTGATCACCGAGACGCGGCCCTTGGCCATGGCCTCCTTGGCGGCGGCCCGGATGCCGGCCTCGTCGACGCCGTCCCCAAAGCCCACGGCTCCGATGCTCATGTTGGCGAGCGTCTTGGCGATCAGGGTCTCGGTGCCGCCGTAGAGCGGCTGGGAATGGAGGATCACGTCGCCGGGCCGGGCGAAGGCCAGGATCGTGGTTGCGATGGCCGACATGCCGGAGGAGAACAGGAGGCCCGCCTCCGCCTCCTCGTAGATCGCGAGCCTGTCCTCGACGATCTCGGAATTCGGGTGGTTGAAGCGGGAATAGACGAGGCCGGCGGCCTCTCCTTTAGGCGGCTCGCGCCGGCCTGACACGTAATCGAAGAATTCCTTGCCGTGCTCGGCGCTGTTGAACACGAAGGTCGAGGTGAGGAAGACCGGGGGCTTCACCGCACCTTCCGACAGGGTCGGGTCATAGCCATAGCCAAGCATCAGGGTCTCGGGCTTGAGCTTATGATTGCCGATGCGGTCCTTGTGGTAGCGGTTGTAAGCCATAGGTCATGTCTCCCATTTGTTTGTCATGGGCTTAGCCTATGAAGGCGATTGCCGAAAGGCTGGGGCAGGACTTAGGGTCGGATTAAAGCGAGGAAGAGTGGAATGGCGCGTTTTGCCGGAACTGAGTCCTATGTAGCCACCGAGGATCTAACGGTCGCCGTCAATGCCGCGATCACCCTCGAGCGTCCGCTCCTGGTCAAGGGCGAGCCCGGCACGGGCAAGTCGGTCCTGGCGGAGGAGATCGCCCGGAGCCTGGACGCCCCTCTCCTGACCTGGCACATCAAGTCCACCACCAAGGCCCAGCAGGGCCTCTACGAGTACGACGCCGTGTCCCGCCTGCGGGACAGCCAGCTCGGCGATCCGCGCGTGTCGGACATCCGCAACTACATCAAGCGTGGCAAGCTGTGGGAGGCCTTTGCCTCGGATGAGCGGCCGGTGCTGCTCATCGACGAGATCGACAAGGCCGACATCGAGTTCCCGAACGACCTGTTGCTCGAACTCGACCGCATGGAGTTCTTCGTCTACGAGACCGGCGAGACGGTCAAAGCCGCCCGGCGCCCCATCGTGATCATCACGTCCAACAACGAGAAGGAGCTGCCGGACGCGTTCCTGCGCCGCTGCTTCTTCCATTACATCAAGTTCCCCGATCCGGAGACCATGGCCCGCATTGTCGAGGTGCATTTTCCCGGCATCAAGCGCCGGCTGGTCGAGGAGGCACTCAAGATCTTCTTCGACGTTCGCGAGGTGCCCGGCTTGCGGAAGAAGCCCTCCACCTCGGAACTGCTCGATTGGCTCAAGCTCCTGCTCTCGGAGGATATCGGCCCGGAGCAATTGCGTGAGCGCGACACCCGCAAGCTCATCCCGCCGCTCCACGGGGCGCTTTTGAAGAATGAGCAGGATGTGAGCCTGTTCGAGAAGCTGGCCTTCATCGCCAGACGGGAAGGACGCTGATGCTCCGCCTCTTGCTCCTGCGCCATGCCAAGTCCGGCTGGCCGCCCGGCATCCTCGATGTCGACCGGCCCCTCGCGAAGCGGGGGCAGGAGGCTGCCCTCGTCATAGGCGATTACCTGAAGCGGGAGCGGCTCGCACCCGATCTGGCCATCGTCTCCTCAGCCCGGCGCACGCAGGAGACCTGGGAACGGGTCCAGCCCATCCTCGGCGAGATCGAGATGCGTCTGGACGGGCGCATCTATGAAGCTCCCGTCGGGCGATTGCTGGAGGTGGTCCGGGAGGTGAAGCCGGAGATCGGCACCCTCCTGCTCATCGGCCACAACCCTGGCTTCGAGGAACTCGCCAAGCTCCTGATCGGCGAAGGCGACATGGACAGCATCCTGCGCCTCGGCCAGAAATACCCGTCCGCCGGCCTCGCGGTGATCGATTTCGAGCTGACGAGCTGGGGCGATGTCGCCAAGAAAGCCGGCCGTCTCGAGCGGTTCGTGACGCCGAAATTCTTAGGGAGCGGCGAGGACGATTAGGCGTCTCCGGGCTGCAGCAGGTCGAGATAGAGCAGTTCCTCGTCGTAGAACGTGTCGCCGACCCGAAGGGCCTTAAGCTGGATGCCGTAGGGCTTGAACCCGAGCCCATGATAGGTGCGCCGGGCGCCGTCATTGGCGAGCCCCACCGCGGCTTCCAACATGATCACATGCCGGGAGGCATGGTCGATCACGCTCTGGACGAGCCTTTTGCCCACACGGTGCCCACGCCATTCCGCCTTCACATAGACGCCCCACAGAAGACCCTTGTGGCGGGCTTTGACCCGATCATAGACGGCAAAGCCCGCCATGCCTGCGAGGGCATGATCGGCGAACGCCCCGAAGACCACGTTCGGGCTTGCGGAGAGACGCGCCCGGATCGCCTCCAGCGGCAGGGACGCATCTTCCTCGTAGCTCGCACCGAAGGCCTCGGGCGCAACGGTGAGCGCCTCCAGCCTCAGGTCGCGAAATCCTTCAGCGTCCGATGGTTCGAGAGTACGGATCAGGATGTCGGAGGTCATGGATGCCTGCTGCCGATGAGAGCGTATTGGTGGAATGCACGATCTTAGCGGTCAAGAGCGGGGATTGAGGATGAACCTATCCGCCCCACCATCGTTTGGCCTGAAACCCTCCTGATTGTTTTCCGCCGAAGCAGGGGCTGATCCTCATCATGGTGCCTCAGACGTTTTATGCGCTCGTCCTTGCGGTTCGCGCGCTCCTGCCCGGCGACTCTGATCCTCGCGGCGGTGATGCCTTGCAGCCCGAGCCGCAGGCTGCTGCGGCGCGGTATGAGCCCACCAGCCGCGAGGTCACCAACTGGCGCTCCGAGGCCATGGACGCCCTGGAGCCGAAGCCCGTGGTGGCTATGGTCGCCCTGTTCCGGGCCGAGCGCCCCTTCGTGACCCGCTGCGTGAAGCTCAACAATTACTGGTGCATCAAGAGCGCGCGCTGGAACGGCGAACTCGCCACCGACACCGAGGGCCATGTGGGCTTCGTCTCGGCGGATCACAGCGCCGATGCCGCTGCCACCCTGCTTCGGCGCTACTACATGGAGTTCAACCGCAAATCCGCCCTCGACATCGTGCGCCGCTGGGCGCCGGCCGAGTGCAACGTCGCGACCGGCATCGGCGGCGTGGCGATGCTGGCCGTGAGGGGAATCGGCGGCACGGTCCGGGCCCAATACCTCGCCTCGCGGAGGAACAAGGGTGGGGCGGTGCGCTACACCGCCAAAGCGGGTCCGAGCGGCAAGCCGGGCCGGGTGTCCATGGTGATTCCGATGGCGTCGAAGACGCCGCAATACCGGGTGCCGAGCATTGCGGCCGGTATGGGCGAGAAGCCAAAGCCTGCCAGGCAGCCGGAGCCTTTGGTGGCTGCCAGGCGCAAGCCGGCGAAGGAGCCCGCCGCTACGGCCTCCACATCGAGGCCAGCTCCGAAGGTCCAGGTCGCGGCTGCCTGCCCCTCCGAGGAGCAGCGGCACCGCAATTATGCGGGCCGGATGGTGGAGGGTTTGGGCTTGGGACCGACAGACGACCTGAAGCTCTTCGCGGATGACGGGACACCCCTGTCCAACCTCACTCACGTGATGCTCGCCATGTCGGCTTTCGAGTTGGGGGCTCTGCGGGCGAGCCCCGAGCTGGTGGAGGGTGCGATCGAGCGGGCGATCGCGAAAGTGCAGGAGAACGCGAAGGCTGCTGCGCAAAAGGCTGAGGTGTCCAAGCATGGCCTCACAAGCGTGGAGCGCTAGGGCGCCTTGCACGTTAGGATTTCAAGCCCCACCTACGAGCTTGGCTTGAGAGCATTAGGTTCATCTTCGTGTCCGTCATCACCGATCTCGCCTCCCGCGCCGGGTCTGCTGCGCAATCGATCTGGGAGGCCTCCGGCCAGCTGGTCCAGCCCTCCCTCCGCCTTGGCGTCACGGGCCTTGCCCGCTCCGGCAAGACCGTCTTCACCACGGCTCTCGTGCATCACCTGACCCGGGGCACGAACCTGCCGGCCTTCCGGGCCTCGGCCGAAGGCCGCATCCGGCGGGCGCAACTGGCGCATCAGCCGGACGATGCGGTGCCGCGCTTCCCTTATGAGGAGCACATGGCGGCCCTCACCGAGAGCCGCCGCTGGCCCCAATCCACCAAGCGGATCAGCGAGCTGCGGGTGGACGTTGAATACGAGCGCAAGGCCGGCTGGCGCACGGGTCCGGCTTCGCTTGCCCTCGACATCGTGGATTATCCGGGCGAATGGCTGCTCGATCTGGCGCTTCTCGATGCAGGCTATGCGGAATGGTCCCGCCAGACGATTCAAGCGAGCCGCAAGCGCGACCGCGCCCCGGTGGCGGGCCACTGGCATGAGGCACTGAAAACCCTCGATCCGTCAGGTGCTTCCGACGAGATGCTCGCGTCGAGGGCAAGCGAAGCCTTCAAGGAATACCTCACGGCGTTACGTGCAGGCTCGGAAGCGGTGGCGACGACTCCGCCGGGGCGGTTCCTCATGCCGGGCGATCTTGCAGGATCCCCGGCGCTCACCTTCGGACCGCTCGATCTGCCCCAGGGCCAACCCATCGCGGCGGGGAGCTTTGCGGCCCTGATGGAGCGGCGTTTCGAGGCCTACAAGACCCATGTGGTCCGGCCGTTCTTCCGCGACCATTTCCAGCGCATCGACCGCCAGATCGTGCTGGTCGACGTGCTCGCCGCCATCGATGCGGGACCTGTGGCGCTCGCCGAACTGGAGGAGGCGCTGGATCAGGTGCTCATGGCCTTCCGCACCGGTCGCAACACGCTCCTGTCGCGACTGTTTTCGCCCCGGGCCGACCGGGTTCTGTTCGCAGCCACCAAGGCCGATCACATCCATCATACGGATCATGACCGGCTCGACGCCATCCTGCGCATGCTTGTGAACCGGGCCTCGCGCCGGACCGAGGCTGCCGGTGCGCGGGTGGGCACGGTGGCGCTCGCCTCCGTGCGTGCCACCCGGGAGACCACCATCCGCGAGGGGCGCGAGACCCTGCGGGCCGTTGCCGGAATTCCGGAGGCGGGCGAACGGGTCGGTGATGAGATCTTCGACGGGGAGGCGGAAGCCGCGATCTTTCCGGGCGAGCTGCCCGAGAGTGCCGAGGCGGTGTTTCAGGGGGCTGTGCCGCCGGGCTCGTTCCGGTTCCCGCGTTTCCGTCCGCCAAAGCTGCCGGTCGACGCGGCAGGCCGCATGGCCAAGATGCCCCACATCCGCCTCGACCGGGCCCTTGAGTTCCTGCTGGGGGATCGCTTCTCATGAGCCGCCAACCTCGCGCCTATCGCCTCGACCATCCCAACATCACCGCCGGCGCCGTGCAGGTCACGGAGGAGCCCTTCGATGCCATCGAGGCCGCCGACGGCGTCGTGGTGCCGATGGGCGGGAAGCGCCGGGCGCCCTGGCTCGGCATTCTTTTGTCTGCCCTGTCGGGACTCCTTCTGCTGGGCTTGGGCCTCGCGGTCGAGAACCTGGTCGTCGATCTCTACCGCGTTGCGCCGTGGCTGGGCTGGCTGGCGCTCGCCCTCGCCGTGCTGGCCGTGATGGCCTTCCTGGCCATCATCGGGCGCGAGATTTCAGGGATCTGGCGTGAGCAGAAGATCGAGAGCCTGCGCGAGGCGGCGGTCGACGCGCTGGCCGTCAAGGACCACAAGGCCGCGAAGGGCATCGTGTCGGATCTCATCAGCCTTTATGGCGGCCGGACCGCGGCCGCGCAGGGGAACGCCCGTCTCAAGGGGCTCACCGACGAGATCATCGACGCGGATGACCGCCTCGCGATTGCGGAGCGCGAGCTGCTTGCACCCCTCGATATGCAGGCCAAGCGCGCCATCGCCGGGGCGGCAAGGCAGGTCTCGCTTGTCACGGCCGTGAGCCCCCGCGCCATCGTCGATGTGGCGTTCGTGATCTTCGCGGCGGTGCGGCTTCTGCGGACCTTGGCCCGGATCTATGGCGGCAGGCCGGGCTTCCTCGGCTTCCTGCGGCTCGCCAAGGCGGCCTTCAACCACCTTGCGGTCACTGGAGGCGTGGCGGTCGGCGACAGCCTCATGCAGCAGGTGCTGGGCCTGGGGCTTGCGGCGCGAATATCCGCCAAGCTTGGCGAGGGGGTGCTGAACGGGCTCATGACCGCCCGGTTCGGCTTGGCCGCCCTGTCCGTCTGCCGGCCGCTCCCCTTCATCCGCGAGGAAGCGCCCAAGATCGGCGATGTCGCGGGAGAGCTGATCAGCCGGGCAGAGGCAGCCGCCTCCTGACGGTGCGACATATCGTTCGGCTTGAGCCTATCCAAGGCTCTTAAGGGGTGTCGGGGCCCATTAGACAAATCGATGACGCTTAATCTCGTTGTCGCGGTCCCTCCTTGCCTATATAGGGGCGCCACGGTTCATCGGGGAAGAACGGCTGAACATGACAGATAGCGTGATTGATGAAGGCTACCGTCCAACAGAAGACGAGCCTTTCATGAATGAACGGCAGAGGGAGTATTTCAGGCGCAAGCTGATCCGCTGGAAGCACGACATCCTCAAGGAAGCTCAGGAAACTCTCGCGACGCTGCAGAGCGAGAACGAGAATCATCCTGACCTTGCGGATCGCGCCTCCTCGGAAACGGACCGCGCCATCGAGCTTCGCGCCAGGGATCGTCAGCGTAAGCTGATCGCCAAGATCGATGCCGCGCTCGCGCGGATCGAGGACGGCTCTTACGGCTATTGCGAGGAGACGGGCGACCCGATCTCCCTCAAGCGCCTGGAGGCCCGTCCTATCGCGACGCTCTCCCTCGAGGCGCAGGAGCGCCACGAGCGCAACGAGCGGGTCTACCGGGACGACTGATCCCGGCCTGCTTTAAACATCAAAAAGGGCTCCGCTGGCGGAGCCCTTTTTCTTTGGTCGTCAGGGGAGGGATTCCAGCCTCACCCCTTCTTGTTCGGGTCGAGCGGACGTCCCAGCAGGCGGGCGAATTCCGCTTCAATATCCTCGACGGAGAACGGGTCGGCTGCCTTCTGTTCGGAGGCTGGTTCCTTGGCCTGAGGTGGAAGAGGAGCTGACGCGGGAGGCGGCGGCGGAGCTGTTCGGACCGGCTCGACGGGCGGCGCAGGCTGGTCTGGGGCGGGGGCTTCAAGCTCCTCGACCGGATCCTCTTCCTCTACGGGCTCGTCATAGGACGTGACGGGTTCCTCCTCAGCCGGGGTCGGCTCGACAGGAGGGGCTTCCTCATCGCTGATGTCTTCATGCACGGTCGGCGATGCCACGATGACCGAGGCCTGCGGAGGAGCCGCCGGCGGAGAGACGGGGTTTGCCGGGCGCTTCAGGGCCTCTTCGAGCTGCTTTGCCATATCTGAGAGGAGGCTGGCATCGGGAGCGGACCGCTCGCTCGCTGCCGGCTCAGGAGGCCTGATGGGCTCGGGCTGCTGTGCTGCCGGCGGGGCCGGCGGCACAGGGGTTGCACGCGACTGGAAGGGCGGAGGGGTGAATTGAGGGCGCGGCTCGGGGCGCTCCACTGGGGGAGGCGGGGGTGGTGCGGGAGGCGTGTTCTGAAATATCGGGGTTCTCGCCTCGGCGCGCAGGCCCTGAATTGAGGGAGACGCGGAAACTGCAACGGCATCCGGCTTCAGGACCGGTTCGGGATGGGCCGGAACCGGTGCGCTGACCTGGGCGACCGGGGAGAGCTCCTCCTCGCTGTCGGATTCCTCCGACGGACGGCGCACGAAGGCCCCAAGCTGGGCGGCGAGCTGGCTCTCGATGGAAGGCCTTCCATTGGATTCAACCTGTGGCGCGCGAGGCGATTGATCCAGCGAGGGCTCGAAGCGCTCGGCACCCATGTCGACCGAAGGAGCGGGAATGCGCGCGCCGGCAACGCGGACGATGTTGGTCTCGATCACCACATCGTTGGGGCCGCCGATAAGGAGGAGGTGCTCGACATTGTCCCGGCGGAGCAGAAGAAGCTGCCGCTGCCGGTCGAGATCATACACATCCACGATGCCCAGCCGCGGCTGGCGGCTGCGACCGCCGCGATCGCTGCCAGGCATGATCAGGCGGCCACCCCATACTTTGCGCAGGACGAGCCCTAAGAGCACGAGCAGGATCAAAATGATCGCGAAGGCGATTGCAAATTGAACTGCCCGCGGTGCTTCGAGACCGAAAAGAGATGACACGATGAACTCTCAAACGTTGACTGGCCCTCGCAGGCCACTTCTGTGTTGGTTGTACCACATTGACCGCCAAAGCCACCGGCAAGGTTAACAGATGGTTAACGCGATCCGGCTTCGGCATGGGGCTGAAAGCACAGGAAAAGCTCTCTGTGATCCGTCCAAGATGGGGCCGACGGCCCTTACATCAAGGAAAATAAGGATTCCTGTGACGGCTCTCATCGTCGAGACCTGCATCGCCTGGACTGGCCCTTGCATCCGTTGGCGATGGCGCCTTAGAGGTCGATCAATAAATACCGTGTAATATGATCGGAACAGATTGAGCGGTTGGCCGCAACCCTGCAGCCGGTGTCGTGAGGCACATCCGCCTCCGTTGAGGATGTTGACATTCTATGGCTTACGAAGGCGATACGCCAAAGGGTTCGGCCATCGACCGCTCCGACCGTCACGGCCATATCGGATGGGTGCTGCTCCTGGCTGGCCTTCTCGTCGGCGCAACGTTGAGCCTGCGTTTTCTCGGCATCGAACAAGCCCAACCTTTGATCCTCGGACTTCTGGCGTTCTTCGCCATGGCGGGCGTCTTTTTCCTCTTCGCAATGGCGATCGGTGTCGTTCAGTTCTCCGGTCAGACCGCCCGCAACGATATCACCAAACTGATGGCCGACACTTCCGGGGACGGACTCGTGGTGGTCGAGGATGACGGGCGCATCGCCTACGCCAACGAAGCCTATCTCGCTTCCGCCGGATTGCAGGGCGGCGAGGTGCTGCCGGTCGAGCGCCTGTTCATCGGTACGCCCGAAGTGTCGGAGGCTATCTACCGGCTGGCGCAGGCGGCGCGCGAGCATCGCACGGGCACGGAGGAGATCCGCCTGTCTCCATCGCTCAACAATGCGCGGGAATTCGGTTGGTACCGGGTGCGCGTGCGGCCTGTTCCGCGCCCCAAGGGGCGGCAGGCGGCACTCTGGGCCATTTCCGAAGTGACTCATGAACGTGAGCGCCAGGAGAACGTCTTCCAGGAACTTCAGCATGCCATCGACTATCTCGATCATGCACCCGCAGGATTCCTGTCGGTCGATCCCGGCGGTTCCGTTATCTATCTGAATGCGACGCTCGCGTCCTGGCTCGACTACGATCTCGCGCAGGTTGGTTCTGGCGGGTTGAGCCTTTCCGATGTCGTGCCGGGCGACGTGGCATCGATGATGACGTCGTTCTCCGGCGAGCCGGGCAGCGTGCGCACCGAAACCTTCGATCTCGACCTGCGCCGCCGCAACGGTCAGTTCCTGCCGGTGCGCCTGTATCACCGTATCGCATTCGGCCAGGACGGCCGCATGGGTGCATCGCGCACCCTCGTTCTCAACCGCTCGGCCGGAGGAGACGTCGACGAAGGGCAGCGCGCGGCGGAGGTGCGCTTCGCGCGCTTCTTCAACAACACCCCCATTGCCATCGCGACCGTCGACCGCGCAGGCCGGATCGTCCATGCCAATGCGCCGTTCTCCAGGCTCTTCGGCGCGCTGCCGCGTACGGGCGATAATGGCGCAGACGGCGCTTCGATTCCCGATATCTTCCGTGAGCGCGACGCCATCGAGGCAGCCCTCAAGGCGGCGGCCGAGAATAGGGGGGGCATTCCGCCCCTTGAACTGCAGACCGCGGCTGAGAGCGGCGGCTCGGTTCGTGTCTGGGTCACCCCTGTCGGCGATACCGGCGCGGACGGAGAGACGGCGATCCTCTACGCCCTCGACACCACCGACTTCCGCAAGGTCGAGGAGCAGTTGGCGCAGGCTCAGAAGATGAACGCGGTCGGACAGCTCGCCGGCGGCGTAGCGCATGACTTCAACAACGTGCTGCAGGCCATCATCGGCTACAGCGACCTGCTGCTCGCCAACCATCGGCCAACGGATCCGTCCTTCCAGGACATCATGCAGATCAAGCAGAACGCGAACCGGGCCGCGGGCCTCGTGCGACAGCTGCTTGCCTTCTCGCGCCGCCAGACCCTGCGGCCGGAGGTGCTGAACCTCAACGACCAGCTCTATGATCTCTCCATGCTGCTCAAGCGCCTCCTGGGCGAGCGCGTGGCGCTGGACCTCAATCACGGTCGCGATCTCTGGTTCGTGAAGGCGGACGTCAATCAATTCGAGCAGGTGGTGGTGAACCTCGCGGTGAATGCTCGCGATGCAATGCCGGGCGGCGGCAAGCTCGCGATCCGGACAGTGAACGTCACTGCAGCCGAGGCTGAGCGGCTCAATGTGAGCGCCATGCCGGCGGCCGATTACGTCATGGTCGAAGTGTCCGATACGGGCTCCGGCATGACGCCAGAAATCATCGAGAAGATCTTCGAGCCGTTCTTCACCACCAAGGAAGTGGGCAAGGGCACGGGCCTGGGGCTTTCCACCGTGTTCGGCATCGTCAAGCAGTCTGGCGGCTACATCGACGTGGATTCGAGGCCGGGGGAGGGCACGACCTTCCGGATCTACCTGCCGCGGCACATTCCGGCCGTGCAGGAGGTCCCCGAGGAGGTGAAGCCCGAGGTGGCCAAGAAGCCGGCTGCCGACATGACCGGGGAGGGCACAATTCTCCTGGTAGAGGACGAGGACCCCGTGCGCGCCGTGAATGCCCGCGCGCTCTCCGCCCGCGGCTACACGGTGCTGGAGGCAGCCTCCGGTGTCGAGGCCATGGAGATCATCGAGCAGCGCGGCGCGCCCGTCGACCTTGTAGTCTCCGACGTGGTGATGCCCGAAATGGACGGCCCGACCTTGTTAGGCGAGTTGCGCAAGCTCTACCCGGATCTCAAGGTGATCTTCGTCTCCGGCTATGCAGAGGAAGCCTTCCGCAAGAACCTGCCCGAAGGGGAGGAGTTCAACTTCTTGCCCAAGCCCTTCAGCCTGCGTCAGCTGGTGGAAACGGTGAAGCAGACCATAGAGCGGTAAGTGGCTGATTTAACTGTTCCTTAACCCTGCGGCATCGTGCCCGGCGCAGGAGCTGTGAATCCCCAAATGAGAACGAAAAAAGAACTTGTACAGGGGAACAAAGTGAGTACATATATTCTCTCAACACCGCGTTGAGATTCACTCTTCCTCCTGCCATAAGGATGTTAGGTCATGTCACAGTCCTCCCTGAGACTGGTGGAAAGTTCATCAATGGACAAAGAAAAAACGAAAGCTCTCGACGCGGCGCTCTCCCAGATCGAGCGTGCCTTCGGCAAGGGCTCGATCATGCGGCTCGGCAAGGGCCAGCAGCCAGTGGAGATCGAAACTGTTTCGACGGGTTCCCTCGGCCTCGATATCGCGCTCGGCGTCGGCGGCTTGCCGCGCGGCCGCGTCATCGAGATTTACGGGCCGGAATCCTCTGGTAAGACCACGCTGGCGCTGCACACCATTGCCGAAGCCCAGAAGAAGGGCGGCGTCTGCGCCTTCGTCGACGCGGAGCACGCGCTTGACCCGGTCTATGCCCGCAAGCTCGGCGTCAACCTGGACGATCTCCTGATCTCCCAGCCCGATACCGGCGAGCAGGCGCTTGAGATCTGCGACACCCTGGTTCGCTCTGGTGCCATCGACGTGCTTGTCATCGACTCCGTGGCGGCCCTGACCCCGAAGGCCGAACTCGATGGCGAGATGGGCGACGTGCAGCCGGGCCTCCAGGCGCGCCTGATGAGCCAGGCCCTGCGCAAGCTCACCGGCTCGATCTCCCGGTCGAAGACCATGGTGATCTTCATCAACCAGATCCGCATGAAGATCGGCGTCATGTACGGGAGCCCCGAGACGACCACGGGCGGCAACGCCCTGAAGTTCTACGCCTCCGTGCGCCTCGACATTCGCCGTGTCTCGACGCTCAAGGATCGTGACGATCCGATCGGCAACTCGGTGCGCGTGAAGGTCGTCAAGAACAAGGTCGCTCCGCCCTTCAAGCAGGTCGAGTTCGACATCATGTTCGGCGAGGGCGTGTCCAAGGTGGGCGAGCTCATCGATCTCGGCGTCAAGGCCGGCATCGTCGAGAAATCCGGCGCCTGGTTCTCCTATGACAGCCAACGCCTCGGCCAGGGTCGTGAGAACTCGAAGCAGTTCCTGCGCGACAACCCGGAGGTCGCGGACAAGATCGAGGGGCTCATCCGCCAGAATGCCGGCTTGCTCGCCGACCGCATCCTGGAGCAGGCGACCCCGACTGCCGAAGACCTGGATGAAGGCTCCGATGAATAAGTTTTTGCTCTCCTTCAAGGGCAAAGAGAGGCCGTCGCGAGAGATCGCGGCGGCCTTTTCGTTTGAGGAGTGGCAGGGCTGACGGCCAGCTACCGCAGGTCCACGCGGATCCCGGCACCGATGAAGTTCGAGCCGGATTCTCGCTCTGCGATGAGCCCGAAGATCCCGGAGCGATGGTGGATCTTGGGAACGAAATACACGCCGGGCAGGGACTTATGAGAGAACTCAGCCTCGAAGGCGAGGTAGTTCAGGAAACGGCTCGGCTCGACGCGGACGCTCCCCTCGAGCCTCGGCCGCTCCGAGGCATAGGAGAGGCCCTCGCCGAACGCCAGATTGACGCTCAGTCCGCCGAAGAGCGGGATCTGGCCCGTCCGGAACATGAGCGCGATCGTGCCCTCCCAGTGGCTCTGGTCACCGAAATGGCGCAGGACCTGTCCCTCAAGTTCGATCCGGTTGCCGTGAAACGCAAAATCCGTTCCCAGCAGCGGAATGGAGAAGGACGGGACGATGACGCGCGAAAGGCCGGCCCCGACGAAGTAGGCGTCCTGAGACCTCAGGCGGCTGGTCAAGGAACGCTCCGGGATCTCCAGCAGATCGGCATCGACCCACTGGCTGCCATAGGCTGTCAGATGCCACTCCCGCTCATTGCCCTGAGCCACGGCGGGACTGCCGAGGAAGCCAATGCCTAGGCAGACCACACCCATGAAGCGGCGTAGAAGTTCAGGAGCGGGTTTGACCCATGCTGGCCGGAAAACGGCCGCTAAATGAAGAGCCATAAGAAAAATACCGGTAGATCCGAGGCCGCAACGGCCAAAGCGAGATTACCACCAAGGCACCCGGACACAACAACGCCTTCGTCGGCTTTCGCAAGGCTGTCGGCATGGGGAGGAGCCGAAGCACCCCCTGCGGGCCTATTCGCTTTAACTGCCGAAACGCCGCCTCGACAGCGCGGGCGTAGGCGGCTAAAACCGGCCACCATCATACCTTTTCGGGCCCTGAAAAGCCTTATCCTTGAGCTTGAGAACCCATGAGCGGCGCCAACGAACTTCGGTCAATCAACGCAATCCGGTCGACCTTCCTCGATTACTTTGCCAAGAATGGCCATGAGGTGGTGGCATCGAGCCCGCTCGTGCCGCGCAACGACCCGACACTCATGTTCACGAACGCCGGCATGGTGCAGTTCAAGAACGTGTTCACCGGTGCCGAGAAGCGCCCCTACAGCACGGCGGCGACCTCGCAGAAATGCGTGCGGGCCGGCGGCAAGCACAACGATCTCGACAATGTGGGCTACACGGCGCGCCACCACACCTTCTTCGAGATGCTCGGCAACTTCTCCTTCGGCGACTACTTCAAGGAGCGCGCCATCGAGCTCGCCTGGAACCTGATCACCAAGGAGTTCGACCTGCCGAAGGACAAGCTCCTCGTCACCGTCTACCATACGGACGACGAGGCGGCGGACCTGTGGAAGAAGATCGCCGGGTTCTCGGATTCCAAGATCATCCGCATTCCGACCTCGGACAATTTCTGGCAGATGGGCGACACCGGCCCCTGCGGCCCGTGCTCGGAAATCTTCATCGACCAGGGCGACAAGCTCTGGGGTGGCCCTCCCGGCAGCCCGGAGGAAGATGGCGACCGGTTCCTCGAGTTCTGGAACCTCGTGTTCATGCAGTACGAGCAGATCGAGCCCGGCAACCGCATCGCTCTTCCGAAGCCCTCCATCGACACCGGCATGGGCCTGGAGCGCATCGCCGCGATCATGCAGGGCGTGCATTCGAACTACGACACGGACCTGTTCCGCACCCTCATCGACGCGGTGGCCCATGCCACCGGCGTGGTGCCGGAGGGCGACCGCAAGGTCTCGCATCGGGTGATCGCCGATCACCTGCGCACCTCCTGCTTCCTCGTGGCCGACGGCGTGCTGCCCTCGAACGAGGGCCGCGGCTACGTGCTCCGCCGCATCATGCGCCGCGCCATGCGTCACGCGCAGCTGCTCGGCGCGCGCGACCCGATCATGTACCGCCTCGTGCCGGCTCTCGTGCGCGAAATGGGGTTGGCTTATCCCGAACTCATCCGCGCCGAGGCGCTGATCGTCGAGACCCTGCGGCTCGAGGAAACCCGCTTCCGCAAGACCCTGGAGCGCGGCCTCATCATTCTCGACGAGGAGACCCGCGATCTCGGCGAAGGGCAGAACCTCAACGGCGATACGGCCTTCACCCTCTACGACACCTACGGCTTCCCGCTCGATCTCACGCAGGATGCCCTGAAGCCGCGCGGCATCGGCGTTGACATGGAGGCCTTCGATGTCGCCATGCAGCGTCAGCGCGAGAAGGCCCGTGCAGCCTGGTCGGGCTCAGGCGAGGCGGCGACCGAGACCGTGTGGTTCTCGGTGAAGGAGCGCACCGGCGCCACCGAGTTCCTGGGCTACGACACCGAGACCGCCGAGGGCATCGTCCTGGCGCTGCTCAAGGACGGCCAGGAGGTGCAGGAGCTGAAGGCCGGCGAGAGCGGCCTCGTGGTGCTCAATCAGACCCCCTTCTATGGCGAGTCCGGCGGTCAGGTCGGCGACACTGGCACCATGCAGGGCGAGGGCGCCCGGGTGTTCGTGACCGGCACCGAGAAGAAGCTCGGCGACCTGTTCGTGCATCACGTCACCGTGGAGCACGGCTCCCTGAAGCAGAACCAGTCCCTGGAGCTGCTCGTCGATCATGAGCGCCGCTTGGCCGTGCGCTCCAACCACTCGGCGACCCATCTCCTGCATGAGGCCCTGCGCCAGGTGCTCGGCGATCACGTGGCCCAGAAGGGCTCGCTCGTGGCGCCCGACCGCCTGCGTTTCGACTTCAGCCACCCGAAGCCCATCGATGATGCGGAGCTCGCCAGGGTCGAGGAGATCGCCAACAAGGTGCTGCTCCAGAACGAGCCGGTCGTGACCAAGCTCATGGCTGTTGACGAGGCCATCGAATCCGGCGCCCGCGCGCTCTTCGGAGAGAAGTACGGCGACGAGGTCCGTGTCGTGTCCATGGGCAAGGCCGACGACAACAAGACCTTCTCCATCGAGCTCTGCGGCGGCACCCATGTGAACCGCACGGGCGACATCGGCGTCGTTACCATAGTGGGCGAGAGCGCGGTCGCCTCAGGCGTCCGCCGCCTCGAAGCCATGACGGGCGATGCCGCCCGCCGCTACCTCACTGATGAAAGCCGCCGCTTGCGCGAGGTGGCAAACCTTCTCAAGACCCCCGTGGACGAGGTCTCTTCGCGTCTGAGCGCGCTCCTCGAGGAGCGCCGCAAGCTGGAGCGCGATCTCGCCGAGGCGCGCCGCAAGCTCGCCATGGGCGGCGGTGCGTCCGGTGGCAGTGATCCCGTGAAGGACGTGGCCGGCATCAAGCTCATGGCCCGCGCGGTCAAGGGCGTCGAGATGAAGGACCTCAAGAGCCTCGCTGACGAGGGCAAGAAGCGCCTCGGTTCCGGCGTGGTTGCCATCATCGGTGTGGGGGATGACGGCAAGGCGGGCATCGTGGTCGGCGTCACCGAAGACCTGACCGACAAGTACGATGCGGTCAGCCTCGTGCGCGTGGGCTCCGAAAAGCTCGGGGGCAAGGGCGGCGGCGGACGCCGCGACATGGCCCAGGCCGGCGGCCCCGACGGTGCCCAGGCGGAAGCAGCACTCGCGGCCATCGAGGCGGCTCTGACAGCCGCCTAACGAGATGCATCATCTCGGACGGCGAAAAGCCGATCCGGATCGCCTGACGAGAAGAGCGCCGAAGCTGCGGCTCAGGGACTAGCTCTGGTCACGCGCCAGATCGTATTCGACAGGTCGTCGGCGACAATCAGGGCGCCGCGGGGATCCACCGTCACCCCGACCGGCCGTCCCCGGGTGTTGCCGTCGTCGACCAGGAAGCCGGACACGAAGTCGATCGGCTCACCGGCAGGCTTTCCATCGCGGAACGGCACGAAGATCACCCGGTAGCCGACCGGCACGCTGCGGTTCCAGCTGCCATGCTCGCCGACGAACACGCCATCGGCGAAATTCTCGCCCATGGCCGGAGTCGAGAAGGAGACGCCAAGCGCCGCCACGTGCGATCCCAGGGCATAATCGGGGCGGATCGCTGCCGCGACCTTCTCGGGATCCTGCGGCTGCGCGCGCGGATCGACATTCTGGCCCCAATAGCTGTAGGGCCAACCGTAGAAACCACCCTCCTGCAAGGATGTCAGGTAGTCCGGAACGAGGTTGGGGCCGATCTCGTCCCGTTCGTTCACGACCGCCCAAAGCTGGCCAGAACCGGGCTGAACGGTGAGGGCCGTGGGGTTGCGAAGGCCGGTCGCGTAAGGCTTGTGCGCGCCCGTCTGGGAATCGATCTGCCAGACCATCGCCCGGTCTTCCTCGGCGTCCATCCCGCGCTCGGTGATGTTGCTGTTGGAGCCGATGCCCACATAGAGAAAGCGCCCATCCGCGCTGGCGGTCATGGCCTTTGTCCAGTGATGATTGATCACGGCCGGCAGATCCGCCACCTTCACCGGCGGCCCGCTCGCCTGGGTCTGCCCGTCCTGATAGGCGAAGCGCACCAGGGCATCCTGGTTGGCGACATAGATCGAGCCGTTGACCAGCGCGAGGCCATAGGGCGCGTTGAGCTTGTCGGCGAAGACCCCCTGCATTTCGTAGGTGCCGTCGCCATCGGCGTCGCGCAGCAGCGTCAGCCGGTCGCCGCCTTTCACCGAACTCTTGCCGAGGCTCTTGATGAAGCCCGCGATCAGGTCCTTGGGGCGCAGGGTCGGGGCATTGCCGCCGGACCCCTCGGCCACCAGGATGTCGCCATTGGGCAGGACGATGGTCTGGCGCGGGATCTTGAGATCCGTGGCGATGGGTTGAATCTTGTATCCCTGCGGTACCTTCGGAAGATCGTTCCCCCACTGGGCCGGCCGCGGGATCTTCATGGATGGCAACAGGCCGCGCTGCGGCTCGGGCAGGTTCGGACTGGCGCCATATTGCGGCGGTTCGGGCTCGCCGTTGCAGGCGGCAAGGGCGAGAGCCAGGGTGCCGATCAGGAGGGACGAGCGGATCATTTCACCTCTCCTGCGCGATGAAACCCGGAGTAACCGATCCAGGCTGCGACGAGGGCCAGGAGCGTCGTGATCGCCGAGAGGTAGAGACCCTCCGGCATGGTCGCCCAAGCATCCTTCGCGTGAATGAGAGCGTTGACGAAGCCGAACCCCCACGTGGCGAGCAGCACGACGAAATAGACGACCAGTCGCCCCTTGCTAGCCGGTCCCCGGCGAAAGAGATTGATCAGCGCCCAGAGCACCGCGAAGGCGCCGACAAACAGTCCGCCGGCGATGAGCCAGGACGAGAAATTGGCCCATTGGATATGGAAGCTCGACCGATAAGCGAAGTCGCTGATCAGCGCGCCCAGGAACAGAGGCAGCGGAAAAGCGAGAAGGATGGCATGAAGGGGATGAAGCGGCCTCGAAACACCTAGGTGGGATAGGGCAACCACAGCGTCTCCTCCCGTTCCTGGACCCGGCCGCAGGTGCTGCGTCCGGCAAAGGTTCGATGGATCAATGCATCAGCGGTCACTAGGTTTCAAAACCCAGGCAGTTCGTCCCTATCCATGTTCTTTGCTCTGGAGAGCGCACATCTAAGGCTCAGCCGCGTATCCCGGAACGACGGAGGGGTTCGGAAAACCCTCAGTCGTGATCCGGATGCTGTCGCGAGGCCATTCTCCTTAACTCATCAGGTGACGCGCCGTCCTCCGTCCGCTCGCCGGGCAGCGTGTGCAGCCTCTCGAAAACGGGGATCATGCTCTCGATGCCGTACTGGATCTCGGGCGTGATGCGGCCCGGCTCGTCGAGGCTGCCGATGGAGACGGTGATGCGGTCGCGCTCCACGTAAGAGAAAGTCAGCGGCGTGCCGCAATCCCGGCAGAACCCGCGCTCCACCGCCTCCGAGCTCTTGAAGATCCCGGGCTTCCCCTTCGTCCAAACCAGATCCCCGCGCGGCACGCCGGTGAGCGGCGCGAAGTAGCTGCCGAAGGCCTTCTGGCACATGCGGCAATGGCAGATGCTGGCATGGGTCGGCTCGGACATCAGCGCATAGCGCACGGCGCCGCACTGGCAGCCGCCGGTCATCGCGGGTTCCTGTTTCTCGACCATTCTTCCTCCCAAACAAAAAGAGCCCGGCCTTGAGGCCGGGCTCTGATCCTAGATGTTGATGACGCTTTGTTTAAGCTGCCATCGCCTTCTTCAGGTTCTCGTCGATCTTGTCGAGGAAGCCGGTGGTGGAGAGCCACTTCTGCTCGGCGCCAACCAGCAGCGCGAGGTCCTTGGTCATGTAGCCGGACT